>DUPE01000212.1 GCA_012838475.1 Clostridiaceae bacterium
CATCACATCCTGGGGCTGTAGTAGGTCCCAAGGGTTCGGCTGTTCGCCGATTAAAGTGGTACGCGAGCTGGGTTCAGAACGTCGTGAGACAGTTCGGTCCCTATCTGTCGTGGGCGTAGGAAATTTGAGAGGAGCTGTCCCTAGTACGAGAGGACCGGGACGGACGAATCTATGGTGAACCAGTTGTCACGCCAGTGGCATCGCTGGGTAGCTACATTCGGATGGGATAAGCGCTGAAAGCATCTAAGTGCGAAGCCCCCCTCAAGATGAGATTTCCCCACGTAATGTGATAAGGTCCCTGGAAGACTACCAGGTGGATAGGCCGGAAGTGTAAGCATGGCAACATGTGCAGCGGACCGGTACTAATAGACCGAAGACTTGACCACACAAGTTTTTAGGAGCTCTTCGTTGATCATTCATCTTGATACTTCTATCTCTTTACCTTATGCAGTTTTGAGGGTGCATTACACCTTCTAACATTCCGGCGTCGATTACAGAGAGGCCATACCTGTTCCCTTCCCGAACACAGTAGTCAAGCTCTCTTGTGCCGACAATACTTGGTGGGTGACTGCCCGGGAATATAGGTGATGCCGGATCTTATGAAAACCGCAGGAGAAATCCTGCGGTTTTCCTATTGCCTTTAAAAAGATAATTTTTGGTAATTACTCTAAAGTGGTAACGCGAGAATCAAAACATAAAAAACATTTTACTTACTATTTACATTCCTGCTCACAATCTATACTCTTATGACAGAAAATTTATACTGTCTAACAGAGGTAATCATTATGAGAAAAACATCAATTGTTGTTGCAATCGTAATGTTGTTTGCATTGCTGCTTACTGCGTGTGCAAGCAGCAAAGAGCCGGAGATGGTCGAGGATGTGACAATACGGCTTCGGGGCTTGCAAGGTCCCACCAGTATGGGTCTGGCGCAGCTGGTTACTGATGCGCAGGAAGGCGAAGAGTCATTTAAGGTAGACTTTGAGGTGGTGGCTTCGCCCGAGGAAATTGTTCCTCTGATTGTCAAAGGAGAATGTGATATCGCTGCTCTTCCTGCCAATCTTGCCGCTACTCTTTATAACAGAACGGAAGGCGAAATTGTCGTCCTTGCTGTCAATACACTAGGTGTGCTCGATATAGTTGAGCGTGGCGATACAGTTGAAACAATCGATGATCTGAAAGGCAGAAAATTGTATGCTTCCGGTGAAGGGGCTGTCCCTGAATATGTCATCAGGTTGCTGCTGGAAAGGAAAGGATTAGATCCTGACAACGACGTTGAGATTGAGTGGCTGAGTGAACACAGCGCCATAGTTGCAAAACTGGAAACGGAAAATGACGCTGTAGCGTTACTCCCGCAGCCCTTCGTTACCATAGCGCAAAAACAGCTGACAGATTTACGCCTTGCTATCGATCTTAATGATGATTGGTCTGAGTTGATCCCTGAAGCCGGACTTGTCATGGGAGTTCTGATAGCTCAAAAAGCCTTTGTTGAGGAAAATACGAACACTATAGATGCATTTTTGGCCAGTTACGAGGAGTCAATCAATTTTACCAATGAGAATCCTAAAGAGGCGTCCCAAATGATTGAAGCGTTGGATGTCTTCAATGCTGCGGTCGCAGAAGCAGCAATTCCCTACTGTAATATCCATTATGCTGATGGAGACCCCATGAAGGATTCTTTGTCCGGTTTTCTTGAACTGCTTCACGGTATGAATCCGCAATCAGTAGGCGGTAAATTACCGCCCGCAGATTTTTATTACGGTGCGAAGTAAAAGAGTAGATACATTGTTGATAGCGTCAGGGGCATTGTTGCTCCTGTTGCTGTGGCAACTGATCTCTTCATATGGGGGAACCGGATTTTTACTTCCTTCTCCCATTAAAGTCATCACTGTCTTTTTCACTATGTTCACGTCGGGGGAGAGCTGGCTCACTGTCCTGACCTCAGCCAAGAGAATCATGCTCAGTGTGATAGCTGCTATCTTTTTGGCAATTATTATTGCCTGGTTTGCGAGCAAATACCGGTATTTACGCCTTTTATTCTCACCTCTGGTACTGGTGATGAAGGTAGTTCCGATAGTATCTTTTATCCTTATCGCTCTCTTCTTTTTGAACGATGCGCAACTGACTTCATTTATCAGCGGGACAATCGTTTTTCCTCTGGTCTACACTCAGCTGCTTTGCGCCTTTCTCAATATTGATCGCGATTTGCTTGAGATGGGGCATGTTTTTTCTTTGAATAAAAGAGAAGTTATTCGCTATATTGTAGTTCCCGGCTCTCAAGAGGCTTTCCTGGCGTCTGTCTCTGTATCTATAGGCATGGCCTGGAAGGCAGGAGTGGCCGCAGAAGTACTTGCTTACGCCGGCGGAACAATAGGGCGCCAAATGCATCAGGCAAAACTATATCTGGATATAGAAGGGCTGCTGGCTTGGACGCTCGTACTTGTGCTCGCCGCCTTCATCTCCGAAAAGGTTATCTTGCTGCTATTCCGTTTGGTTTTGACTAAAATTGGAGAGAAACTACCGGCTGAAAACAAGCTGTCGAAAACTTCAGGCGATACTTACCGTCTGGGAGGAAAGAAGCGTACGGGGCTGCCGGCAAAAAAGGAGATATTTAGCAATGAACGTTCTGCCAGCACTCTAGCCATTTGTCCTACTGCTGAACAGGCGATTTTCATGCGCGGAGAGCTACATGCCGGAAAGGAAAGAAGGAGCGAGGATACTCCGGTAATTGAGATAGAAAATTTGTGTAAGTGTTTTGAGAACACTTATGTTCTTAGCGACTTTAACGTCACCATCCCGCTTGATCGCCCGCTTGTCTTGATTGGTTCGTCAGGGGTTGGCAAAACTACTCTGATGAGGTTGATTGCAGGCTTAACCGAGCCTGACAGCGGCACGATCAGAGGGGTGCCTGAAAGAGGAGTATTCGTTTTTCAGGACAACCGTCTTTTGCCGCAGCTTTCAGCCCGTGACAATATCCGTCTGGTTTTGCCCGGTTATGACGCAGAACGCGCCGACCTATTACTGGAAAAACTGGGATTATCAGAGATAAGTGACAATAAGGCAGCTACACTTTCCGGTGGTGAACAGCGCCGCCTGGCCTTGGCCAGAGCACTTGCGCCTGAGTCAGATATCTTATATCTGGATGAAGCGTTTCGTGAGCTGGATGAAAAGCATGAGAGAGAAGCATTGCAGCTAATGATTGAATTATCGCAGGACAAAGCCGTGATACTGGCGACTCATGATCTCTCCGTCATTGACCATCTGCAGGCGAATGTTATTGAGTTAAAGAAACACTAAAGGGCAAAAAAAGAGCTGTCATCTCAAAGAGGGCAGCTCCAAAAAATGAATTTTTGAGTAAATACTACTCAGCCAGGTGTATTGATTCTGTTGGACAAACTGCTACACAATCTTCGCAGTCGGTGCACAGTGCTGCATCGATCTCATAGAATTCATCGCCTGGAGAAATCGCGCTTTCAGGACATTCGCCTTCACATACGCCACAAGAAATGCAAGTTTCGTCGATATGATGAGCCATTAACAAACCCTCCTTAAGGTCTAATACTACAAAAGCATTTTATACCAGCGACTGTGAACTGTAAAGCCCAATTCGTTTAACG
>DUPE01000183.1 GCA_012838475.1 Clostridiaceae bacterium
AGTCCGGTCACCGGATCGATATTGTCCGCATTGCGATCAATCCACCATTTAACGGAGGTATCGGCCCTCATGTCAATCTTGGCATTGTTGATAGTAGCGAGATCGGGAAGAATAACTGATGACCCGTCCGTGTGCACAGCAATGCCATTGAGAAAGCGGTCAATATCTTCGATGAACACCGCAACCGGTATTTTCTCATCGGTCTCATGGCCCATCAGATCAACTCCGGCCACGGAGACAAAACGGATCTCAGAATGAGAGTCCAAAATGCTCAGCAAATTTTCTTTGCTAAGTTCTTCAGGACTAATAAAATTTCTGGTATATACTTGCATGGCAATACCTCTGTGCTTATTTTTAGCTTACCTAAAGTTACGCCAGCTCTGTGGTTCAGTCAAGTTTTATATGAAAAATTATACAAAATTACAGCTAAATAGTAGATCTGTGTCTGATTTTCCTGCACCTTATGCAGCTCGATTATCGGCATAACTCCGAAGGTTGTATTTATTGATTAGGTTGAATAGAGATTTAAGTTGATGGCAGATGCCGGGCACACTTTTCCCTCGAGAAGTTCATATAATTTTTGCTTGCGGTGAAGGTGAAAAAGGGACCATCTCATTTGTTGAGACAGCCCCTGATTTTTGTGAATTTGCAGTTGGTTTCGCGTTCTTTTATTTCTTCAGTTCTTCGTAAGCGGACAGTGCCTTACCGCCATATGCCACTGCCGGTCCGCCGCCCATGAAGAAGGCAACGCCTATTGTTTCTTCGATTTCTTCTTTGCTGACACCGAGTGCAATTAAGCTATCCATGTGACTGACAATGCAAGGCTCACATTTGATTGCGATAGAGATCCCCAGAGCTATCAGCTCTTTGGTCTTAGGATCCAGTGCGCCTTCTTCCAGAGCGGCGTCATGCAGCTTCATAAAGCCTCCCATCTCGTCCGGAAGTGCTTTTGCCAGTTTCATATTATTCTGATTGGTCTTCTTGAGTAATTCTTTTGCCATAATAATCTCCCAATTCACTTTTTGTTTTTGACCTATCGTGATTATATCATCTAATCAGATATGTGCGTAGGCTGCGGCGATCTGCGCCCCTAGTTTAGCGTTGTTGAAAACCAGGGCAATATTGGCCTCCAGGCTTCTGCCTTCTGTCAATTCGACAATTTTCGCCAACAGGAAGGGAGTGCTGTCTTTGCCCTTGACGCCCGCTTTTTTCTCCTCAACTAATGCCTTTTCGATGATTCGATTGATTTCCTCTGCGGGAATTTCCTTGTCCATGGGGATAGGATTTGCGACTACAATTCCGCCGGGAAAATCCAGTTGGCGAGAATATTTCATGACTTGAGCTACTTCAGCGGGGGAATCTACGCGTGCGCTTAGTTTGTAGTCGGAGGCGCTTGAGAAGAAGGCCGGCAGATAATCTGTTCCATATCCCAGAACCGGCACTCCATGGGTTTCCAGATATTCCAGTGTGCGGGGAAGATCCAAAATGGCTTTCGCTCCGGCGCAAACTACAGTCAGGGGAGTAGACGCCAGTTCTTCCAAGTCAGCAGAAACATCCATATGTTCTTCATATCCGCGGTGCACGCCGCCAATGCCTCCGGTTACAAAGACATCGATTCCTGCTAAATGTGCTCCTATCATGGTTGTGGCAACAGTTGTGGCTCCCAGCGTACCCTTGGCCAGAATCAGTGCCAGATCACGGCGAGATACTTTTGCTACGTTTTTGGCAGTAGCCAGCAGTTCCAGCTGCTGTGCCGACAAACCAACTTGGATCCTGCCATCGATCACTGCGATGGTCGCAGGAGTAGCACCGTTGTCACGGATGATCTTCTCGGTCTCTCTGGCCATTTCGATATTTTGCGGATAGGGCATGCCGTGAGAGATGATCGTAGATTCCAAAGCCACAACGGGCTTATTTGCAGCTAAAGCTTCCTGTACTTGCGGATCAATAGATACTAAAGGATTCATGTGTTGTTCTCCTTTGCAAATAGAACATTCATCTGTGTGAGCAGTTTAGAGGCTGTGAGATCCTGACGCACAGTAAAAGGCGACTGGATTGTATAGTAAGAATTTGTCATGCCCAGACGAATAGATGTTGGCGGATCAAAATCCTGCAGATGGCCGTAGATAATGCCTGAAGCATAGGAGTCTCCTGCACCTGTAACATCGACAATATGCTGGACTTGCGGAGGTTTGAAGCTAAGCCAGGTTCCCAGTTGATTAGCATAGAGGCTGGGTTTGGCTCCCCGGGTGATGACGACATTCTTTACTCCTGTCTCCAGCCAGAGTGTTGCTAAGCAGGCAAAATCCTCTTCGTTTTGGACTTTCCTGTTAAAGAAGGTCTCCGATTCATCCTGATTGACAATCAGCCAGGTCAGGCTGCTCAATTCTCCGGGCAGACGATTCATCTTGGGACCGCTGACCGGAATAATAAACAAATCAATATTAAATTGTTTGGCCAAAGCAAAGATATAGGCAATGGTTTCAGAGGGGAGATTCAAGTCCGCTACAAGTAGCCCCGCGGAGGCCAGGACGCTCTCGTATCCTTTAATCCAGGCGAGATTCATCTCTTCGTTGATCTGCATATCGGCCAGTCCCAGCTGCATTTCACCTTCAGGATCCAGGACGGCATTGTAAGCACAGGTAGAGAAGCCTTCGACTTGCCTTACAAAGCTCATGTCAATAAGGGTTTGTGATTTTTCTTTGAGATAATTAAAATCTTGATCAAAGCCGCCCAGAGACAAAA
>DUPE01000029.1 GCA_012838475.1 Clostridiaceae bacterium
TTCTCATTTAGTACAGTTGCTTCAGCATACTACATGCGGGCAGAAATGGCATGGAAAGTGGAAGTGTAGGTGTGCTATTTTTCTCAAGGGAAAGGTGTTGGCGGAGACCGTGGTTACGGGAACATACTCAAAATAGAAAATGAAACTCGTTTTAGACTCAGTTGCCATCTTTATTCTATATTTGATAATCATGTATGAAGGTGATCGAAAAATGGAATGCACGATAGGGTAGTATTAAATATTCCATTTCTAATGTAATGATCTTATGATACTACCCCTTGCCCATTACTTCTATACTTTTGTGTGGCATACGATCCATATTCAGCCGCTTGGTACCGTTTTTTTGAAGCATGAATATATTTATCAAACAAATACTTATCGCTTATTCAATTCAAATGATTTAGAGTATCATGCTTCTCTTTTTTCACCCTATTGTTTATGAAGAATAAACCTTTTTCGCTAGCGAGGAAGCCTTTATTGGTTCATTTCTATATCAGCTATTGTTACAAAATGACCAATTCGTAACACATACATGTTCATCATGACAAGCCTCTAACTTGCCAATTGGTGCGCTCAATTATAATTTAAATTAAACGCAATAATTTCATGCATTTGAAAGAGGGTAGATCTTCATTCGACAGGGAGGGACTACTGTGATGAGATGTTTGGCTCTTGACTATGGTGGAAGTTCTGTAAAGTATGCAATTGTTAATGAGCGTGCGGAGATGGAGATTACTGGAAGCGGTCCTGCGGCATTAGAATCGACAGAAGCATTTCTTGAATCGGTTTCTAACCTATACAACCAGTATCAAAACCAAATAGATGGTATTGCGCTTAGTCTTCCTGGGTTTATTAATCCTATTTCGGGTGAGCATTTTGGATCTGGAGTATATTCGGACATCTTGGCTGGAAAGAATGTAATTGAACTAGTGAAAGCGCGTTGTGCTTGTAATGTTTCAGTTGAGAATGATGGAAAGTGTGCTGCTTTGGCTGAAGCTTGGAACGGAAGCCTCTCTGGGGTAAAGAGCGGCGTAGTTTTGGTATTGGGATCGGGCATTGGCGGTGGTGTAATTATTGATGGGAAGGTGTTGCACGGAAAGAACACCACTGCTGGTGAATTCTCCTTTTTTCTAACTGGACGAGATTACAATGCGTTTGATGCGAGTTGGATGAGTGTAGGAACTATGGGGCTTACCTATCAGATTTGCAAACAGAAGAACCTTGACCTAACAATCCAAGACGCTGCCCCAATGATGTCATTACTCAACACAATGGTAGGGGACAAGTTTCCCAAGTTCAACGAAGAACCGAAAAAAATCAAGGCAGACGGCAGACAAATTTTCAAATGGATCGAAGAGGGAGACCATGAAGCACTGATAATTTATCAAAGATTTCTTCATTCTTTGGCTATGATGTGCGAGAACATTCAGATTACACTTGCACCTGAACTTATTGTCATTGGAGGTGGTTTAAGTTGTGCGGAGCGATTAATCGATGATCTTCGCGAGGAAATAGATGCGCTCTGCAAGGCAACGATGATTACAGATGAAATGAAAGCGGTTGTTGTGCGTAGCCGCTACCTCGATGAGTGCAACATACTAGGTGCGATGTATAACTATATTCAGCAGTACGGGATGTAATCGTGATTTTTATGCACATGTTGAAAAATGGGTAACGGGCAGATGCTAAGCGAAAGAAACTGATTATAACGACTAGGTGTATTTTTGAAAGGATTTACTTGCAATATGCTCAGAACAGACTTTTTATGGGGTGGTGCAACCGCTGCAAATCAATTAGAAGGCGCGTGGGATGTTGAAGGCAAGGGACCTTCAATTCCAGATATGTGCACTAGTGGCACGCGCGATCGCACTAGATTGTTTACTCAGACAGTCAAGCCGGATTTCTATTACCCAAGCCATGAGGCAATCGATTTTTTCCATCACTTTAAGGAAGATATCGCATTACTTGCTGAGATGGGCTATAAATGTTTTCGGATGTCAATCAATTGGTCTCGAATTTTTCCTACGGGTATGGAAGAAATACCCAATGAAAAAGGTCTAGCATTTTATGACAAAGTGTTTGATGAGTGTATTAAACACGGCATTGAGCCTCTTGTGACGCTTTCACATTTCGAAATGCCGCTTGCCCTTGGAGTGCAGAAGAATGGTTGGCTTTCGAGAGATACGATCGACCATTTCATGCGCTATGTAGAAACGGTTTTTGAGCGCTATGAAAAAAAAGTAAAACTCTGGATTACTTTTAACGAGATTAATGCGGGACAATTGCCCATAGGTGACATTATTTCAACTGGTATGATTATGGACTATGAAGGTCCCCTTGATGGCATTAAACATACAGAACAGGAGAGATACCAAGCCTTACACCATCAATTAGTAGCAAGTGCAAGAATCGTACAACTTGCGCGTAAA
>DUPE01000111.1 GCA_012838475.1 Clostridiaceae bacterium
GAGTGATCTTCAATGCCTTCTCGGGATTGACGAGCTCTATCTGTGCCGGATACTTGCGCTGGCTCTTCGGCGTGACCTTGTAGACAACCACCTCCAGCATTTCGGGCTGCCCGGGTGCAAGCTTGAATTGCTCCTTGTTGAGGTTCAGGATGTATTTCACCTGCTCCTCCTCTTCCTCCTTTTTCTCCTCTTTCTTTGTGGTTCCCTTTTTCGGCTGAACGTTTTGTTTCCGTCCCGGTTTTTTCCGGAACAGCTTACGTGCCAGCGCAGCCAATCCACCGGCGACCCCTCCCGTACCCAGCAGACCGACCACTACCTCCCAGGGAAACTCTTCACCTGCAGCGGAGCTGTCGCCGCCAAATTCAGTCGCTCCCTCTTCATCAGCACCGTCGAGCGGTGGCGCAAAACCCGGTGCGGTGAATTGTGAACTTGCAATCTCGTTGATGCTGTTGTTGTAAGCCTCCTCCAGCGATTCCGGCCGGTAACTCCCCATATAGGTGCCAATGAAGTAAAACTTATCCTCCTGAATGTTCTGCACCAGCGAATAGGAGTTTATGGTTGTGCGGTAGGTCCCGTAGATGGCAGAAAAGATGCGTGCAGAAGAGATGGAGCCTGGTTCTCTTTTCCCCGCCAGCTCCTTGTTGTGTAACTTCACGATCTGCGAGACTTCAAAACTGCGCTCATCCACCACATTGCCGTTCACCGAGATGTCGCCGCCCAGTTGATTTTTTAACTGCGCGACGGCAACATCAAGCTCGGCATCTGAAGGCAACCGGTTCCATGTCAGCGAACCGGTCTGCGCGGCCACGTCCATGGGATTGCTCTGGGCAAAAACAATGATCGGGAAAAGCAGGAATAGCAGGATGAATGCTGTGTGCAACTTCATGTTTCTCATACGATTAATCTATTTGTTTACATCGGTCTCTTTGAGACAGACATGTGTAAAGTTCCCGGTTCACAACTTTGTTAGACTATAGGCAACATCCTCCACAAAAATAGTATAATTTTTCACCTTTTACGTTTTTTTACCATAAAATATTGGCTACTTTTGCAATGCTTACAGTTGTGCCTTTTCGTTGAGATAAAAGATGAAAAACAGTTTCTAATGTGGGCAAACGCAAACGGGGGAATAGTTTCGGGAAGTGGCTGATATTCTGTGTCTCCATGCTGTTCGTGCTCTATGCCGCTTTTTTGGGCACGCTCCTGTTGTTTGGTGAAGAGAAACAGGCCACCCTTACCAGCTACCGCCAGGAATATGGCGAAAGAAATGAGGTGATTCCGAATCGATACACCTATCTTTTTGGCTACAAGTTCACGGTGGAGGGAAAAACATACCACGGCACGGGACAACGAGTCGCCTCGCCGGTATTCCTGAAGCCCACTGCGGAATCCACCATCTCAATCCGCTACCTCCCCTGCTGCCCCTATCTCAACTCGCATGTGGAGGGCAAAGAGACCTGGAAAAGCAGCCTGATCTTCCTCGGAATTGGGGTAGGTTTGCTGCTCTTTTTCAGGAAGATGTAGGGATC
>DUPE01000209.1 GCA_012838475.1 Clostridiaceae bacterium
CCTAAACGACATTAAAACCTGGTGTGCTGATCAAGGGCTCGAGGGCTACAGAGCAGATCAGATATTTGCCTGGCAGAAAAAGGGACTAATTGACTTTGAGGAAATGTCTGATATCAGCAAGGATACCCGTCTCCTACTGGCTCAGGGGTTTGAGCCCATCCCATTAAAGGTCAGCAAAGAAATTGCTTCGACACAGGACGGCACAAAGAAATATGTACTCGGATTAAACGACGGTAATATTGTTGAAGCTGTACTAATGCGCTATAGATACGGTTATTCCGTCTGTATATCCACTCAGGTGGGCTGTCGTATGCGCTGCACTTTTTGTGCGTCATCAGCATTGAGTTTCGAGCGTAATCTCAGTGTAGGTGAGATGTTGGCACAGGTTGCTCTCATTAATCGGATTAATCAGGGTAAGGTTAAGCGCGTCACTATCATGGGGATCGGTGAACCTTTTGATAATTATTCAAATCTGGTGGAATTCCTTAGACGCTTGAATGATCCCAAGGGGCTTAATATCAGCCTCAGGCGTGTCACTTTATCAACTTGCGGCATTATAGATAAAATGATAAAATTCGTAAACGAATGTTTATATATTACGCTATCAATCTCTCTACATGCTCCCAATCAGGAGATCCGTGAAGAGTTGATGCCGATAGCAGAAAAATATCAATTTTCAGACTTGATCGAGGCCGGTGAGTATTATAGGAGAGAAAGTAAGAGGCGAATAACGTACGAATACGCCCTACTGGCAGGAATAAATGATCAGGAAAAGCATGCGCTGGAGCTGGCGACAGCTTTGAGAGGTAGAAACTGTCACGTGAATATTATACCCGCTAACGAGGTGCCCGGATTTCAGTTTCGACCTTCTTCCGAGACGACAATTCAAAGATTCATGCAAGTCTTGGAGCATCATGGGATCAACGTTACCCGCAGGCGGGAATTAGGGACAGATATCGCCGCTGCCTGCGGACAGTTAAGGAGAAGTCACGAGGATGCTTGAAGATCTGCATTATGCGGCTATGAGCCGCAAAGGTCCTTCCAGACAGGGCAATGAGGATAATTTTGCCATCATCAGCAAGAATAACGCTTTTCCAGTCGTGTTTGTAGTTGCAGACGGCATGGGCGGCCACCTTAACGGTGAATTGGCTAGCAAAACCGCGGTAGATGGAGTTCGGGATCACCTCTATCCACAGCTGCCTGCTAAGGACATCCAGGATGAGATTGAGAAAATTCTAAACGATACCACCCAAGTAATAAATACAGATATTTATAAGCGATCGCTGGAAAAGGAAACTAATACAGGCATGGGTACGACTATGACCTGCGCAGTTTTCTATCCTGATCTGCTCTACCTCTGCCAGATTGGTGACAGCCGATGCTATCGACTGCGCGGCCATGAGTTGGAGCAGATGACTAAAGACCAGACTCTGGTACAGGAGATGATTGATCTGGGCGAGATTGATGCTCAGGATGCCAGATATCATCCTCAAAGACATATTCTGACACAAGCCCTGGGATCACCGGATTTTGTTAAACCGGGGATTGGATCGATGGCAGTAAGCGAGAAAGACCGTTATCTGCTTTGCAGTGATGGCCTTCACGGCTTTGTTCCCGACGAAGATATTAGCTGGATATTACAAAATTCTGACAGCGCTAAGGAAGCAGCGGAGAAATTTGTGGATATAGCTCTGTCTTCTGGCGGGCAGGATGATGTCACAGTGATTGTCGCTTTCATAAGTAATGGAGGCTCTTCTGATGAGAGAGAGTAATTATCAGCTCACCTCAGGCACTATTATTGGCGGACGTTACAGTATAATCCGCAGTCTCGGGCAGGGAGGGATGGCTTCTGTTTATCTCGCTCAAGATTTGGAACTGGGAACAAATGTTGCCTTGAAGCTGATGCGGGACGAATTAACGGATGATCCGGAGTTTATCAAACGCTTTGCAACTGAGGCCCGAGCGGCAGCCAGCCTTGACAACCCAAATATCGTTCGCGTTCTGGACTATGGTCAAGACGGGCGTACAAGATATATCGTACAAGAATATGTTGAAGGCCGTACCCTTAAGGAACTGATACAGGATAATGGTTATTTAGATTATAGACTGGCAACTCCCTTGATGATTCAAATTGGTCTTGCTTTGGAGCATGCGCATCAACGGGGGATTATCCATCGTGATATAAAACCGCAAAATATCCTCATAACTCCGGATATGGTAGCCAAAGTAACTGACTTTGGAATTGCTCGCACTTCTGATGCCAACACTATTACTCTGACCGGAGGGATGGTTATCGGATCAGTTCATTATTTCTCGCCGGAGCAAGCCAGAGGAGGAGCAATCACAACTCGTTCCGATCTATATTCTTTAGGCGTTGTCTTTTACGAGATGTTGTCCGGTCAGCTGCCATTCGATGGCGAATCTTCTGTCGCAGTGGCCATAAAGCATCTGCAGGAAACTCCGGAGCCGCCATCCACACATGTGCGCAATCTGCCTTCCGCTCTTGATGACATAATCAATAAGGCCATGCAAAAGAATCCGGATGGCCGTTATCAATCAGCACGCGAGTTTGTTGATGAACTTGACGCGTTTATGATTGATCCTGACGGTGCCTACGGTATAATACCTCAGTCTGCAGAGGCTTGGGATGGCTCGACATCAGCCATAGGCTTACAAAAACAGCAGGCAAATTATAATAAGCTGCGTGAAATTGAACATACCTACAATAAGAGAAGAACCTCGCGTTATCGTGATACTGCTGTAGTTTTTGCCATTGTGGCTGTTGCACTGGTCTTGGTCGCTGTACTGGTGATCTGGCTGATTCAGCGTTTTGACACCCCGACTGAAGAGCCAAGTAATGAGTTGATTTTGCCAAACTTTGTTGGAGAATATTACGAAGACGTATTTGATGAATTAGAGGAATTGAGACGAGAAGGTCTGGATATTCAGGTTAATACGGAAATAGACGAA
>DUPE01000087.1 GCA_012838475.1 Clostridiaceae bacterium
GAAGCGTCCGTATAGGATAAAACTGCTCTACGCACTCGCCCATGTCGAGTATGTGGAGGAAATGCCTTTGGATGGTGGAAAGAAACATCGTACCTATCCCAATTAGGGTCAGGCAGAACAGGATCTACATGGATGCGACGATCTTCAAAGCTAGTCACAAAGGGCTCTTCAAAAATGACATCTTTTCCACAATACGGGCAGACACTGGGGGCAACTTCTTCTTCCAAATCATAAGCACTGCCACAGGTAAAACAAGTGTAGATTTTTCTCATGGTGAATTTTCCTTTCTACGAATTGATTATTTATGTGAAAAGCCGCTCTCACACAAAAAAGATACTGGTTTATGAATAGTAGCTCAAGTTATAAAAAGATCGTTTTGCCGCAAAACAATAATTCTTGGGCATTATGTAACATGTAAGGGAGATAATGCGAATTTTTTAACAATATTACCAGCTACGATGCCTCAAAATCAACAATGCAGATCGTGTTATATGAATATGCCTAGACGCAGACTCAAATGCCGTTTTTTTGAAGATTTGGATCCCATGTGTCCCAACCAGCTTCCGCCTCATCCCATGTGCGCGAATCGGGGCATTTGGATAACATGAGTTTGTTGCCGCTTGGATCCCACGCTGTAAATGTTGCAAACCAATTGACGTTATCAAACATGGGAACATCATCCCCAACCTTTCCAAAGAAATTCTCCACCTCGGCTGCAGTCATAGAAATCGGGACATCCATATGGATTTCCATCCCGAAGCCAACATCTGGTAATATTTCGTTCTCGCAAGCATGACACCCCATGTTCATGTGTCCAGGCACGCAACCTTCCCAGGTTTCATAACTAGGTCCTGTTGCAATAAGGCAACTAGGATTTAGATCACCCGCCCTTTTGCCACCTACAGCCTCGGGGAGTTCAAAAAAATCCCATCCGAACAAATCAATCCAGAATCTCTGAAATACTTTAAAATTCCCCGCATGGTAGTGAATAGATCCAAATCTCGGCCGTCCGTGAAGTGATTTACGAGTGAACTTTTTTGGAGCTCGATACGGATACTTTGACTTCGGATCAAAACTGGATTTGTACAAACGATCATATTTCCAAGGGTTTGAACGATCCCACTTGTAATAAGTTTGAGATTCAGGCTCTTCAAACGTTACATCCAAAGGTGTTTGCCACACATAGAAGGGATTCCCCTCGGTATCTGCGAGTATCGCATAAACCTTGCCATCTTCCTCGTACTTATTACGTAATACCTCGCCACCATGCGTGGAAACCTCATTCATGATTTCATCTACATTATCAACCTCCACGATAAAGCGCGGTCTTCTGCCAGTGACATCGGTCTCTTCAGGCTTCAGATAACCATAACCTGTTGACCCAAAGCGCGGTTCCCAATTAGGGAATCCCGGCCCTGTAGCGCAAAGGAATGTCGGACGTTTCTTTTCTTGGTCACACTCGATTGGAACAATATCCCATCCAAACGCTTTTTCATAAAACTCACGTGTCCTTTGAAGATCATTGTAGTACGTAACAAAACGACGAACCCGCCCGTGACGCGTGCCGGTTGGAAAACGCTTTGGGTGGTGATACGAAATGTCATACTTTGACCAGTTCGGATCAGGACCCATAGGGTCAACATGTATTCGCCTTTTTTCGATACTACCACACCAAGGCTCTCGCAAAAATTTTGAATTTGGAGCGGAGCAAGAAGGACAGAATTCAGGGCAATCTTCTTCTTCGAGAGCCATGGGAAACCCACATTTGAAACAAGTATAGATGTATTTCATTACGTTACCTCCTCTCGTATATACTCGGATACTTAGCATTTTCCCAATATGTAGAAGACAAGCTTAATATTATTATGCAGCAAGCTATACTTTGTTTCGAGTTACTATTTGGATGACAGAGTATATTTACGATAATATGTGCACAAAATATAACTGCAAAATGAGTAAGAATTATTAAATATCTTCTTAGCAGAACGAAATTAATGGACAGAGTAGCCCGATTGTACGAAAGCTCAGCAACAGATGCGTACAGTGTGATCAGTCGCGATAGTTTGATTCGGCAAATTAATAGATCGCCAATTCCGTTCACCTACGAGATTTTCCGAGTTTATAACAGTACGCATTGCTGCGTATTATAATCACAATATACGCGCTGTCATTCCCGCTGTTCAGGTAACTGTAAAACTCCGCATAAACGGTCATATTATGGCAAAATCTTAAGTTATGAAAAATCATGAAAGCTCCTCACAAAGCTTACTAGTTACCTTCACTCACGGGTAGAATGTATAAAACGTTCGATAAAAATATTTGATTTTTTTTAAGAAATGTTTTATTATAATTAATAAGGATTGGTTTGTTCTTCGAAGAATTGATTACTTTCACTCTTGCATATATGCATATTTAGTGGGGGGTGGGATGAGTTGGCAATTTCTTCAACGAAAAAGCGAATTGAAGCCGCTTTTCTTGATATTCTCTCAAGGAAACCGTTTTCTTGTATTAAAGTGAAGGACATAGTCGATGAAGCTGACGTGTCCCATATGACCTTCTATAGACACTTTTCCGATAAGTATAATCTTGTTGAGTGTATTTGCTTTGACGATATGATGCTGTTTACCAGAATCTATGGACATAATGCAGAATGGCGCGCTATTGCAATGTGCATTCTTAATACCATTAAAAACAACACGTTGTTTTACAGTAAAATTTTGAAAGATAGAGATGCTTGCAGTGCATGCATGCGGAGTCTACGTCGCGTTTCTAGTGAGAACACTGGAATGGAGGGGTCTTCGATGACCTATATGGCTTGGAAGGAAACACTACAGAAATGGGCAAGAAATGATTTTGCGGATTCCGTAGAAACGGTTTACAACTGTCTCGTTGGCGCCATGCCCCTTCATGAAGTTTTCAATGCAGACGAGATTTCAGCGATAATGCATTCATATGAATCCTACACACTTGATGATTTTCGCAATAGAAACAGGTGCCAAATATAATAATATTTTGCGAATAGTGGAGGGCAAATGTATTGAATTCTCCCTCTGACTCAATGCAAAGAGCTAGTGCGATTTTTTCATAGAATTAGATTGAGAAAGATGCTGCATACAACCAACTAGGAACCTTCGAGTTATGGTTTTCTAAGACGAGTGACGCAACCAAACATCTTTGTCTAACCTTGTACGCAACATTCAAGTTGCTCTTCTCCGTTGCCGTTTTTTGCATATGAATAATTGTAGATGTTGAATCTGTCGTGCAGAGTGTCAATGATTTGAAGTGACCTCTTGCGTTGCGACACCACTCATTTAAAGTCGGTCAAACTGACCTTTTCAATCTGAAATTTGTGACGTGTCAGGTCTATTAGTAGACAGCATCCCACCTTAGTTCATAATTCATGTTCGTTTTACGATAACATACGCAATCCACGATTATTCTAAAAATGGTCGCCTGAATCGAGTTCAGGCGACCACCAACCAAGCAACAGCCGAGCCCGCATGTCAAAACATAGATGACCGATTTCGCTAAACAATTGTCTCAACCTTCTTTCGATGGAACTTGGAAGTGATACTTGAAATGATATCTGATCGCGATGAACCGACCATAAAAATAACAACGAATACACCGATAACAACCTTATTGAAAGTTGTGGGTAATCCAATTGCCATCATTCCCATCTTGAGTATCTGAGCAACGATTGCGCCAGCGAAAACACCGAACATAATGTTACCCTTACCTGCGATCGACATACCAATCAAAACGCACATCATGGCATCAAACACTGCCGCCGCACTGCCCATTGTTCCTTGTACAGCAGATTGTACTCCTGTTGCGCTGAGGCTCATCAACGAGTAGAATCCCGCGAAAATCCCCGATATTGCAAGAGCCTTTGCTTTCATAAACTTCGGATTGATTCCATTTGTCTTAGCAACAACTGGATTGCTTCCAACCGCCCTAACACTGTATCCAACTTTCCTCTTGTAGTACAGAACCGAAGCAATGATGAAGAAACAAACAAAGAGAATTAGATTGGTGGGAAAGTTCCCAAGCACCATATAGCCAATGCTGATATGAATGCCTGCACCACCAAAAATGATTCTCGTGATGCTCTCCATAATCAACATTAAACCAACTGATACAATTAGCGTTGGAATCTGTAGAAAATAATAAGCGACTCCAACAACGATACCCAGAATCACTCCGACTAATGTTGCAAATAACAATAATAAAACTACAAATCCCAGAACGCCTAGGTTCAAGTGGTTAGAAATCATCATAGCAAGGTTCCCCGCAACGATACTGGTAAGTACCACTCTTGCACCAACCGAGAAGTCCCAATTCCCAATTATCATATTGAACAAGACTCCCCAACCCAGCACTGCTGGTGCTAGAGATTGCAACACAACATTCCCAACCGCCTTCCAACTTCTAGTCTCTGGAGAAACCAAGAGTAGAACCAGCATAAGTATGACCGGGGCGGCAACCGCAATTGCGTATGCTTTGAAATACTTTAAAACCATCTTCATAGCCTAGACCTCTACTACGATAATGAAATCTGAAACTCTGCGGGTGTGCACAAGATACGAACTCACCTTATTCGCCAACCGCTTGCCTAACAAAATCCATTGTCCAGTTGTCGAGTATATTCTGGTAGTATGCTTCATCGCAAGTAGGCTGCAACATGCCACGAATGTCTTCATCGCTGTAAAGCTGAACATCAGGGTTGTCGACATACTTAGCGAAGATGTCCATTTCTTCCGAGCTAGTAATGATAATCGGAGAAAGGTGGAGTTTGAACGGTCCGTCAGTTTTGATGTTACCCTTGACTCTGTTAACAAGTGCAAGGAAAGCAACGAGACACTCGGAAGTGTATCCACCACAATTTGCGGAGAGCCATCCTTTCTCGAACGCCTCTTTATTTCCAGCAAAAGTATCAAATGTTGCAACCTTAACAGATCCTACATCTTTGCCAGAACCTTCTAAAGTGGAAATAATAGCTTCGCCAACGCCTCCAGTTCCGTTAACAGCAAGAATAGCCTGCATGTCAGGATAGAGAGTCAAAAAATTCGAAACACCATCTGAGATGACCTTCGCGTCTATTTCGCTTTGGAAAGTACCAAGAATCTCAATACCATGATCTTCGCACCCATCCCGATAACCATTATTTCTATCAACCATCATGGCATCTTTCGGGTCTCCAGAAATCATACAAACTTTCGTAATTCCCTGATCGGCAAGAATCTTAACCATACCCTTTGCCAAATCATAACTGTCATCCCAAATATGGGTAACCATATAGGGGTTTGCATAGCAAGCTGCCTTGATATCTTGATCAAGGATGTCTCGATTAGAGATAGCCCAATAGACTCCCGCATTCTTACAAGCATTACCCAACTGAAGATTTGCTGCGGTGTCCATAGGAATAAAGTAAATTCCTTCGCAACCAGCACTAATCATTTGTTCACACGCAGCAAGTTGCGCCTCGGTAGTAAAGTCCCCAAAGTGCCATACGAGTTCAACATCTGCAATCTCTGCCGCATGGTTTGCCCAAGCATAGAATGTGCCACCCATGGGATCTGTATTGCCGTACCAAATCATTCCGATTATATGCTTTACCTTGTCGCCATCAGTCTGCTGACTTTCACTTCCTTGCGATGGGGTTGTAGACGTTGAAGAACATGCCGCAAACACGAACAACAACACAACAACCAGTAAAACTGCCAGAACTTTTTTCATTTTGTTTTCCTCCTAAAGCTTTTCAATATAGTTTTTTTGTCCTTTATCTCCACTCAGGCAATAAGGTCATACTCAGAGCGTTCAATGGAGATTGAAACCGTTGTCAAGAAGAACACAGCCTTTACGATATCCACATAATCAGGGTTCATACCCCAAAGCAACATACCGTTGTTCAGAATATAGTAGGTTAATACGCCTATGATGGCAGAACGTATCCTTGTAGCAGATCCACCAACCATGGATATCCCACCGAGGCTCAATGCAAGAAGTACGTCAATTTCAAGGTTCATACCAGTATTCCCAGTGACCGCAAGACTCCTTGAAAGTGCCAAACATGTAGCAATACCGAGCGTGGCACCACTAACCACAAACGCCAAAGCCTTGTACTTATAGATACTGATACCGC
>DUPE01000113.1 GCA_012838475.1 Clostridiaceae bacterium
CTCGATCTTAACCGCTGAATACATGGGAGGTTTTTGCTCCTGCACGCCAACAAGCGAATCGACAGCGCTCCGGATTATACGGCAGTCATTTGCAAGCAATTGTCGAAGGCGCTTATCTGATAGAATTGATTCGGCAATAACAGCGCCGTCCCTATCCATGGTCTCAGTAGCAATCCCCAGAGTAACCTGAACCCGATAGGTTTTATCATGGTCGATCAAATATTGTGTCAGACGAGTGCCCCGCCCGAAAACTACGGGCAATAGCCCAACAGCGAAAGGATCCAGTGTACCTAAGTGTCCAACCTTTCTCATGCCGAGCATTTTCCGGACACGCGAAACTACACCAAAGGAGGAAATGTCCTTCGGTTTGTTGATTAACAATATTCCGTTATCAATTGTCAGATTTTTCACCGGACACCTTGTCAGGGCATTGTTCAAGGGTCTTAGCGGCTTCACTAAGAATCAGTTCTTCTGCCGCTTCAAGGCTGGTATTATACAAAGTCATCCCCGCAGCCCGGACGTGCCCGCCGCCGTTATACCGGAGAGCGAAGGCCGCGGAATCAAAACAATCATTTGATCTAATATTAACTCTTACTTCACCCGGCACTGCGGTCTCCCGCAGAAGAAAAGCCACTTTTACTCCCTCTACCATACGCATCTCAGAAGGCAGAGTCTCAAGGTCACCATCTACTGCACCGGCTTTACGCAATATCTCCCTGGAAACAGAAGAAACTATCACTCCTTGCTCAGAACTACACTTAATTCTGCTCAAAACCTCGCCGCGCACGAGAGCTTGTGGCAGAGTGATCCGCTCATAGAGCTCATAGTATATTCTCGTAGTGTCCGGTTTAAAGTGCTTAAGACAGGCCATCTGCTCAAAGGCGCGCGCCGTAGTGGTGGGGAAACTGAATCGCCCTGTATCCGTCACCAACCCGGTCACTATTAAAGTAGCAAGATCTTGATTAAACAGCTCCTCACCAGTCTCCCTCTCCAACGCCTCGATAAAATCAAAAACTAATTCGGAAGTCGATGACGCCTCAGTATTCATCAGGGCCAGTTCGCCCAAATCACCGTCATGCACATGATGATCCATAATAATCTTGATCGGAGCTCTCTCAAAAAGTTCGCCACGCATTTCCATCCGCTCTGATTGATGACAGTCGACCGCTATGGCGATATTGATTCTCTTAATGTAATGTTCGAGTTCATCGGGCGCAAAAACTCTTAAAAGATCCTGTCTGGGTAAAAACTCAAGACTGCTTATGGGTTCTTCGTCTGCCAAGACCAAAGCCTTGATATTTAACGTATTAAGCGCTGCTGCCAGACTTAACCCGGAGCCTAACGCATCCCCATCGGCTCCAACATGAGGGAAAATAAAGACCTCATCAGCGGTGTTTCGAAGAGGCAGTATTTCGTTCAAGATGTTATGAAGGCGTTTCTCCAGACTCTTGTCCATTCTCAAACTCCCCATGTTCCATCAAACTTCAAAGTCATCATCACTATTGTCAGCTTCAGGAGCATCTCCCTGTTTTAACCTGTTCATTTCATCATTTGAGATAACTTCATCAATCAAGGCATCCATGACAAATCCACGTTCTATGGAGTCATCTGCCAGCATATGGAGCTCAGGAACTTTCCTGAGACGAATTCTCTTGCCCAGTTCGCGGCGTAAGAATCCCTTTGAGCTTTCAAGCACAAGCCGCCCATTTTCCTTTTCTTCCACACTGCCATATACACTGAAATATACATTGGCATGACTAAAATCTCTTGTTACTTTTACATCAGTAATAGAAAGCATGGTCGGTTTGCGGGGATCTTTCAGATCTCTAACCAACTCGGACAAGATCCTCTTGACCTCCCAGCTAACCCTAACTTCTCTGTTTGACATAGAATTCTCCTATCAAGATGAACCGGAAGTCCAATTCTTGTTCAAATTCCAACTATCAGATAGTTGGGATATTATCTATAACACGCTTAAGAATAAAGTGCAGACCGAAGACTCGGTTCAATTATCAATCGATAAGCAGATGTTAATCTCTTTTAATCTCCTGCATCTCAAAACTTTCAAACTGATCGCCTTCCTTAATATCATTGAAACGCTCAATACCGATTCCGCATTCGTAGCCGGCTGCGACTTCTCTCACATCATCTTTAAAGCGCCGTAACGACTCAATCTTGCCTTCGAAAATAACAATTCCATCGCGCACGACGCGAATCTCACTGTTTCTGAGAATCTTGCCGTCAGTAACATAACAACCGGCAATAGCGCCAACACCACTTATCTTAAACACTTCACGAACATCAGCATGTCCGAGAACAACTTCCTTATACTTAGGATCGAGCATGCCTTTCATGGCCTTCTCAATATCTTCGATCGCATGATAGATAACGCGATAAAGCCGGATATCCACGCCCGCCTCAGCAGCCATCTCCAGCACGTTTGCCGCAGGTCTGACACTAAAACCGATAACAATGGCATCGGAAACCTCAGCCAGGCGAATATCTGTTTCTGTAATGGCACCGACAGCCCCGTGAATAACCTTGACTTGGACCTCTTCATTAGTCAGTTTTTCCAAAGACGAAGTCAAAGCTTCTACTGAACCCTTGAGGTCAGCCTTAACAATAATATTAAGATCTTTGACTACTCCTGTACCAATCTGTGAGAAGAGGTTATCCAAAGACATTTTAGAAGAAGTACGCAAAGAGGTCTCACGCTCCTGCTCTCTTCGTCTCTCAACTAAAGCACGAGCCATGCGCTCGTCGACAACTTCATAGAATACCTCTCCGCCCTCAGGCACCTCTGACAAGCCCATTATCTCTACCGGCACCGAAGGACCGGCAGAATCAATAGACTGACCCTTATCATTTTGCATAGCTCGTATGTGACCAATCTGCGAGCCTACAACAAGAGTGTCGCCGACATTAAGAGTGCCTCGCTGGACCAATAAAGTAGCAACAGGTCCTCGTGAACGGTCAAGTTTTGCTTCGATAACCGTGCCTTTTGCCTGGCGGTTAGGATTTGCTTTCAGCTCTAAGACATCCGTAGTCAGCAAAATCATGGATAACAGTTCATCCATATTCTCGCCGGTCTTGGCAGACACTTGTACTATCGTAGTAGAACCGCCCCATTCAGGACCGATCAGATCATGTTGTGCCAGCTCATTCAGGACGCGATCAATATTGGTATTAGGTTTATCAATCTTGTTAATTGCTACAAGTATTTCCGTTCCGGCAGCGCGAGCGTGATGAATAGCTTCAATGGTCTGGGGCATTACTCCGTCATCGGCAGCAACAACCAGCACAGCAAGATCCGTGACTTTCGCCCCGCGGGCACGCATGGTAGTAAACGCTTCGTGTCCGGGTGTGTCAATAAAAGTAATCTGCTGCCCATCGACATCAACGGTATAGGCACCTATTTTTTGTGTAATACCGCCTGCTTCATCACTAACAACCGATTCTTTACGAATATAGTCCAAAATAGAAGTCTTGCCATGGTCAACGTGACCCATAACGACGACTACAGGCGGACGAGGCAACAGATCTTCCTCTCTATCCGGTGTTTCGTCAAATAAGATCTCTTCGGCAGTCACTTCAACCAGTTTCTCAGCCTTAATCTCAAACTCGTTGGCGATAATCTCTGCTGTGTCATAATCAATCTCCTGATTGACCGTAGCCATAACGCCATAGCCCATCAGTTTCATTATTATTTCCGCGGTAGTTTTCTTTAGCGCCTCTGCCAGCTCTTTAACAGTCAGGCTTTCCGGCAATTTTACATTAGTGAGAATCTGTGCCTGCTTTTGCTGCTCTACGCTGGGCTGATGATGTTGAGCCCGCTGTCTCATGCGTGAAGCAAGCATTTCTTCCCTGTCAATCTGTGCTTGATTCCTGCGCGGCTCATGGCGACGGCCTTGCTTATTCCTTTGTGCATATTGATTGCGTGTTGCTGACTTTTTATCCGCAGCGGGTGCCGAAGTCTGTTGCTGCTTTACAGGTTGTTTTGGTGAACGTGTCTGGCGCGGAGCCTCATCACGATCCTTATCACCAAAACTCGCGGCCGGCTTGCGGTCAAAGCTTCGTTGCTGGCGACCGGGGCCTGAAGGTTTGCTCTGCCTTCCTGTTTGCCCGCGATCATCCCGCGAACGCCGTTCACTTTGTGGACGTGCTGCCGAAGCGCCTCTTCTGTCTACAGCCGGAGCATCCGCACCCCGGCCTACATAACTGCCACTTTGAGGACGATAGGGTGTCTTCGTAACCTGAGTAGGTTTAACACCGGTATCTCGTCTAACACCATCAGTTTCCCTGGCAGCGGCAACGTCCCTCTTTGTTCTGTCGATACGCTCCTGCACTTCAGTACCCTTCACAGATTGCTGCGCTTTGGCTATTTGCGCTGCAGTCTTGACGGCAGCCTCAGCAGCTGTCGCCTTGTCCTTAGCGGCAGGGGCAATCTTTTCGGTTGTTTTCTCAGCTGGCTTTACTTCAGGGACAGCCTTGACACTTTCCGCAGCAGCTTCTTCAGCTGCGGCAACGGCCTTTTGCTCAGGTCTTTCTTCAGCAGAAGGCGCTTTAACTTTCGCTTCTTCAGCCTTTTTGACAGTCTTCTTATCCTTCTGAACTTTGGCCTCTGTGGCTTCAGGTGCAGCAGCCTTTGTTGCAGGCGCAGCCTTCTCAGGCTTGTCAGCTTCCTTGACTGCCGGCGCAGCTTTCACTTCAGCTTCTATTGTTTTCTTCGCCTTTGTTTCCTTAGCAGGCAGATCTTCCTTATCTTTTTTCACTTTTGGTGTTTTCTTGATAACCTTGATAACAGATGGAATACTCTTGCCGGAAATGCCTTTCATCTCAATGGTGGTACTGTCATCTTGAGGATCAACCCTTTTTTCTTCTTTTTCAGGCACAGGCAAAACAGCAGGCTCCGGTTTTTCTTCCGGCAATTCCTGTTGCTCATCTAGTAACTCTGCCTCTTTCTGTTGGCGCTTTGCCTCGTCTTCAGAGACAAATCCAGCCATCAGACCTGAATTAGCTTCTTCTCTTTTTGCCATATATAGAATCAGTCCTCCACTTGCTCTCTATTACAAACCTTTTTAATCAATTGTGCAAATCCTTCGTCCATCACTGCTACCGCACTGCAAGCAGGAATTCCGACAGCTTGGCCGATTTCTTCTCTAGTTCCTACCATCAAGACCGGAACAGAGGCCGTTTTCGCCTTTCCCTTAAGCTGGCGGGCCGCTGCCGCTCCGCAATCTTCACTGATCAGCAACAGTACTGCCTGGCGGCTGAGGAGGGCTTCAAGCGATCTATCCTGACCGCAGGCTAATTTATTTGCTCTTCTCGCCAAACCTATATAACTTTTCAACTTCGCAAGTTTTTGTCCACTGTCCATCATGATGCCTATTCCATTAATTATCTGCAACTAGAGCGGAAATCAATTCCTCCAGTGTGCCGGGAAGCCATTTAAGTTGACCCTTCTTTCTTAGATCAAACGTTTGCAGGCAATCCGCCTTGCGACATATATAATATCCTCTTGCTTGAGCCTTTCCCGTACGATCCCAGATCAAAAATCCTTCCTCCGATCTGATCAGGCGAAACAACTCATCCTTGCCACCTCTTTGGCGGCAACAAAGGCACATTCTAACAGGTTTACTCCGCTTGCCCATCGGTCTCGGCGTCCTCTTCATCCGGCTCTTCGGCATCAGCGCCTTCGCCGCCCAATTCCTCGCTGAAATCCTCAGCGAGCATTTCCACATCGGCCTCATCAGATTCTTCAGCATTGGCACCTTGTTCGTCCAGGTCCTCGCTGAAATCTTCATCGGGCATTTCGACATCGGCCTCATCGTCGAAATCTCCGCTCATATCTTCGTCACTTGCGTCGAAGGCGCCCATCAGCTCGTTTTGCAGCTCTTCCTCGTCCTCTGCCAGTGCCTGGTCAAAGCGGCTCATCAACTCAGTCTCGATCATCTCGCGATACTGAGCTTCACTCTTAATATCAATTTTCCAGCCTGTAAGCCTGGCTGCCAACCGGGCATTTTGCCCTTCTCTGCCAATAGCCAGCGACAGCTGGTGATCAGGGACCACGACAACCGCAGATTGGTCTTCATCGTCGGTCTCAACCCGTATGACCTTAGCAGGACTCAAAGCATTGCTTATATGCACCACCGGATCCGGATCCCATTCGATAATATCAATCTTTTCACCGTTAAGCTCATCAATAATCGCCTGAACTCTCAGGCCACGCTGTCCAACGCAGGCGCCGACTGAATCCACATTTGGATCCGAGCTGGCTACAGCTATCTTAGTTCTGGAACCGGCTTCGCGAGAGATATTCACAATCTCTACCACACCCGAAGAAATCTCCGGGATCTCCTGCTCAAACAATCTTCTGACCAGATTAGGGTGACTGCGCGAAACGATTATAACCGGTCTGTTGCGGCGCTCATCCACCTTCATAATATAGAATTTCATCCTCTGGTTGAAATTATAGCCGTCAAGGCGAGACTGCTCATTATTCGGCAATACCGCCTCAGCCCTACCGATGTCTACGGTGACCTCGCGGCGGTCTTTTCGCTGTACTATGCCTGCCGACAGCTCGCCAATGCGCCCGGAGAACTCATTTTGGATTCTTTCTTTCTCGGCCTGAGCCAAGCGTTGATTGATTACACTCTTGGCAGTCTGGGCAGCCAGCCTGCCAAAATCAGCAGGGTCTACTTCGCGCACCAGCTGATCTCCCAAATCCAACTCATCGGAGAGTGCTTTCGCATCTGCAAGAGATAATTCACTATGAGGATCTGTAACTTCTTCGACAACCGTCATCGTCTGATAGACACGCATTTCTCCCGTCTCGCGATCAACAGAAGCTGTAATGTCATCTAAATTCTCTTCTTCATCCTCTTCTCGTCTATCAGCAGATTTAATATCAAACTCTCTCCTGTAGGCAGAAACCAATGCTTCTTCAATGGACTCAAAAATCACTTCCACGTCCAAGCCGCGTTCCTTCTCAAGCATTCTTAAAGCTTCAATCAATTCAAGATTCATATTATCTCCTTTGCTCAGAACCGGTGATCCGTACGTTAATATCCTGAAGTACCGGTCCGGCATTATTCTATATTTGCGCTGTTAATATCTCGATCATATGCGCTTATTATCGGATTCCAGATCAAAAACCTGAAAATCTCATATTCATTGTTTATTTTAAAAGACTACTTCTCTCTTAATCACAGCGATGCCTTTACGGGGGAAGGACATTATCTCGCCTTCGACCTCGATCTGCACCTCAGCGTCATCGCCGCTAATCAATTTGCCCTGCCAGAGCTTCTTGCCCGCCACGGCCTCATATGATTTAACGCTGACAACTTCACCTGCATAACGCAAAAAGTCGGAGTCCTCACTTAATGGGCGATCCAACCCCGGAGAGGAAACCTCAAAATAGTCGTGACGGTTGAGCTTCATCTCGTTATCGACGACAGCATCCGCCAGTTCGCTCATTTTCGCTAACTCCTCAATCGTTACGCCACCCTTGCGGTCAGCAAAAACGCGCAAGAACAACTTCTCGCCTTCGCGAATGTATTTTACATCTATTAATTCCAGTCCCGCGGATATGGCCACATCTTGCAGGCGGTCATAGATGCGTTGCTCTTCTTTAGATCTTTTGGCCATAATTACTTCCTTACATAAATTGAGAGCGGGTCCCCGCTCTCAACAGTCCAGTACAACATGAATATTGTAACAAATATCATATCTCATTACAAGAGACAGCGCACAATCAGAATGTGGCAAAGATTCGCAGGACAGCCTCATTGAGAAGCCGCAAGACAATTTGTTTCTGGCTGACATAGTACATCATCAGAAAACTAACGCAATATGCTTTATCAATCCAGCCATATGTACTCAGGTCTAAGCGACTTCATCAAACATACCGAAATTCTCTCGTCAGCTTCATTTTTTATATCTAATAAGATACAATTATTGATATCACAATATTACTAAGAGTTTGACATCATCAGGATCAATGTCATAACAAATACCTTGTTTCTGGCAATAGGAATGACCGATTGTTTGTTCCTTGATCAAAGTGTAAGGCAAACTCAAACATCGTTAGTCAGGTCAGCATATAAAAGGGAGGATATGTATTATGATTGATGCCATTGTTGGCGTTAAGGGTAGCGGCAAAACACCCCGTTTGTTAGAAGAAATGAGTGAGGAATTGAAGGAAGAGGGCGCAAATATCGTCTTCATAGAGTATGGCAAGCGTCTGGACAGTGTTGTGCCGTATCATGTGCGGCTAATCGATATTACAGAATATCCTGTACGCGGATATGATGGTCTGCTCGCCTTCTTAGCCGGACTTAACGCCAAAGACTATGACATCTCACATATCTACATTGATAGCATCTACAAGGTCACAGGTGACTATAATGTTGATCATCTGGCAGATTTCTTCCGCGAGCTGCAAAAGCTGGCGAAGAACGTAGATAATCGTATTACCATCACCATCAGTGCTGAGCTTGAGAGCCTGCCTGACTCGGTCAAGGTTTTTGCCAGAGAAGACTGAAACTGTCTGCGGCAAAGATCTTGCGGCTATGACTTGTTTGTATGCGTCAGGTCCGACTGTCGCAGGCAAAAGTACTCGTTAGATCCGACTGCTACAGACAAGAGTATTTATTAGATCCGACTGTCGCAGGCAAGAGTACTCGTTAGAATTGACTGTCGCAGACAAAGAGTATTCGTTAGATCTGATTGTTACAGGCAAAAGTACTCGCTAAATCCGACTGTCGCAGACAAGAGCACTCGATAGAACTACCTGTAACAGACAAGACTAACTGATTGAATTTTTGCTTTCAAAGGAGACACGTATGATTAAAGAGTTTAAAGAGTTTGTTGCCAAAGGCAATGTAGTCGACATGTCCGTGGGGCTTGTCATGGGACTCGCCTTCAAGGCAATCGTTGACAGTTTTGTCGCGGATGTACTCACTCCCCTGATCGGGTTGATTTTGGGCGGCTTAGACTTCTCCAACATGAAATTCGTATTGCGAGCCGCTGAAGGAGACGCTGGCGAACTGGCGATTACATACGGCAACCTGATACAAGTAATAATCTCATTTATCCTGGTTGCCTTTTTCCTCTTTCTGCTGGTCAAGGCTGTCAAAAAAATGAGAGCAAGATCAGCCCCGGGCGAAGCTGAAGAAGCTGAGGAGCCTGCTGCTGACGTCGTGTTGCTGACAGAGATCCGCGATCTGCTTAAGGAAAAAGAATAGACATTATATCTATGATCGAGAGGCTTAAGGAGGAAGATAGACATTATATCTATGGCCGGGAGACATAAGACGAAGATAGACCCTAATTCTTTGCCCGCAAACCATAGTCTCTTCATTCGGCAGGTGTCTATAATCATGGGAAATACACATATCTATAAGGCACGAAGAAATTTACAATCGCAAGATTACGGAGGATAATATGGGACTTATTAGAGTTTTTAAGGAAACTGTCGGTGGAGTGCTAGAGGACCAATGGCGCGACTTCTATACCAGTGACGCCCTTGGAGGAGATGTCTTGATGACTCGCGGTGTGCGCGCAGAATCAAAGCGTTCACAAAACAAAGGTGATGAATCAGTTATAACTAATGGCTCCATTATTACTGTAGCCGATGGACAATTCATGATTCTCACTGATCAAGGGAAAATCGTTGAGTTTAGTGGTGAACCGGGAGAGTTTCTCTTTGACAGCAGCACCGAAGCCTCGCTCTTCTACAACGAAGAAGGTCTGGGAGACAGCATTAAGAACTCCTTCAAAAACGCTATCAAGCGTTTCGGCTTTGGCGGCCATCACGCCAAGGATCTGCGCATTTACTACATAAATACTAAAGAAATACCCGACAATAAATACGGCACACCTAATCCTGTCCCTTTCAAAATTGAAGACAAGAACATCGGTCTCTCCATGGTTATGCCGATTAGAACACATGGAATCTTCAGCTATTATATCGCCAACCCGATTTTGTTCTATTCTTTCGTAGCAGGAAATGTTGACGGCGCATACACCAGAGATCAGTTGGACAACAGATTAAGAGGTGAGTTCCTCACCGCCCTGCAGCCTGCACTGGCCAGGATCTCCGCTCAAGGCATCGGTTATGACGAGCTGCCTCTCCACACCAGAGAGATAGCAGACGCGATGAATCAGGAGCTATCTGAAGAATGGCTGGGAAAACGCGGAATTCAAATCTTTACAGTTACAGTAGACTCCGTCTCAGCCTCTGAAGAAGATGTCAAGCGTCTGCAAGATATGCAATCACA
>DUPE01000054.1 GCA_012838475.1 Clostridiaceae bacterium
TCGAAAATATAGTGTTAATGTGGATTTGATGATATTTTGTGATACTCTGCGATACTCTATGTTATGCTCTTTCGGCTACTCCTAAGCGAAAGGCCCCGGGTTCGAATCCCGGCGGGAACACCATGATTAGTTGATGGATGTCTGCGTCGAGGGCGGCGCTTCCGCCTGATATAATCAGACACCGGGTTGCGTAAGTTCATGGATTTTTACTTGGCCATCCTCATTGTATTGCAGTTCGGGATTAATTATTCTTACAATCATTTTCGCAGGTATGGATTTTACGATGAAGGCGTTGCCACCGATTACAGCGCCTTCGCCTATCACAGTATCACCACCTAATATGGAAGCCCCGGAATAAATGATTACATTGTCTTCTATGGTGGGATGACGCTTTTTCCCGGCGAGTTTTTGGCCGCTTCTGGTGGATAATGCCCCAAGTGTAACGCCTTGATAGAGTTTGACGCGATTGCCAATGACCGATGTTTCACCGATAACAACACCCGTACCGTGATCGATAAAGAAATATTCTCCAATTTTTGCACCCGGATGGATATCTATTCCCGTGATACTATGGGCATGTTCGCTCATAATTCTCGGTATGAACGGTACATTTTCCAAGAATAGAAAATGTGCGATTCGATACACGAAAACGGCAAAAAAGCCGGGATATGTCAATATGACTTCATCAACACTCCGTGCCGCGGGGTCGCCTTCAAATCCTGCCTGTGCATCCTTGTATAAAAGCTGCTGTATATCGGCAAGTCCTTCAATCAGCTTTTGGGAGACATCATTTTCAGGCAAAACCGTTCGAATTTCTCTTGTCAATTCCCTATATATATCTGCAAGCAGTGATTGAAGCTGCACATGCGGCAACTCCGATTCTGATATGCCGCCCCAATACTCCGGGAAAAGAGCGATCTTTAACTTATCTATTATATTGATAATTATTTCAGTATTGGGATAGACTGCGGGATTACCGCCATCTCCCATAAGTAGTTTTGATGATGCTTGCGATATTATGTTTTTAAGATCCATGACCGTTCCTCCGCTTATTGTTATTCTGTAAACATTGGTGTTGACAAATATCTTTCACCGCTATCGGGGAGAATGATAACGATTGCCTTTCCTGCGTTTTCGGAGCGTTTCCCGATTTGAATTGCCGCCCATGTTGCCGCACCTGAAGATATGCCTACCAAAATCCCCTCCATATGGGCAAGATCCCTGCCTGTCCGGAAGGCGTCCTCATTTTTTACCCGGATTATTTCGTCATAGATTGAAGTATCCAATACATGGGGTACAAATCCGGCACCGATACCTTGAATCTCATGAGGTCCGCTCTTTCCTTCCGAAAGCACAGGGGAATCGTCAGGTTCCACCGCGATGATTTTCAAGTTTGGATTTTTAGACTTCAAATACTGACCCGCACCGGTGATGGTTCCTCCAGTTCCGACGCCTGAGACCAGGATGTCGATATTTCCACCCGTTCCATCCCATATTTCAGGTCCAGTAGTCGATTTATGAACGGCAGGATTTGCAGGATTAACAAATTGCCCCGGTGTAAAGCTGTTCGGAGTTTCCTTTGCCAGTTCTTCCGCCTTGGCAATAGCTCCCTTCATACCAAGTGCACCTTCGGTCAATACAAGCTCCGCCCCGTACACCTTTAACAGATTGCGTCGTTCAACGCTCATGGTTTCCGGCATTGTCAGGATAAGGCGGTATTTCTTAGACGCGGCGATCGCCGCAAGCCCAATCCCTGTATTACCGCTGGTCGGCTCTATAATCACTGAATACGGTTTTAGCAGTCCCTTCTCCTCTGCATCCTCGATTATGGCTTTAGCGACCCTGTCTTTGATGCTCCCGGCGGGATTAAAGTTTTCCAGCTTGGCTATCAGTCTCGAAGACAGATGATAGGAGTTTTTTATGTTCAACAATTCTAACATCGGAGTGTTTCCGATCAGATCGGTATATTTTTGATGGATGGTCATGGTGGTTTCCTCTTTTCATAAAACACAGTGTTGTAATGTGATAGCTCTATCCTCCGCAACATCAATCATCATTCTAAAGGCAGATTTGCCTCTCGCTGAAATTATCATAGTTCGCATCTTCAATAGGTAATCTCAGACACATAAGCGAGATTAAGACAGATTTGCAGCGAAAAATCAAGCCAGATCAAAAGATTTGATATAAGAACAGGTGAAAGAACTAATTCTTTACTTTGATGCTGTCAAAAACGGCGGTTGCTCCGATGCCGGTTATATCACGGTTGTCCTGATGAGATGACCAATATTGAGAAAAATTGGTCCAGTTGTCAGAGGCAAGAAAATTGTCATTTATGGTGCGAAACCCCAGAGGGAAAAAGCGCATTTGAGTTAGAGAATAACGAAAAGCTTCCTCTGCAGCTTGAGAGAATTCTTCTACTGTGATTGCTGTGGCAAGTTTGATAACGATATCTTGTCCTGCCGGCTCCAAATCTGTATTGACGACTCCCCATTGTCGCAGAAAGCTTTTTGCCAGACTTAAGGGAGTTTCGTGTTCATCTGTTGCTTGATAATAAGCCAAATCATATAGATCGTTGTTAAGCCGCTGTGTATATGACTCTATTGGCAGCTTGACTAATTCTATGACCAGTCCTTGTTCGCGAGCCAAATCAGAAAAAATCAGACATGCACTTTCCGCTGCAGCATCGCCCTCCGGCAATATTAGCTCAAGAGCAGGTATTTGATTGCCGTCCAAGTACAATAGACCATCGTCGCCAATATCACCTTGCAATTCGTTGGCGATGTCTTCTTTGTTGTCAAAATATGTCTCTGCATAGGCAGGCTTAGACAAACGGGTACGCAGAGCGTTCACCAAGGTAGGGCTGCCGAAATAATGCCAAAAAATTGTGCTTGCTGCCTTATCGTCCAAGGATTTTCCGGTACGAGCCGTATCCAAAGATAGCTGAAGGAGGTTCAAAATTAGCGGATTATTGAGCAAGTCTCTATTTGTATTGCTCCTGATGCCTGCCAGAACCGGCCTGCCCGGATAATATTCCATTCTATCCGGAATGTCGGAGCTTGCTCCTACCAGTAAGTCTACCTCTTGGTTGGCTATAGCACGCTCTCTTGTTGCCGCATCCTGATATTTACGCAACATCAGATAGCTGGGTTTGTTATCGTCATCATCCTTCTGACGTTCCAAGACCAACTGGAAGGAATCATTCAACAACACTTTCCACTGTCCCGTACCCATCGGCTGTCTTAACGCTTCAGCTCTCAGTTCATCAGCAGTGATAGTTAAGGGATCCTTGCCGGCACTCCACAGAGTTGTAGGCAGAATCGGCGCCCGACACAATAGATCTAGAGCTATGGACAAATGATAGTTATCCTGATCGATCAGGGAAAACGAGATAGTTTCTCTATCGTCTGTCCCGGTTTGCGTTGTTACATCGATAATGAGCCCCTCAGCGGCAGAAAGAGAGGCGTAATACTTAGACATCCAATACAGGGAAATCTCAATTTGTTCCAGTGTTACCGGCCTGCCATCATGCCAGCGAGCTTCTTCTCTTAATTCAATTTCAATTGTTTGTTCAGAAACGTCAATCAGTTCAGCAAGGCCGGGGACATAGGTCAGCTTCTCCGGATCCCATTTAATTAAAGTTTCGTATATCAGATTACTGCCGCTTACCGTGTCTACCGGGAAGCCGTCCTGGTTAGAGAAGGGATCCAGATTAATATCCTTATCTAACAATTGCATGGAAAGAGTATTTTGCGGATCAGGTGTGAAACCAAAGTTAATTCTATTCTTTTGATCTTCTGGTTCAGTAATTACAGGCGCTCCTTCGGGCTCCGGAGATTCCTGATTATACAGGTTATCATTCTGCGGATCAGTTGCATTCTGAACCGGTATGTCCACACCTTCCTGCCCGTTTGCTGAGGTGCATGCAACAACACTGATGGATAAACACAAGGACATTAAGAGCGTCAGTACTCGCAAGCTAATCCTCCGGGGGTTTATACTGATACAAATTTTCTTGCTACGAAATGTCATTATTTATTCCTTCCTCAAGGGCTTTATTGTAACATGATAATCTGACAATACTGTGACAGGAGTCGACATATTTGCTGCTGGCGTTTCGTTTATTACAGATAGGATTTGTGGCGAGGTGACTGAGGCGCTTCAATGTTTATGTACAGCTCAAAGAGAAGAGACCTGCTGCAAGATTGGGATAAGGTGCCGTACTAAGTGAAAAGAGTCTTGATATTATTAATTATTTTACCGGTGTTGTTTCTGGCTGCTTTAGTTTGGATCAATTTAACCATTATGAATACAGGCAGCGCACGGATTAAAAGCAGACAGCAACTAAGAACCGAACTGGATGCTATTATTGTGCCCGGCTGTAAGGTCTATCTTGATGGAACACCATCACCAATGCTCAAAGACAGATTGGATGGTGCTGTCCTCCTTTATGGAACTGGGGTGTCTGATCGTATCATCGTATCAGGAGACAGCAGTGTCAAAGAGCTTGACGAGCCCTGGATAATGCGCAACTACCTAGTGGCTGCAGGCATCCCGCCGGAGTCGATATTCTTAGATAATGCCGGCCTAGATACCTATGCGACAGTTTATCGTGCCAGGGAGATTTTTGGCGTCCAGACGGGAGTTGTCACTACGCAACGGTTTCACCTGCTCAGAGCGCTGTATATTGCGGAGAGACTGGGTATCGATCTTTTCGGATTTGAGACTGATTTCTATGAATATAGCACGAGCACTGTGATTAAGAATTCGATCCGTGATTTCTTCGCGCGTGGTAAAGCCTGGATCGAAACTCAATTCAAGGTGCAACCTCGCTATTTAGATGAGACATATGATTTATCCGACTCCGGTTTAGCCACCTTGAGTGAAGAACAAAAAGCAAATGACCCCTTCATTAATAACAGCCCGTGAGTAGCGGGTGAAGGCGGCCAGGCAGCTAGTCAATGTGCAGTTGACTGTCAAGGTAGCGGTCAGGGTGGCATTCAGAGAGCAGACATGCGGCTAGGCAGCTAGTAAGTGGGCAGATGGCGGTCTGGAGGGATTCAGGGTGCGGTCATGCGGTCAAACAAAAATCAGTCAGTCAGACGGGTTGGCTTGCCGGAGATTAATTACCCTCTAACCCTGGCGACACGTAATGCTCGAACATTAGTCACCAGCACATTTATCGCAGTAAGCTGTTCGAAGGTTTCGCTGATTTTTTCTTGAGCCTCTATCAGTACTTCTTGAGCGTTATAGCCATAATTTAGCTCCAGGTCTAAATCTATGATGACGCCATATGGCTCTTTTTTCACATTGTAGCGCACCATGTTTTCAATCCCGGGAATCTGTTTGGCTATTAAGGTCAATAACTGTTCAGCTGCTTCATCCGACATGGAGTAGCTGCCCAGACTTGAGAAAGTGGGGCGCACGACAGTTCGGTCCTGATCTGTTTCGCCCGGCATGTGTGAAGATCCACGGTCAAATTTACGTCTCAACTTTTGTAAGGGTTCGGCAAAATAACCTGAAAACTCATGTTTGATCTCCATGCTGGGGACGGGGATGGTGTGTTTGCCTTCAGTTAGGCGGGTGTTCTTGGCGATGTTTCTTTCTTCTTCAGTAGTAACATCCTCAATATTGATATGCAGAGATGGCCTGTTAAGCCAGAGGTTGTCGCAGATGCGCTCCAACATGCCGTCCGATGTGCCTAGAATCATCAACGTGGCAGGTCGATGTTCAACTAGAGCGCGTCTCATATTTGCAGCTCGTGTGGGATCTATAAAGAGAGCTTGTCTCACAGAATCCAACTTTGTCCCCGCTCTCTTGGCAGATGAGCCTGCGATTACATTGGAACCGTGTATGAGCAGGCCATCATCGATTATATAGCGTATGTCATAACGGCGAGCGACAATAATGGCTCGGGTGCTTTTGCCGGTACCGCTTGGTCCGACAAAAGCAATAACCGCGATGTTTGACAGTATCTCGCGGATATCATTTTGGGTAGCTTCCTCATATTTAATGGTACGTTCGCTGACTTGAGTTTTGACTGCTTCGGCAAAGCGCCCAAAAGGATTGAAAAGAGGCTCATCACGTGTAGGTTGTTCCCGTGTCTTAGTCTCTGTTTCAGTTTTCTTTTCTAGAGCGATTTCTGACTCGGATCTAAAGCCGAGCCTATTCTTTAGCCAGTTTACAATGCCCATTACAGTAAATTCTAATCTCGAGGGAGGTACCTAGCTGTTATATTTCCTGATTCCAGTTATGGTACACATCCTGCACATCATCATGATCCTCCATCGCCTCAATAAGCTTCTCCATCTGCTGTATCTGTTCCTCGTCATTCAGGTCAACCCAGTTGAGTGGCTGTGGTGCAAGTGAAACATCAGAGAATTCGTACCCGCTTTCAGTCAACCCTTCCCGCACCTTATGATATTCCTCCGGTGCAGTGATAATCTCGAACATTTCTTCAGTTGCTTCAATATCTTCAGCGCCCAATTCCAGGGCATCGAGGAAAACCTGTTCTTCGTCAGCATAGACTTCTCTGTCTAAAATCAAGCTCCCTTTACGCTCAAACTGAAAGGCAACACAACCATGGGTGCCAAGATTACCACCATATTTATCAAAGATATGGCGAACATCCCCGGCTGTGCGATTACGATTGTCGGTCAAAGTTCTAACCATTATGGCTACGCCACCGGGCCCGTATCCCTCATAGAGAACATCTTCAAAATCATCGCCTTCGCCACTTTTATCAGCTTTACTGATCGAGCGTTGAATGCTGTCATTGGACATATTGTTCGCTTTGGCACGAGCTATAGCGTCGGCGAGACTGGAATTCGTTTCCGGGTTCGGTCCTCCAGCCTTCACCGCGACAGCGATTTCACGCCCCAACTTTGTAAAGATTTTGCCGCGCTTCGAATCGACGGCTTCTTTGCGCCGTTTGATATTGCTCCATTTTGAATGTCCAGCCATGAGATTCTCCTAAGGTTTCTTGATTAGTTCCTGCCCATCCATCCAGGGGCGTAATATTTCGGGGATAATAACGCTGCCGTCTGCTCTCTGATTCTGCTCTACGATTGCCGGTATTAAACGGCTGGTAGCAAGCCCGGAGGCGTTTAAGGTATGGACAAAATCAGTTTTGCCGGTATCGTTGCGTCGATAACGCATATTTCCTCGTCTTGCCTGATAGTCACCAGCATCAGAAGCAGAGCTGACCTCCTTATAATCATCCATCGAGGGGATCCAAACTTCAATATCGTAAGTTTTGCGCATGGAGGCGCTGCAATCTTCAGCAGCCAGCTTTGACGTACGGAAGTGGAGATCCAGTCCTTTGACTAGCTGCTCAGCTTTGCTTACTAATTCTGCCAAAGCAGAATTAGCCAGACCAGGCAAAGTATATTGGAATATTTCAACCTTATTAAACTGATGTCCCCTGATCATTCCTCTTTCGTTGGCTCCATGGCTGCCCGCTTCTTTACGGTAGCAAGGCGTATAGCCGAAGTATTTAAGTGGTAGCTCATCTTCTGTCAATATCTCATCTCGATGCAGATTAACAAGAGCAGTCTCGGCAGTCGGCAGCAAGAAACTGGTTTCCTTGTTATCCGGATTGGATTTTGTTTCCAGATGAAAGACATCTTCACTGAATTTGGGGAATTGTCCGGCAGTGTAACCGCATTTATAGTTTAAAATGTGGGGCAGCAGCATCATCTCATAGCCATCAGCCAGATGCTGTGCTACGAAGTAGTTTAGCAGAGCCCACTCCAGACGGGCACCGTCACCCCGGTAGATCCAGAATCCTGAACCACCAAGTTTTGCGCCGCGAGGGTAATCTATCATGCCTAGATCGGTAACTAAGTCGACGTGGTGCTTAGGAGCAAAATCAAAAATTGGTTTTTCCTTATAAGTAGATACTACCTGATTGCTTTCTTTGCCTCCGGAGACGACATCATCGGCGGGAAGATTGGGCAGGGAAGCTAGAAAGTCATCCTGCTCACTTTGCATTTTGATCAAGACTTCGTCATTAGTTTTGATTTTGTCTCCGACCTCACGCATGCGCATCATCAAAGCATCAGCATCTTTTCCTTGGCGTTTAAGCTGAGGAATCTCGGCAGAAGTTTTGTTGCGTTCTGCTTTTAACTGCTCGTTTTCAAAGATGAGTGCCCTCCTCTTTTCGTCCTCCGCCAGGAAATCTGTAAAGTCGATTTCGAATCCTCTGCGCGCCAGTTTCTCTGCAACAATCTCCGGATTGTTTCGTATTAAGACCAGATCAAGCATTTTTTCACTCCCAGATAATATTTGGAATTGTATCCACTATTAGTACTAAGGCATCAGAACTAAGCCCCGTACACAAAGCATTATACCCTATTGTCTAAGACATACGAAAGAACAGTAACAGTAAATATCCGGTTGCTGAGAAGTAAGCTATTTGTATAAGAAGTTATTTATCTCGTCGACTGTCTTCTCTACCTTATATGACCACATTTCGTGTCCGTATTTATTATAGTAACGGCTGCGACAGTTGCTAGAGGGGATAAGAAGCTCCCGTCGTTCATATTTGAGGTAGCTTGCCACCTGGGGCAAAAGACCTGTAATTTGGCTGTGACTCAGGCTGGTAGAGACATTGGGCAGGACAGCATTAATAACAGAGTTTAATTTACTGATACTGCTGGATTGCAGCTTATTCATTACGGCATTAACAACTTTTCTTTGTCTTCCTGTGCGCTGGAAATCGGAGTCGATGGAGCGGATACGACTGTAGCTGAGAGCCTGACTGCCATTGAGATTATAGGTGCCAGCACCGGAAAGACCAAGTACTCTCGCTTCACTGGACGAAAGCCAGATCCTGATTCCACCCAGGACGTCAATACTCTTCCGGAAAGCAGTGAAATTAAAGATGACATAGTCGTCGATATGAAGGCGGAAGTTTGTCTCTATGGTTTGCTTTAATAATTTTGCACCGCCATAGGCATATGAGTGATTGAGGCTGTCTCGCCCGCGATTAGGGATATTGACAGATGTGCTCCTAAAGAGCGACATCATATTTATCTTTTTCGTGTTTGTGTTCACAGAGACTATCATCATGGCATCTGATCTGCCTCGAAAATTATTTGAGCGAGAATCGACACCTATAACTAAATAGTTCTTTACCCCCTCCACTTGTCGGATCTTTTTATTGGAAATCATTTGTTCAGGGTCTTCTATTCCCGCATTATCTATCTCGTCGCCAGTTTCATTTCCCAGCATCTGCAGGGCATCCAATTCTCTTTGCATATCCTGCTCTATAGAGGATGCTGATGCATCAGGGACGTCAGTCATCCCCTCGTAAATATCCTGAGCAGACATATCCGCTTCACCCTGAAAAATTGTGTCAGGATCGGGCATAAGATTGAGCATGGACTTATAGTAAATACCCACTCCGGCTAATAAAACGATTAGGGCTCCCAGTGTTGTCGCCGTAATTTTAATCGCGATATTCTTTGAGGACCTTTTGCCATTGGGGCGTTTGCGGGGTGTAGGTGAATAAGGAGCTTCCCTTGTAGTTTGATTACGGGATTTTTTGTGGACGGGCGATGACAGGTTTGCAGGGCTAGTACTAGTATTTTCCGCCATTTTTCCAGCCGGCGTGCCGATTGGTTTTGGAGAGATATTTTTTTGTGGAATTGCTGAGTACTGTACTGTGCTCTCTTGAGATCTGATCCGGGGGCCGCGGCAATTGTTATGGCGATGTACCTTTCTTTCACCGCTGTTGTTGTGATTATGACTGTGTTCTGACCGCTCTTGAGGAATATTTGGTTCTCTTATTCCGTTATTGTTATCAGTCTTCACCAATTCTCTCCTTCAGCATTCCATTGCACGAGTCACAGAGTATGATCGGGCAAATATCAAGACGCCCGCTTCACAGATTGACCATATTATGGAGTAAAACGTCCTGCGATTCAACCGCAGCCGCAAGCCATTGCAGTCAAAAAGCACAACTTCACTCAAGGGAAACCGTATTATTTTTTGGCAATAGGAAAAAATGTGTGTAATACCAAGTATAGGCCCACGAGAAGCAGATATTATGGTACAATTTTTTTGTTGTTTTTTATGAAAAAGGCAGAGGACTTGAGGAGGTTTGTATGTCAAAGAACGAAACCACTGTAAAAGATGGTGGCTTTCTGGATCGTTTTTTCCAGATAAAAGCACATGGCTCTACAGTAAGAACCGAGGTCATGGCAGGTATCACTACCTTTATGACTATGGCTTACATTATTGCTGTTAACCCCAGCATTCTGGCTGATGCAGGCATGGACAAAGGCGGTGTATTCACCGCAACAATCTTGTCTTCCATGATTGCGACTCTAGTTATGGCACTTTATGCTAAGCTGCCCTTTGCACTTGCTCCCGGAATGGGTCTAAACGCTTATTTTACTTATTCCGTCGTCATAGGGATGGGTGTGACTTGGCAATTCGCCTTAACAGCGGTCCTAATTGAAGGTGTGATATTCCTTCTCTTTTCCCTTGTAGGAGTACGAGAAAAGATCTTCAACTCCATCCCCATGACGCTGAAGAAGGCTGTTTCGGTGGGTATTGGTCTCTTTATCTGTCTTATCGGATTAATCAATGGCGGACTGGTGGTTTCCAACCCGGCTACCATCCTGGGACTGGGTGATTTGACGTCTCCGGGAGCCCTTCTGACAATGATTGGTCTGGTCATTGTTGGTGTGCTTTACGCCTATAAAGTACGCGGCGCCCTGTTGATCGGGATTATCGCTTCCACAATAATCGGCATGATTATGGGCATTGCTGATCTTCCCACAGCTATATTCAGCTTGCCCCCGTCTCTGTCAAAGGTAGCGTTCCAGTTTGAATGGAGTAATATCTTAACCTGGAAGATGGTAATAGCAGTATTTACTTTCCTGTTTGTTGACGTCTTTGATACAATCGGTACTTTGATTGGCGTAGCGTCCAAAGCCAATATGCTGGACGAAGAAGGCAAACTGCCGCGCGCCAATCGAGCGCTGACTGCTGATGCTATTGGCACTGTTGCAGGCGCTGCACTGGGTACCAGTACTGTTACAACCTATGTAGAATCTGCTGCCGGAGTTGCAGAAGGTGGGCGTACAGGCCTTACAGCTCTGTCTACTGCGGGTATGTTTATTATTGCTCTTTTCTTTTACCCGATTATCGGTGTTATCCCTGCCGAAGCAACTGCTCCTGCTTTGGTCATAGTAGGCCTCTTTATGATGAGCCCCATCAAAGAAATCGATTTGACAGATGACTATACTGAAGCAATCCCCGCCTTCCTGACTATTGTAATGATGCCTTTCGCATATAGCATAGCTGAAGGTATCGTTTTCGGCATGGTCTCATACGTGATTCTCAAAGTACTCGGTGGCAAAGCAAAGAGTGTTTCGATAACAATGTACATTTTGGCATTGCTTTTCATACTAAGGACAGTCATGCCCCTGATTACGGACGCCCTGCTTTAGTCTTAGAAGAAGATTTGTCGCAGATACAATAATCTGCTGAAATGTATTTGACCTCTCCGGTTATTCCGGAGGGGTCAATGCTTGTGTTTTGAGGATCCAAGAGATTATGACTTATTACAAGCGCTTAGTTTCAATGAAGGATAGATCGCCAATTATGAGGGCTATTATTTTTTATAACTCTTTTCTTTTGCTGAGTTAGCTACGACTTTGTTTTTGTAATCGAATTACCGGGAGAAGAGAAGCACTTACTTTTGCAATTAACGCCGACAAGTCAATTGATCGTCTGTATTTGACAGAGAGCCGTCATCGTTAGTATAATTGGCAAGCTGTTTCTCTTTATTTTAGAATGTAAGCGACAGACTGATTGATAATACCTCGCAAAGCCGATGCATATAGATGAATGGCAGAGTGCGAAAGGAGCAAATTATGCCTAAGATGACTTATCAGCCCAAGAAACGCCAGCGGAAAAGAGAACACGGTTTCCGCAAGAGAATGCGCAAAGCCTCAGGTCGTAAAATACTTGCCAATAGGCGATTGAGAGGAAGAAAGAAACTCTCACATTAAGACCGCAGGAGATGTGGTCTTTTTTTCATGACAAACAACAAACCGTATCCGACAATCAAAGCTAACCATGCTTTCTCGCGAACTTATCGACAAGGTAAGATTATGAGAGGCGAGTATGTTGTAATGCATTATCGTTATAGAGGGGATAAGGACACTCCGCGTGTCGGTTATACTGTTAGCCGTAAAGTGAGGACAGCTGTAGAACGCAACAGGATCAAAAGGCTTCTGCGTGAAGCAATGAGATTATCAGGGCTCGATATCAAGCCTGGAACGGATATTATTCTGGTAGGAAAGATGAAAGAGAGCCCACCTGATTTCCATAGCCTTCGCAAAGAACTTCATGATATGATAGTCAGAGCAAAGCTTGCATTGGAGGATAATTTAAGTGGCCAAAGTAAGCTGTAAAACTGACAACTACGGCCAAAGCTCAGTTGAATCTAAATGTAGTCAAAACCTGGATGCTTCTAAGCGTTCTTTTGGTGTTTGGCTGGGTGACATGATGATTAGCGCTATTCGCTTGTATCAGAAGGGTCGTTCGCCTGCCTCTTTGGGACGTTGTCGCTTTTCACCGACCTGCTCGCATTATGCCGTTGAAGCGATTCGCCGTTACGGCCCTCTAAGCGGCGGGTTCCGTTCGCTTTGGCGCTTTGTCCGCTGTAATCCCTTTAATAAAGGCGGATATGATCCTCCCTGCCAGACGGTTCGCATTGTTGGAAAATCTGCCGGAATGCAGGAATATGGTTTTCCTGTTAACTTAAAACAGGAAAACAAAAGAAACGAAGATACTGGAGAATTTCATATGATAGGTGGTACTGATAATGCTTGATCCACTATATACCTTATTCGGAGCAATACTGAGCTGGCTTTATTATGTAATAGGCAATTACGGCTTAGTGATTATTTTCTTCTCGCTCGCTATCAACTCACTATTGGTGCCCCTGCGTCTTAAGTCTCAGCGTAATATGATTAAGCAGCAGTTCCTGCAACCGGCGCTGAATGACATTAAGCGCCACTTTGCCAATGATCCTCAGCGACAACAACAAGAGAGCGCCGCACTGATGAAAAGGACTGGAGTTTCCATGGGTGCCGGCTGCTTATCATCTATTATACCTCTGATCATCATCTGGCCGATTTGGCGTATTATTCGCGCTCCACTACAATATGTAGGGCAGGTTTCAGTAGAGAACATCACCAAAATTGCAGAATTTCTGGTCGATAAAGGTCTGCTTGGCGATAATATTTTGGCTACTGTAGCCCAAAATGACCTGCCTATAATAAACATTCTCAAGAACAACGCCAGCGCTTTAACAGAATCGGTCAGTCAGGGCTGGATACGCCCCGACCAATTAATAAATACAAACTTTCTGGGCATGGATCTTGGCAGGGTCCCTTCATTTAATCCGCTCGAATGGTTCGGACCTAATTGGAGAGTTGAACTGCCACTGATTATCCTGCCTATCCTAACCGTTGTTACAATGATGCTCAACATGAAAATGTCGCGCCTAAATGTCTTGCGCAAACCACCTACAAAAGAGGAGGTGGAACGGGCTAAGAGCAACCCTGCGAAAGCGGGACAAGCACAGGCTGATCCCTCTGAAAAAACGATGAAATACATGCAGTATTTCATGCCTGTGTTGATGATTTTTACAGTATTTACAATGCCTTCTGCTATGGGACTTTACTGGGTAACATCTAACTTGGTTTTCATCGCACAATCTTGGATCAGTTATGAGATGTATATTAAACCCGCTCGAGCCATATTGGCTGAAGAAGAAGGTTCTGTGTTGCTGCCACAAACTGCTATGGGCTCGGACCAAACTGCAGATTTATCGCAAAAAGGCACGGCGCAGTCACAAAAAGCAGCAAAGAAGGCTGGCGGAAAGAAGAAGAAAAAACGCGGGAAGGGTTAATAAGATCTTTCTCGCTTAGGAGGCCTATAAAATGGGTAGCTTTATTGAAAAAACAGCGAAGACTGTTGATTCAGCTATTTCTGAAGCCTTAGCAGAACTAAATCTAAGTGCTGATGACGTAGCTATCGAAGTATTGGACGAAGGTGAGAGTGGGGGACTTCTGGGGTTTGGCAAAAAACCTGCCCGAATCAGAGTCTATTACGGAGATGATGGCGAGACAGATGAACATGCTTTAGAGGATGAGGAAGACAATGAATTGACTGAATTGGATTCAGCTGATCAGGCAGTGGTAAAGCCTCAACATGATAAAGCGATTGCTTATGTCGCAGATGAAGAAGATGAGCAGGAAGAAGCGGATATTGACAATGCCGAGAATGCTGCTCTGGACTATCTGCAAGTGGTATTGAGCGGCCTGGGCATGCATGGACGCATTTCTTCCTGGCTTGATGAAGAGCAAAATTTGCACTTCGAGGTTGAGGGAGAAGACTTGGGCGCTGCTATTGGACGCAGAGGCGAGACTTTGGATGCAATACAGTACCTAACGAATCTGGTGGCGAACAGCAATACAGATAATCACATACGAGTGGTTGTAGATATTGGCGGATACCGGCAGCGCCGTGATAAAAAATTGAGCGATATGGCACTGCGTACAGCAGAACGTGCATTAAATGAGAATAAAAAGATTCGACTGAAACCCATGAACCCAGCCGAAAGACGAAAAGTTCATCTCGCGCTCTCAAGTTATCAGGGAATAACAACCTGGAGTGAAGGCTATGAACCTGTGCGCCATATAGTAATTGCGCCTGAAGGTGCTGAGGCCGATTCCGCTGATGAGAAAGCAGATTATTGGGATGGAGAATTCGACGACAACTGATACGATTGTGGCGATATCGACACCGCCGGGAGCAAGTGGGCTGGCTGTTTTACGCTTATCGGGATCGGATGCCGCGCGTTATTGTGATGCTTTGTTTCGCCCATTCCCCATTACTCCTCTTAAGCCGTCAGAGATGGCAGGATATACAACTGCTGTCGGTTCCTGGGCAGACTTAGATCAGATTGTGCTCAGCTGCTTTTTAGCACCTCATTCCTTTACCGGTGAAGATGTTTATGAGATTAGTTGTCACGGCGGAACTGCCGTGAAGCAAGCTATTTTGGATTCTCTTCTTAAGGAGGGAGCAAGACTGGCCGAAGCCGGCGAGTTCAGTAAAAGGGCTTTTATCAATGGGAAGATGGATCTGTCACAGGCGGAAGCAGTCATGGATCTTATCAGTGCTGAGGCCGGGCGTCAGGTGCAGGCAGCCTATAATCAGCTAAAAGGTCAGCTATCCGGCAAAATCAGAACTAGAGCGGATAAACTTTATCTGCTTATGGCCAGAGTGGAAATGATTCTGGAATTTCCGGAATTGGAGGAGACTCCGCCTGCTCTGGCACAATTAGCTGCCGACATCTCAGAAGAGGGTATCAGAATTAGGCAACTGGCTTCCGGTTACGGCAGGGGCAAAATAGTTCGCGAAGGTCTTAAAGTTGCTATCGCAGGCAGACCCAATGCCGGCAAGTCTACTCTGCTCAATAGCCTTGTCGGCGAGAACAAAGCGATTGTTACTTCTGTACCAGGCACTACCCGCGACCTGATCGAAGAACGCATTATTGTAGATGGTTATCTGGTACATGTTACTGATACAGCCGGGTTAACCCAGTCCAGCACTGATATCGTAGAACAAGAAGGAATACGACGGGCACGTCAGGCTCATGCTGAAGCGGACTTGCTCTTTTGGATGATCTCGCCCCCCTATCCTGAAGGAGCGGATTTCGAAGCAGAAATTTCAGAAATTCGGGAGTTGTCAGCGGACGGCAAAGATATAGTTATTGTATTGGGTAAGGACGATAAAGGTTCTTCTGACAATATGGAGGCTGAAATCAAACAACGCTTTTTAGATATCGAGATTGTTAGATTCTCTATTCACCGCGAGGAGAGCACGGAACAGATACGCAAACAAATCAGAGAACATTTGCAGAATCTGGAGCACCGGTATGATCAGAAAACATTGATAACACACGAAAGACACCGAAATCTGCTGGAAAATGCTGCAGCGGAATTAAATCAAGCAGCTCAGGGTATCGGAAAAGGTCTTACACTAGACCTGGTAGCGGCAAGTCTGCGTCAGGCAGCAGAATATCTGGCAGAGATGACAGGAGACTCTATTGATGTAAGCCTGGTAGACACCCTGTTTTCACGTTTTTGCGTTGGCAAATAGACGGGTTCAGATTAGATATGTCATCTCTTAAACAAGCATTAAATATTGAAGGCGCCTGGCTCGCGGGCAGTTGTGACATAGCCGTTGTTGGTGCAGGACATGCCGGCTGCGAAGCTGCTCTGGCAGCAGCCAGATTAGGTCAGGAAGTCCTGCTGTTCACTATGACCCTGGACAGTCTCGCTAACCTGCCCTGCAATCCCAGTATCGGAGGTACAGCCAAAGGCCAACTTGTGCGCGAGATTGATGCGCTGGGTGGCGAAATGGGCAAAATTGCGGATGCGCAGATGATTCAGTATCGCATGCTAAATGCCTCGCGTGGTCCCGCTGTCATGTCACCCAGGACTCAGACCGACCGAGTCGCATATCAGCGCAGCATGAAACATGTGCTGGAGCGGCAGGAACGGCTTAATCTCCTTCAGCAGGAGGTAATAGATCTGATCTGGGAAGTGGACGCTTCAACCGTTGAGTCTGAACTTGTGCCGAAGACGAAAATGTCTGAGGCAGATTCCCTACCCAGGATCATTGGCGTGCAGACGCGTACCGGTGCTATCTACAAATGCAAGGTGTGCATTCTGGCAACGGGCACTTTTCTTGACAGTAAAGTGATCGTGGGTGAAGCCATTTACTCGTCAGGGCCGGATTCACTATTCCCTTCCATTGGCCTATCTGACACCCTGCAGGAGCTGGGGCACACTCTCCAAAGATTCAAGACGGGAACCCCCGCCAGGCTGCACAAGAAGACTTTGCGCCTTCACGACTGCGAAATCCAACCTTCAGACACCGTAGCTAAGCCATTTTCGTTTGAGAATGAAGTTGATCCTGACTGGCGGCCGAAAGCAGAGATCCCCTGCTATCTGACCTGGACTACAGCAGGTACCAAGGAAGTAATATTGGAGAATATCCGGCGTTCACCGCTTTATTCAGGCAAGATTGAAGGGATAGGACCCCGTTATTGCCCCTCGATTGAAGATAAATATGTCAAATTCCCTGAGCACGAAAGGCATCATGTGTTTTTGGAACCGACCGGACTGGATACTGAAGAAATATATGCTTCCGGACTTTCCTCAAGCATGCCCGAAGATGTTCAGCATAAAATGCTAAAGACCATTCCCGGTATGGAAGACGCACATATGATGCGAGTCGCATACGCCATTGAGTACGACTCAGTCGACCCCACTGAATTGCATTTGTCTTTAGAGTCCAGGCGAGCTGAAGGCCTCTATCTGGCTGGTCAAATCAACGGATCCTCCGGTTATGAAGAGGCTGCCGGTCAAGGTCTTGTCGCCGGCATTAACGCTGCCCGCAAGCTGACTGACAAGGAGCCGATCATTATAGATCGCTCACAGGGATATATCGGCGTCTTGATAGACGATCTGGTCACCCGCGGCACGAACGAGCCTTACCGCATGATGACATCGCGTGCCGAATACAGACTGGTTCTGCGCCAGGATAATGCCGATCAACGCCTGACACCTCTGGGCTACGAGGTTGGCCTAATCAGTGAAAAAAGATGGCAAAAGTTTAAGGCAAAACAGGAAATGATCGAAACAGAAACGGAACGTCTAAAACAGTTTGTCCTCTCGCCGGGAACAAAGACAGATGATTTTTTGCGGGCCCATGACAGCAGTCCTTTGCGCGAAGCTACGTCTCTGGCAAAACTACTTAAGCGCCCTGAGCTCAACTACAGTGACTTAGCTGAGCTCGACCCTGAACGGCCGGATCTACCTGAATATGTAACCTCGACAATGGAAATTAACATAAAATATGAAGGCTATATTCGTATGGAAGAGGACAGAGTCAGGCGCTTTCGCAAGGTCGAAGAGAAATCTCTGCCCGCAAAATTTGACTATAGCGTTATCCGCGGATTAAGACTGGAAGCGGCACAAAAACTTAACTCGAGACAACCATCTTCTGTCGGGCAGGCCAGCCGCATTTCCGGAGTATCACCTGCAGATGTTCAGGTGCTCTTGGTCTGGCTGGAGGCAAACAAAAGGCGTGCAGATACTGAGAATAAAGCAAAGTAACGGATACAGATCAAGATCGATTTTGAAGTAACCTAGACGGATAAAGGTCAGCAGTCATATTCCGGCAAAAAAATCATGGAAGTTCTTATACAGAGGTGAGGGATTCACATACACAGCGTATGAGGCAGACTAACTAAAAGAAATAGTGAAAGTTTTTAAAGTGGGGGGCACAGTAACTATATGTCATCCTTTACCTTAACTTCGGAATACAAAAAATGGACTAATGAAGCAGCACATAGAGCGGGCCTGCAGCTTCTTCCTGATCAAGAAGAGAAATTGCTCGACTTTATCTCTCATCTCCTGGATAAAAATCAGGTAATGGATCTCACCAATATTACCGCTGCGGAAGATATGGGGATTAAGCACTTGCTGGACAGCTGGCTACTCCTGCCATTCATTGACAAGCAAGAAAGCAAGCTGTCACAGGTCAATCACCATAGCAGCAAATTATCGCTGGCGGATGTTGGCTCGGGCGCAGGCTTTCCCGGCTTGCCGCTAAAAATAGCGCGTCCGCAGTTGGAAGTGGTATTGTTCGATTCTCAGAGAAAGCGAATTGACTTTCTGACTGAGGCAGTCGAGAAGCTGGAAATGACGGGCATTCAAGCGGTCTGGATGAGAGCCGAAGAGGCAGGCAGAGACCAACGTTTTCGTGACTCGTTTGATATTGTCACTGCACGGGCGGTGGCGGCCTTGCCACAACTGGTGGAGATCTGCCTGCCTTTGGTCAAACCGGGCGGAGTATTTCTGGCGATGAAAGGTCAGGCTGATGAAGAGATAGACAGCGCCGGATCCGCCATCAAAAAATTATCCGGGCAACTGAAAGATATTCATGAATATGTCCTGCCGGAGACGGACATGAAAAGAAGCCTGCTTGTAATCGAAAAGCTCTCTCCTACTAAGCCAACCTATCCCCGCTCCTTCGCGAGAATCAAAAAGAACCCCTTGTAAGCGGAATTTATATTGTGATCTACCAAGCACAATAAGCATTAAACGAGCCCCCGGATTTTGGCTGACTGTAATGTGCAGCCGCCAGCTGTTTTAATGTCGCGAAGATGATGTCAACAGGGAAAATGGAGTGGCTATTATTAGCTAATTTCAACGGTTTACCGCATTTCTTGAGAATGCACTGTGGTACAATATAAAATGTGTATTTAAGACTTAGGGAGGAATTTTATGGCAGAAAAGCCTGCAGATAAAAACGATTATGCACTGAAAGAACAAGAAATAGATGAGGCTTTCCAGAACCCGGATAATGAAGTCATTCCGGTTATGCTGGAACAGGAAATGCGCAAGTCGTTTATTGATTATGCCATGAGCGTTATCACAGACCGTGCTTTGCCGGATGTGCGCGATGGTTTGAAGCCGGTACACCGGCGCATACTATATTCTATGTATACTCAGGGTTTCACCCATGATAAGCCGTACAGGAAGTGCGCAACCACGGTTGGTGATGTGCTTGGTCGCTTTCACCCGCACGGAGATGCTGCAGTCTATGATTCATTGGTAAGACTGGCGCAGGACTTTTCCATGCGTGAACCACTGGTAGACGGCCACGGCAATTTTGGTTCCCGTGATGGCGATCCGCCTGCCGCTTACCGCTATACAGAAGCAAGACTGACCCGCATAGCCAGTGAAATGATGGCGAATATTAACCGTAATACCGTAGATTTTCAACCCAACTATGATGAGCATACTGAAGAACCGGTTGTGTTGCCGGCTTCATTTCCTAACCTTCTGGTGAATGGATCTTCGGGCATAGCCGTAGGTATGACGACAAATATTCCGCCTCACAATCTTGGTGAGGTTATTGATGGTACTGTTTTGTTGTTGGATGATCCGGGTGCCTCAATAGACGAACTGATGGAGTTGATTCCCGGTCCGGATTTCCCCACCGGCGGTAGAATTATGGGGCTTTCCGGTATTAGGCAGGCATATAAGACAGGGCGTGGACGCATTGTCGTGCAAGCACATACTGAGATAGAGGAAATGCGCGGCGGACGGCATAGGATAATTGTGCATGACCTCCCCTATATGGTAAATAAGGCTCGCCTGATTGAGAGAATAGCGGAACTTGTCAAAGAAAAGCGCATTGAAGGGATCTCGGATATCCGTGATGAATCAGATCGCCATGACGCCATCCGCATAATTATTGAGCTTAAAAAAGACGCTACTCCCCTCGTTGTGCTGAATCAGCTATATCAGTACACACAACTGCAGGATGCTTTTAATGCCAATATGTTGGCATTGGTTCCCACTGAAGACGGCAAGTTTGTCCCGCGCATGGTGGGCCTAAGAGATGCCCTCTTACACTATATTGCTCACCATAAAGAAGTTCTCACCCGTCGTACCCGTTTTGACCTGGATAAAGCGGAAGCCAGGCTCCATATTGTGGAAGGACTCCAACTGGCGATTGACAATATTGACAAGGTCATCAGCATAATCCGGTCATCCGCCAACGAGGAACTGGCTAAAACCAGCCTGTCGGAGCACTTCGGACTTTCAGAGAAACAAGCTCAACATGTTGTAGACATGAGGCTGGGTCGTTTGTCGGGTTTAGAGCGTGACAAGCTGCAGGCAGAGCACGATGAGCTGGAAGCACGCATAGCCTTATTTAATAAGATTCTAACGGATGAGAAGTTATTGACTGATACTGTTAAGGCGGAACTCCTAGACATCAAGGGGCGTTATGCCAATCCGCGCAGAACGGAAATTGATTTGGTCGGAGATTTTGATATTGACGATGAGTCATTGATCGAAGAAGAGCAAGTCGTAATCACCATGACCAACGCCGGTTATGTCAAACGTCTGCCAGTAGATACCTACAGGTCACAAAGGCGGGGTGGACGTGGAATTACAGGTGTGCAAACCCGCGAGGAAGATGTGGTCAATCAGATAATTACGACTTCAACACATCAGACATTGCTCTTCTTCACTACCAAGGGTAAAGTGCACCGCACTAAGGCTTACAGAATCCCGGAGTCTTCGCGGACAGCAAAGGGCACGGCAGTCGTTAACCTGCTCAATATCTCCCCGGATGAAAAAGTCTACGGCGTTATCTCGATTGACGATTTTTCTGCGGATGAGAATTTGCTCATGGGAACTAAGAAAGGTCTGGTTAAGAAGACGCTGCTCTCTGAGTACGCCAATATTAATCGCTCAGGAATTATTGCGATTGATCTGATGGAAGATGATGAACTCATAGGTGTAAGGCGCACTACGGGAGAACACAATGTCATTTTAGTAACAAAAAACGGCAAATCGCTGCGCTTTGATGAATCAGAGGTAAGAACTACCGGACGCGATACGAGAGGTGTCAAGGGAATTACTCTGGCTGCGGGAGACGAAGTTATCTCTATGGTTTCGGCCGACGAGAACCAGACACTTCTGGTCGTATCCGAGAATGGTTATGGTAAACGAACCCTGCTCTCTGATTATCGTCCACAGAGACGAGGAGGCAAAGGCATCATTACTTATAAAGCCACAGTAAAGACCGGCAAGCTCGTCAGTGCCCTGTTAGTTAATGGCGACTGTGATATTTTGTTGATTAATGATGCCGGCGTAGTGATTAGAATCAGGTCTCAGGAAATACCTGTTTTGTCCAGAAACACGATTGGCGTTAAGCTCATGCGTGCGTCCGACAATAAAGTGGTAAGTATCGCCCCGATACGTGAAATAGACGAAGATGAGGCAAAAGATACAGAACCTGATGAGTTCGAGCATCAAAATGATGAGCTGGAAGACGCGGAGTCAGAAAAATCTGAAGCAGATAATGCTGAACCAGAAGAGACCGTGCAGGAAGATGTTGAACTGGAATAGATTGAGCTAGAAATTTTTTAACTGGCAGATGCCGCGCGTATAGATGCCGGGCCTGCAGAGATTGAGCTGGAAGACGTTAACCTGGAAGAGGAGATGCAAAGTGATCGATTTTGATTTTTTCAGCCCCACATATTTTGCCTTTGGGAGAGGCTGTGAAAATAGAGTTGGTGAGCTGGCAGCACGTTACGGCAGCCGCAGAATACTGATTCACTATGGTCAAGGCTCCGTTGTAAAAAGCGGTTTGCTGGATAGAGTTCGACAATCACTTGTATCCTATGAAATCAGTTTTGTTGAATTGGGAGGCGCAGTGCCAAATCCACGCGCTTCTTTAGTTTATGAGGGAATCAAGCTGGGCCGACAAGCGGATGTTGACCTCATTTTAGGCATTGGCGGCGGCAGTGCAGTTGACTCTGCCAAGGCAATTGCACTAGGCATTCCTTATGAGGGGGATTTCTGGGATTTTTATAGCGGTAAGGCTGTACCGATGAGATCATTGCCTGTAGGAAGTATTGTCACGCTGGCTGCTACCGGCACAGAAGGTTCAAATTCCTCGGTTATTACCAATGATTATCTGGGAAATCTCAAAAACGGCACCAACACTGACCTTATCCGCCCTGTTTTCTCTATTCTTAATCCTGAATTAACTTATACAGTCCCGGAGTACCACACTGCTTGTGGTGCGACAGATATTCTATCTCATATCATTGAAAGATACTTTACCAATACCCCCGAAGTGGAGCTTACAGATCGTATGTCTGAAGCTATTTTTACTCGGATAATGGAGGCTGCTAAGGAAGCCTTAGCAGATCCGTACAGTTACGAAGCCAGAGCGGATCTTCTCTGGGGAGGGACATTGGCGCACAATGACATTCTCGGTGCCGGTAGAGAGCAGGACTGGAGCAGCCATCGCATGGAGCACGCGTTGTCTGCAGAGTTTGATGTCGCACATGGCGCAGGCTTGGCGGTAATAATACCGAATTATTTAACGTATACTCTAGAGCATGATCCGGCACGATTTGCCCGCTTTGCGGTCAAAATGTTTGGGGTTGATCCGGTGGGCAGGAGTGAGCGGGAAACAGGTCGTGAAGGAATCAAGAAATTACGCGAGTTCCTGGACGAAATCCGTATGCCGAAGACGCTTGCTGACCTTGGTATCAGATCGGACGATATTCCGCAGCTTCTTAAATCGGTGGTGCCGAATAACGGTGATTTGCTGGGACGTTTCCAACCTCTGACCAAAGAAGATGTGGTTAAGATTTTTGAGCTCAGCCTATAGTTATAAATTGACTATGTAAGACGTAGCTTAGATTTTGCTAAGAGTTTGAGCTCAGTCTATAGTATAAATTGACTATGTAAGACGTAGCTTAGATTTTGTTAAGAGTTTGAGCTCAGTCTATAGTTATAAATTGACTATGTAAGACGTAGCTTAGATTTTGCAAAGAGTTTGAGCTCAGTCTATAGTTTTCAACTATAAGGACAAGAAAGGATCCCATATGTTAAATCTTATTAAGAACAGACGGCTTTATCACCTTTTTGAGGAGCAAAACGAATCCGGAAGACCGGCAAATGAAGCAAAGGGTGCGAAGTCATCCTCTACAAGAGTGAAGCTTCGCTCAGAGGTTTCTCCGGAGGAGACCTGGGATCTGACGACTATCTTCCCGCATAATGATGCTTGGGAGGAGGCTTTTTCCGAAGCAATCGAGAGGATTCCTTCCCTGTATCGGTACCAGAACAAGCTTGGCTCATCATCCGCTGTCCTAAGTGAATATCTGAAGTTAGCGGAGGAAATCGGCATACAAGTCTTCAAAATCTATGTGTACGCCCATCTCAAGGCTGACGAGGATGCTGCGGATTCTTACTATAACGGCATGTACTTAAGAGGTGTTCAACTGGAGACCAAATTCAATGCTGCGATTTCCTGGGCTGAGCCTGAAATCGCACAGATATCAGCAGATAATATGGTGATTTATCTCTCTGAAGATCAGGAGATTGCAGCCAGGCGCCATTTCCTCGAAAACATATTGCGTCAGGCACCTCATCAACTTTCAGCACCGGAGGAATTGCTTCTGGCAAAGGCGGGTGAAATATTTAATCAGCCGTCTCTGACCTTCAATGTCCTAAACAACGCTGACCTTAGATTCCCAAGTATCAAAAATGAGAAGGGGATAGAGGCCGAGCTCACTCACGCCCGTTATGGCGAGTTTCTGGAGAGCAGGGATCGCAGAGTACGACGTGACGCCTTCGAAAACTTGTATAAAGTCTATGATCAGTTTGCAAACACAAACGCCTCAACGCTCGCCGGCGCGATTAACGTCAACAATTACAAGGCGGAGATTAGAGGCTTCTCCAGTGCCAGAGCAGCAGCTCTCTTCGAGAACGCTATCTCCGAAGATGTCTACGATAATTTGATCGCTACAGTAAATAAGAATTTGCACCAGCTGCATCGTTATGTGACACTGCGTAAAAAAACTTTGGGGTTGGATGAGCTCCACTCATATGACCTATATGTGTCATTAATTGAAGGCGTTGACGTTAAGTACAGCTTCTCTGAAGCTCAGGAAATTCTTGTCCGGGCCTTAGCTCCTCTGGGAACAGAGTATGTGGAGATCATTCGCAAGGCTTTCGCAGAACGCTGGATAGATCGCGCGGTCAACAAGGGCAAGCACTCCGGTGCTTATTCCAGCGGCAGCTACGGCACCGCTCCCTATATCCTGATGAGCTGGCAGGGCACGCTTAACGACTTGTTTACTCTGGCACACGAGTTGGGACACAGTGTTCACTCGTGGTACTCAAGGAATACTCAGCCCTTCGTTTATTCGGGCTACTCAATTTTCCTGGCGGAGATCGCCTCCACTACTAATGAGAACTTGCTGGTGGACTATCTGCTGGAGAATACAGAGGACGAGAAACTGCGTGAGACGGTGGTTAATCACTATCTTGACGGATTTAAGGGTACGGTATTCAGACAGGCACAATTTGCCGAGTTTGAGCACATGATTCATACTACCGCGGCAGAAGGATTGCCTCTTACAAATGATTTCCTCACAGAGAAATACGGTGAAATGAATAAGAAGTACTACGGGGAAGATCTTTATTTTGATTCTCAAATCGCCTTGGAATGGTCGCGCATACCTCATTTTTACTACAATTATTATGTTTATCAATATGCCACAGGCTTTTCAGCTGCCACTTATTTCGCTCGTATGATCAAAGAAGAAGGTCAAGAAGCTGTCGATCGTTATATTGAGTTCCTCAAAGCTGGCAGTTCCGACTACCCCTTATCGGTCTTGAAGAAAGCCGGGGTCGATATGTCAGAGATTAAGCCGATCGAAGATGCTTTCCGAGTTTTTGGGGAGTACTTGGGGAAAATGGAAAAGCTTTTGTCGTAAAGTAAAAACGTAACAGTATTGCAGTAATTGTGTGACATGCGTAACGTTGCGGAAGACCCAAAATCCCCAATATCACTGAATTATCGGGAATTAAAAAGTTTTTTGAAAATCATCGGAAAAACATTTGACATTATCAAACTGCGATGGTATTCTACTTGAGCGCCTTTCCGCTGGAAGGGTGAACGGACCTTGAAAATTGAACAGTGAGAAACAAACGAGCCCTGGTTAGTCTTTGAGAAGACTTACCGGAAAAAGACCAGAAAAACGTACAAAAACAAAGAGCTTGAAAGAGCTCTCAAATAA
>DUPE01000222.1 GCA_012838475.1 Clostridiaceae bacterium
AGAGGAAGACTGAAAAAGCTACGGGGACCGCAACTATCAGTTTTATATTCTTCGAGCCAAACAGCAGCATAGCTCCTGCCGTCAACAAAATAGTGCAAATGATAAATCCAAAATATTCTAGTACCAACGTATAAACGAGTATCATAACCATCAAAGCGATTGGATAAAATACTTTTTTCCTTTCTTCCTTTGAATCCTCATTCTCTGCAGGCTTGCTTTTACTGGCTTTCCTCAATTCCGTTATCAGAATATACACCCCTACGATTATCAGAGAGATCAGTAGAAACTTCGGAACTGAGGCCGCTGTTCCCCAAACTGAGGCTGTATCTCCGATACCCGTATGTCCCATGCTATTTGCCAGGCGCAACCATAAAACTGCCAGAATAATAATGCCCAGACTTACAAACACATTCAAATTCAAATATTTTTTCATAAATTTCTCCTCCTCGGAAACTCGAATTTTGAGGGCCGCTTCCATGGGAAACGGCCCGTCGTTATTCCGTTTGGATTATATTTTGGAGCGAACTTACATCATTCCAATGGCTTTCAGCGTGCTGCCAATGCTATTGTAGTTGTCAATCCACTTGTTAGTAAAATCTTCTCTGCCAAGAAGAACAACCGGACAGGCCAGGTTTTCAAATGTCTCGACCATTTCAGGTTCGGCCATGATGTCCAGAATGGTCTCCTCTAAGAAGTCCAGAATGGCCTCATCCGTGCCAGCCGGTGCTGCAAAACCATACCAGGTACCACCAATAGTCTTCAAACCGAGATCCGCCGTGCAGGGGACGTCAGGCAGAGCCGAAAAGCGCTCTGTGGCCAGAGTAAGTAAGCAGTTAAAATCTCCGGATTCGATGTAGGGGTAGGGCTCTGAGGGAATGCTGGCGGTAGCGGTTATGTGATTGCCCAACAGAGCCGTCACCGCAGCTGCTCCACCTTCATAGGCGATGTGAGTGAAGAGGTCTGCATTATTCTCCACCTCCAACAGCAGGGAAGCCACCGCCACATGGTGGGCACCGCCTGTGCCGGAGCTGCCATAGGTTACAGCTTTAGGATCTGCTTTCGCCATGGCGAGTAATTCTTCCCAGGTTGTGATACCGGAACTTGCGTTCACAGTGATGACGGTAGGTGTCTCAGATACCTGGCAGATAGGTGCGAATTCCTCATAGCCGTAGCCAACATCAGACATGAGCGGAGTGAGCGATGTTGCGCCCATTGCTGTGAGGATCAAGGTATAGCCGTCAGGTTTTGCGATGGCCAGGTTGGCCATGCCAACGCCACCGGAACCGCCGGGCATATCCTCGACGATGACTGAAACACCAAGGATCTCAGACAATCTTTCTCCCACTGCTCTGGACATCAAGTCTGATCCGCCTCCGGCCGAGTAGGGGCAGATAATAGTGATGGTCTTTTTCGGCCAATCCAAAGCCGTTTCACCGGGATCGCCTTGATCGCCTTGTTCGCCTTGTTCTGCTGCTCCGCCGCAAGCCGCCAGTGCGAACACCAGGCTGAGAATCAACAGGATGCTAAGTAATTTTTTCATTTCTTTCTCCTCCATTCTTTCTCCTCCATGTTTAACTTAAGTTATTTATATCATAGGGAATACCGCTTTACTACCAATTTAAGGCTCCATAACTTATGCATTTTTCAAAGCTTCGTACATGGCATCTACTTCTGCTACTTTATCCTTGATTTTTTCTTCATCCTCTGGCAGGGTGTAATCCTGGGGCCAGATGACCCGTTTGTCAGAGAAACCACGTAGAGAAATGGCATATTTCGCTGCAGCTGTAGCGTTTTTGCTCATTCCCAGAATTTTGGATGATTCACGAATGAGTTCATTGTATCTCCAAGTCAGTTCCACGTTCTTGTCTCTGGCTGCCTCATAAGCTGAAACAAACATCTCAGGGAAGCATGGAGCTAGTGCCGGAACAAAGCCATCAGCTCCGAGCAATACTGCGGACAAGGCCTGAGGAGTGATCCCCTGCATTACGCTGAACGGTGTGTCCTTATATCTGGAAAGTACCTGAACGAATTCGCCGAAGGAACCGGAGCTGTCCTTATAGCCTACCACTCTGTCATCCAGAGCAGCGATTTTCTGTACGGTAGCAGCACTCAGATTCAGACCTGTGAATGGCTGAATATTATAAATAATGAGGTCTACGTTTGTCTCTTTTAATATCTTCTCAAAGTGCCTCACCGTTTCATCCTGGGAGGTGTGGCGTGCATAGAAGATAGAAGTCACTGCTGCGCAGGTACCGCCCATATCTTCAAGAGCTTTGATATTTTCAATTACACGCCTGGTGCTACTGTCCATCACACCGGCGATAACGGGCACTCTGCCGTTCACCTGATCCAATGCTATCTTGATCGCTCTGTTTCGTTCTGCCTGGGTCAGTGCCATGGTTTCTCCATTGGTGCCAGCTACAAAAATGCCATGCAACCCATTATCAACACAGTAATCCAGTAATCCGCGGAAACCCTGTTCGTCGACATTTTCTTTCTCATCCACCGGTGTTATGATTGGTGGAATAATGCCAAAATATTTCTTTTTCAAAAATGACATCCTCCTTTTGTATCTTTCAGCAAAGTCCGTTTAGCCGAAAAGACTATGTGTTTTCTGATACCATAGCAATTACCATGCCAATGTCCCGTACCCTCCTTTATTGCTTTTTTATCGCCTTCCGCTCTACATTCTCCCCGTAAAGGAATCCAATTCATTGCTATATTGCGTATTGCATATGCATTCTGCATATGCACATTGCATTTCCATACCCTCTTTGCTATAATTTATAAGAAGCATTCACATACATATTAAGGAGTATTTATCATGGATTATTCTATTGCTCTGATCCTCCCCAGTCGCCTGGTGTGCGAAACTGCTAAAGCAACAATGAAAACTCTCCAATTAGATTATCCGGTTTATGCTGCGTCTCGTCATGATGCTCTGGAAGTCGCCAGGAGCCTTATTCCACGAGGAGTCAGGATCATCATTTCTCACGGTCTTACCTACAAATACCTGAAGGAGCATATCTCCATCCCCTTGATGGAACTCCCCTTCAGCAGCCTGGATGCAGCAGTTGCCATTCGCGATGCTCTAAAGCACTCCGATAAAATTGCCCACGTAGGTTCGGACAGGCTTTATAAATATCTCCTTAAGAGCCTCAATTTCCTGGGAGTAGATACCAATCTAGGCTTTTGTGACTTGGTGACAGAACGCACGGTCGAGGAGCAGGCTCAGGAAATGCTGGACCAGGGTTACGAGGTGCTGATCGGCGGCTTTCCATCAACGGATCTGGCCAATCGTCTCGGCTTTACCGGTATAGAGTTCAACGTAGATGAGCTGGTTATTGAAGCCACTCTGCTGAACGCCCAGACTCTGGTGAGGGAAATGATACGCCAGGAGAAAAGCAATGAATTAGACAGGGTGATCCTTCAGTCCGTGTCTGACGGTATCGTAGCCGTGGGTGAGGATCGTCGAGTATTCAAAGCCAATCCCGTAGCCGCAAATCTGCTAAAGCTACCTTTAGAGAAAATAATGGGACGCGATTTCGAAGAATTGCTTAAAGAATGTAATATCGTAAATATCGACTCTGTAGATGA
>DUPE01000012.1 GCA_012838475.1 Clostridiaceae bacterium
AAGGCCAGGATAATATCGCCTTCTCTCGGTACGAAAGCATAGTAATCAGCTTGTTTCATAAAGCTGCCGGGTATTACCTGTGAATCAGGAACTGCCGGCTGTTGACGATACAGACGGCCGCCGCGTTGCAGATAAAAGCCCAAATGCCGCGACAAGAGAGCTACTACTATCTCATCGTGAATCAGAAAAAGGAATTCCGCATGCAGCTTCTCTCTCTTTAGAATAGCCGGGAGAATATCCATGCCGTAAATCTGTAGTTCGCGGAAGACTGCCGACCACTTCCTCAGCATATCCCGGCTTTCAACAATCAAATTCTGATCAAGCCGGTCGCTGCGGATACCCGTTATCATCTGCACGCGTCTATTAGTAGAAGCCACATAATTTTGCTGTTTTTGGGCAGTCAAATAACCCAGGCTGCGATCATTGATTTGAATCGTCAGCTCGTGCAAATCGAGCGAATTAATATGAGCTGTCACTAAAGTGCGGATCATAAGAACTCCAGTAAAAATTCATTAAGCGGCAAGTGCTACAGTAGTCACAAATATATTGTGCACCGCTAATTTTAGCACAAAGCGTTAGTAATTACTCTTTTGCCCAGCCAGCTTGTGAAAAGAAATGATCGCGGTAATCCAGCAGCTCGTTCCTGCTGATTGCCTCTCTGACCTGTGACATCAGATTTATGAGGAAATGAAGATTGTGCCAGGTAGTAAGACGCAGACCGAGGATTTCATTGGCTTTAATCAGGTGACGTATATAAGCCCTGGTATAGTTCCTACAGGCATAACAGCTGCAGTTCGGATCCAGTGGCGTAAAGTCTCTGGCATAGGTGGCGTTTCTCACAGTTAGCCGTCCCTCAGAAGTCATGACCGTGCCGTTTCTCCCCAGACGCGTCGGCAGTACGCAGTCAAACATGTCGATCCCGCGGATAACGCCTTCAATTAAATAATCCGGAGAACCAACCCCCATGAGGTAACGAGGTTTGTCTTCAGGCAGGATGGGCGTCACCACTTCCAGCATCTTATACATGAGATCTGCAGGTTCGCCCACTGAGAGTCCACCGATCGCGTAACCGGGTAAATTGAAGGAAATTGTTTCCTTGGCAGACAGACGGCGCAAATCTTCGTAGACGCCGCCTTGCACAATACCAAAAAGTGCCTGTTGAGCAGTATTCTCATGCTGTTTGCTGCAGCGCTCCAGCCAGCGTAAAGTACGTTCTACTGAGCCTTTGATGTAGCTACGGTCTTTCTGCCAGTCAGCACATTCATCCAGCTGCATGATAATATCTGCGCCCAGTGCGGTCTGAATATCGATGGCCAACTCCGGGGTCAGCTTATGCAGAGAGCCGTCAATGTGGGAATTGAACTTGACTCCTTCTTCGTCGATGCGTCGGGCGTCGCTAAGTGAGAAAACCTGAAACCCGCCGCTGTCAGTTAGAATGGCCTTAGGCCAATTCATGAACTTATGCAATCCGCCTGCCTCCTTGATGAGGTCATGACCCGGGCGCATCCACAAGTGGTAGGTATTTGCGAGAATTATCTCGGCTCCAAGTGAGCTCACTTCCTCCGGCGTCATCGCTTTAACAGTCGCCTGTGTTCCTACCGGCATGAATACCGGGGTCTCAAATGATCCGTGCGGAGTGTGCAGGATACCGCGACGGGCGCCACTCTGCTTGCAGACGTGGATTAGTTCATATTTAACGGGACTATCTGTAGTCATATTTGTTCCCCCGGCGGTAAGAGTAGCATAGCATCACCAAAACTAAAAAATCTGTAGCGTTCCTTGATTGCTTCCTGATAAGCGGCCAAAATTCGCTCTCTGCCCATAAGTGCGCTGACCAGCATCAGCAGGGTCGACTCCGGCAGATGAAAATTCGTGATCAGACCATCCGTCAAGCCAAAGTTGTAACCGGGATAGATGAAGATATCTGTCCAGCCGGAACATTCCCTAAAGGGGCGTTCCTGCAGCCGATAGAGCGACTCCAAAACCCGGCAGCTGGTCGTTCCCACTGCAATTATTCTGCCCTTATTCGCCAAAGTGAGATTAATCTTTTCTGCTGCGGTGGAGGGCAAATGATAAAACTCGCTATGCATCTCATGTCTGGTAATATCATCTTCGCGCACCGGTCTGAAGGTCCCCAGCCCTACGTGTAAAGTAACAGAGGCAATCTCGACTTTCAGATCTGAAATTTGTTGCAGGAGCTCCCGGGTAAAGTGTAAGCCTGCTGTGGGTGCGGCAGATGAGCCGATCTCCCTGGCATAAACTGTCTGATAGCTCTCCTTATCCTTTAGCTCTTCAGTGATATAAGGCGGTAGCGGTATGACGCCGATTCTGTCTAATAGCTCCTCCCAGACACCATCATATGTAAAGTGAATAAGACGATTACCTGAGGGTATTACTTCTTTGACTTCCGCTTTGATCTCTCCTGCCCCGAATACCAATTTAGCCCCTTGACGGCAACGCCTGCCAGGCTTGACTATCGTCTCCCAGAGATCGCCTTCTACGCGATGTAGAAGCAGGACCTCCACCCCGCCACCCTTTTTGCCGTCCGCGACTTCGCTTGGACTACCTGTAGTCGTGAGGGCGAGCTCGTCAGCTGATGTGCTGCCCAAATTGTCGGTCATATTTAAGCCGGCTTCGTCACCAGTTTTGCCATCCGAGACTTCGCGTGGACTACCTGTAGTCGTGGGAGCGAGCTCGTCAGCTGATGCGCTGCCCAAATTATCGGTCATATTAAAGCCGGCTTCGTCACCCGAGTTGCTACCGGCTAAATCACGGTAAGCCCTGTTGTCAAAGTTGCAGTCAGACTCTCTGCTTATTTCTGTGACCTTATCGCTGCCGGAAACGTTGTCTGTTACTCTGCGGCCAAGCAGTCTCGCAGGCATGACTCTGGTGTCGTTAATCACTAGCAGATCACCTGGTCTAAGATATTCAGGCAGATCGCAAAAATGTCTGTGCCGGAGCGGTTGATTTCCCTCCAACACCAACAAGCGCGACTGATCCCGGTTAGGAAGGGCATGCTGAGCTATCAGCTCCGGGGGCAGCTCAAAATAAAAATCTTCTTTTCGCAAAATATCATTCATTAGCGTAGTAGTGTTTTTGCTCCTTGCATTTCTTATTGCAGTAATATTTATGTTAGTACTCTTCTAGTGCAAGTTACGTTTGCTCTTTTCATCTCTATACTTTTTTCATAAAGTATGACTCAAATTGGCATCTTTGTCTTCGACCAAAACTTATCTCCGTAGACGGGTAGGCTGTAACTCCCTGAAATAGGCATCAATTTACGGGAGGCTTTACCGAAGGCTTTCTCGTAAATGTAATTGCGTATATACAAGATTACGTACTTATGTCTTTACCTGTCTGCATTTTCATGATTTCAGCCCATACCTATGGCAAGACGCTTCATAAAACTCCAGCCACTCACACATAAAGTAATCCGACATAAGAACTGCCTGCTCTTTCCGCTCTCTTTTTCTCTTCGCCTGGTATCCTTCTGCATATTCAAGCAAGCCATAGTTAGCGTTCATTGGCTGAAAGTCCACACTGTCCGAACAGACAGCGTAGTCCAGCAATGCTCCAATCATTGTCGTTTTGGGCAGAACCAAGCCCTGAAGCTCGTCAAGTGGCATTCCGGCGGCGACCAGAGCCATTAGCCGTGCCGTTATAAGCCCGGAGGCTGCTGACTCCATATAGCCTTCCACGCCGGTAAGCTGTCCGGCAAGAAACAAATTGTTACGCGATTTTACTCTATTGCCCCAGGTCATGACCTGAGGTCCCTTAATATAATGATTCCTGTGCATGACGCCATAACGCAAGAATTCCGCCTCGCGCAGTGCAGGAATAATCCCGAACACTTCACGCTGTGCTTTAAAGGTCATTCTGGTCTGACATCCGACCAAATTGTACATCTCGCCGGTACTCTGTTCGCGTCGTAGCTGCAAAACAGCATAAGGCAGCTCCCCTGTTCGGGGATCTTCCAGTCCAACCGGTTTCAAGGGGCCGAATCTCATCGTATCTTCTCCCCTGGCCGCCAACTCTTCAATTGGCTGGCAATGCTCAAAAACCTTGCGATCAAACTCTTTGACCTCTGCTTTGGGCGCCTTCAACAAAGCCTCTCTAAAGGTCAGATATGTTTCTTTGTCCAGAGGACAGTTCAGATAGTCCGCAGTACCCTTGCCATATCTGGACGCCGAGTAATAATGCTCTGCGACGAGTGATTCCTCGCTTACAATCGGCGCCGCAGCATCAAAAAAATGGAGCATATCGCCCCATTCCCGGGCCATTGATTGCATTAAACTGTCCGTGGTCAAGGGGCCGGTGGCAATCAGAGTAAGGCAGTCCTGATCTGAATCTAAATCTGAGTTAGGCACTGGAACTGAAGCTGGATCTGCCCCTTTAGCAGAGTCTAAGTTTGAGGCTGAAGCTGAGTCTGAGACTAATGCTGGAGTTAAGCTTGAGGCTGAGGCTGAAATTGGGGCTGAGGTTGAAATTGGGGCTGATACTGGAACTGGGTCTGCCCCTTTAGCAGAGTCTGAGCCTAAGGCTGGAGTTAAGCTTGAGGCTGAGGCTGTAACTGAACCTAATGCCAAATTCGGAGCAGCTTCCGGGTTCGAGCTTAAGCCAAAATCCTCCGGCAGTGAGGTCATCTCTTCTTCACGCCAAATAATAAGACCCGTACTGTCCAATCTTTTCTTTACTTCCTTGGCGAAGGCGCTACGATCCACGGCTAGAGCACTGCCCGCAGGCACGCTGGTGACATCAGCAGCTGCCAGAATAATGCTGTCCAACCGGCGCATCTCCCTTTTGAGAAGACCTGATGCCGTATGAGGATTATCAGATTTCAGGGAATTGCTGCAGACTAGTTCCGCAGGATAGGCGCTGTTGTGTGCCGGGCTCATGCGCCCGGGTTTGATATCTATAAGCTCTACAGTCAAGCCGTGACGGGCTAGTTGCCAGGCGGCTTCCGCGCCGGCCAGCCCTGCCCCGACCACTCTTAACTTCTTCATTCTTCTTCCTTGCTTATATCCTTGCTTGTATCCTTGGCAGGGACCTCAGACTTTTCCTCGGCAGACTTTTTGGCTGATGTCTCAGATTTCTTCTCAGTAGGCTTTTTGGCTGATGCCTTAGCTTTTTTTGCAGTAGATTCCTTAAGTGCAGCTTTGGTCTTTTCCTCAGGCTTTTCCTTGCTTGTTTCCTTGCTCATCACCTCGGCAGGGACCTCAGGCTTTTCCTCGGTAGACTTCTTGGCTGATGTCTCAGATTTCTTCTCAGTCGGTTTTTTGGCTGATGCCTCAGATTTCTTTTCTGTTTTAGTCTTCTTCACGTTGGAGGGACACTCAGAATCGCCGCATTGTTCATAAGTGCGACCACGGAATCGTTTTTGCACCATATAACCGCCACAGGTCGGGCAAGACTTTCCTTCAATCGGTAAATCCCAGCTGATGAACGGGCATTCAGGATCCTTCCCCTTCTTGTCGCAGACATAGAATTTCCTCCTTCTGCCCTTCCTGGTCTTCTTCTCCAGGAGACCGGAGCCACAGACAGGACATTCTCCCGGAGCAACTATATCAATATTCTCTTTATATTCACAATCCGGATAACGATTGCAGGCAATGAACTTGCCATAGCGCCCTTCCTTAATGACCAGCTCACCCTTCTCGCATTCAGGACAGGTTCTGCCGGTTGGCTCGTCGACAATCTTCACCTTCTCAATATTCTTCTCGGCCGCTTTCACCTTTTCATGGAAAGGAGGATAAAACTCATTGAGGATTTCCAATCCTTCCTTTTCGCCGGATTCAACTGAATCCAGTTGTTCCTCCAGATCGGCTGTGAAATCGGTATCGACAATTTCATCAAAGTTTTCTTCCAACATCTCGGTGACCAGGATCCCCAGATCAGTGGGATGCAAACTGGATTTCTCCTTCTCCACATAACCGCGGTTCTGGATAGTAGAGATTGTCGGTGCATAGGTGGAAGGTCTGCCGATCCCTAGTTCTTCCATCTCCTTGATCAAACTGGCTTCTGTATAACGCGCGGGCGGTTGGGTGAATTTTTGCTCCGGTTCGAGCCGGTCGAGCTCAAGATTATCGCCTTCATTTAATGCCGGCAAAAAATTAACAGAGTCGTCGTCTTCCTTCTTGGTTTTGCTCACTCCCGAGGCGTAGCTGTAAACCTTGAGCCAGCCGGGGAATTTTATCTGCTCGCCTGTCGCCCGGAAAAGATGCGTGCCGGCTAGGACATCAGCCCGGATCGTATCCAGGACAGCTTCTTTCATCTGCGAGGAAACAAAGCGTTCCCAGATCATTTTATAGAGCCGGTATTGGTCGTGGGTCAATTTATCCTTTACAGACTCAGGATCAAGGTCAAAGTGGATAGGACGAATCGCCTCATGCGCATCCTGCGCCTTCTTGCCTTTACTGTAGTAATTTGGCTTGGCAGGCAGATAATCATCACCAAACTCTTTGGCAATGACATCGCGAATTTCGGCAATGGCTGAGGGGGCAACGCGCACGGAGTCAGTACGAATATACGAAACCAGCGCAGTAGCACCTGCACCCGGGAGCTCAACTCCTTCATATAATTGCTGGGCGACACGCATGGTCCTGGCTGAGCTCATGCCCAAATAGCGCGACGCCTCCTGCTGCAGTGATGAAGTGGTGAACGGGGCGTACGGACGGCGCTTCTTCGTGCCGCGTTTCACCTCGTCGACAACAAAAGTCGAGCTCTTCAGCTCGGCTAAGAGCTGATCAACTTGTTCTTTGTTGGTCAGCTTCACCCGACGCACACGCCCGCCCGTCTTCTCACCATGGTAGAGGGTACGGAAAGCGTCGTCCTCAGCCCCGGTCTTCAGGAAGGCTGCCAATAACCAATATTCTTCAGGGATGAAGGCGCTTATCTCGCGCTCCCGCATGACAATCAGCCTGGTCGCTACTGACTGTACCCGCCCGGCTGAGAGGCCTTTGCGCACTTTGTTCCAGAGCAGCGGGCTAAGTTCGTAGCCAACCAGGCGATCCAAAATGCGTCGCGATTGCTGCGAGTCAATCAAGTCCATATTGAGCGGGCGGGAGGCACTCAGCGCTTCCTTCACAGCTTTACTGCTAATTTCATTAAAGGCAATACGAATATCTGCTGCGGGATCGAGGTTCAAGATTGTAGCCAAATGCCAGGCAATCGCCTCACCTTCTCTGTCCGGGTCCGTCGCCAGGAGGATGTTGTCCGCCTTATCTGCTGCGGTCTTTAACTCCTTTACGACTTTCTCTTTTCCGGGCATGGTAATATAACGTACAGCAAAGTCGTTTTTGACATCGACTCCTATCGTAGAGGAGGGGAGGTCGCGAATATGGCCTACTGAAGCTTTGACGATATAGTCATCTTCCAGATAACGGGAGATCGTCTTAGCTTTGGCGGGAGATTCAACTATAACAAGCGTTTTCACATTAACATCCTTTGTATTTAAAATATATCCATTATATGCATGAGCTTCGGGACTAATTATATACAACATTCCTCACTATCTGTCAAAAAGAGTCCTTTGTTTGGTGTCCTGAATATTATCATTCAATTCAGTCAGCCCATTCTCATTAGATTCATACAGTAAAATAGCATTCGATTCAGACACAAGATTCTCACTTCAAATCAGACAATAAACAGCACCGTTACAATGGAGAAAATCATGTAACGGAGGCGAGAAATGTCAAGGAGTTTAAATGAGATGAAGATCAGAGAAGCTCTGCGTTTGAAAGCAACAGGGTTAAACAACACGCAAATAGCAGAGAGTCCAACAGTAGGAGCTGCCAGATCGATTATTTTTGAGCTGTTCAAGTGTTGCGGCAGGATACCGTTACTGACTTAATATGTCTAATTACAGATCACTCTTTATATAAATCCGGACAGCTCAATTCATAATGACCGCGCCGCATATTTATCTGATTGGTCATCTCCAACTTAGTTAATATCTGAGCAGTCTCGGATATTGACAGATCCAAAGACTGATAGATTTGTTCCAAAGTTTTAGTGCCTGTGGTTAGGAACTGCAGTATTTTCATTTCATTTTTATTTTGGTGGTGCGGGGTAAACGTTAACTGTATTTGGCGGTCAGTCGCCGGAGAAGCATCGACTACTTCAGTTATCTGTTTCTGCCGCGATTCGACTGTCGTGCCTCCGGCGCCGGTTTCAGGCAGTTCTGGATTAGTGAGCGCCTTCGCCACAATAGTTCGTGTTGAATCGGCCTGAGGCCGCAGCTCAGCCAGTGTTCGCAAGTCAGATGCTTTTTGTATTTCAGGCATTGTCAAGTCAGTAACGATTTTAGCGATGCCGTCCTTGATTAAGGAATGGCAGCCCTTTTGAGTGGAATCGAAGATAGAACCGGGCACTGCATAGACTTGTCTGCCCTGTCTGTCAGCCATTTGGGCGGTAATGAGACTGCCACTTTTTGTTTTAGCACTGGTTACAACTACAAAGTCTGCCAAAGCGGCGATTATTCTGTTACGGGCCGGGAAGTTTCGGGCAACGGGAGGGGTGCCGGGCTTAAACTCGCTGATGACTAAACCCCTCTCACTGATCTGTCGGAGCAGCTTGCGATTTTGACGTGGGTAGGCAATATCCACACCACATCCCAAAACAGCAATCGTTTCTCCGGCACAGTCAATAGCTGCCTGATGGGCCACGGTATCTGCTCCTTCAGCTGCTCCGCTTACCAGACAGTAACCCTTGCGGCAGATATTCTCAACCAGAACAGCGGTTGCTTTATGGCCATAAGCGGTCAGAGCACGTGAACCAACAACGGCTGCACTGATATGGCTTAGCAAAGATAAATTCTCACCCTGATAGTAAAGCAGCGATATAGAAGTGGAGGAATTGTTAAGTGAAGCAGGGAACCGGGCATCCAGGATTGATACTACTCCTATGCCCTGCCGCCTCCATTGCTTGGCTTTCGCCAGAAGCTCACCCATATCAGTCTGTGACATGATCAGGCGTAAGAGCTTCAGTTCGCTTGGCTCGTTCAGCCCTCTTGCCACGTTTTGCCGGTTTGACTCGATTATTCCGTCTGGCTTATGTAGACTTACCGGACCATATGGATGGTCTGGCACATTTCCCCGGTTTGTCTCCTTTGCCTTTTGTAACTTATCATTCTCCCTCACTTGCAGCAGTTGCCAGAGATTGGCAAAAGAGCCCGCATATTCTAAGAGCTTGATTTTGTCCTTGTGTTTGAGGCGGTGCCTGCCGGCAGGTAGAGACAGCAGTTCCGCAACCAGCAAGTCCAACTCTGAGGTTTTATTGTTCATACTAAAGTGCCTATATCTAGTCTATACTGCATAATCTCCGCTATGTGTTCCGGCTTTACTGTATACGACTCTTCCAGATCGGCTACCGTGCGGGCTCCTCGCAACATATTATGGAAAGAGCGTGCAGTAACTGTCCTGGCTGCAGCGAAGTTGCTTAGTAGAACTAACGTTTTCTCTTCTATCTGAAAATCTTTTCGGTAATCTGTGAGCGGCACATTGCTGTTGTGAAATTTTTTCTTAAATCCCAGCTTGACAGATCTTTGTTTTTGTATTTCCCAGCAAGTTTGTATTTGCTTTGCAGCCAGACCTTGCTCATTTCCTGATGTTGTAGAGGTACTGTTAATCAGATCACTGCCGGAGAGACTTTGCATCGTAACACAAAGATTCAATCTGTCCCACAGAGGTCCGCTGATCTTATGCAGATGCTGTCTGATTTGATCGGGCGTACAACGGCACTTATCATTAGGCTCAAGGGCATAACCACAGCGGCATGGATTGGCTGCTGCCGTCAGCAAAAATTCCGCCGGCCAGTTCGCAAATTCCCGAGCACGAGCTATCCTGATCTTGCCGCTCTCCAAAGGTTCACGCAGAAGATCTAATACAGCCTTGGGAAACTCTGTCAATTCATCTAAGAAGAGAACTCCCAGATGTGCTCTGGTGCAAAGACCAGGGTGCAAGGGCGAGCCGCCGCCTATCAAGGCAGCTTGGGTAACGCTGTGATGCGGAGCGAAAAAAGGACGTGCGGTTGCCAATTTGTCAATTATCTCACCTTGCGCCAAAGCGCTTTGAATCATGGTGACAATTAACGACTCTTCCTCGCTTAGTTGTGGCAGCAATCCCGGTAAGCAGCCAGCCAGCGAGGTTTTTCCGCAGCCGGGCGATCCCAGCATCAGCAGAGTATGATAGCCTGCAGCTGCAATAATAAGAGCCCTTTTTGCTGTTATTTGGCCAGCAAAGTCGTCTAGTCGTTTTGTCATCACTACGTTATTAACATGCTTAATTGGAGGTTTATCCAGCTTGATTTTTACTCCGGAATATACAGCAATCGCTGTGCGAAGATCCGGAACACCGTAATACTTGATTTTGCTTAAGAGCTCTGCTTCCCCTGTATTGGCCTGTGGTCCCAGACACTCCCTGAATCGTCCCTTTTGCTGTCCCGTTATCATCCGGTTGAGCACGCCGGGAATACCGAGTATCTCCCCATTAAGGGCGAGCTCACCCATGATCAGAATCGCACTCAAATTCACCGGTCTGGCGATCTGCCCGGAAGCTTCCAAAATCGCCAAAGCCAGAGGCAGATCAAAACCGGTCCCCCTTTTTTGGATCCAGGCAGGGGCATAGCTTGCCAAGATTTTCCCTTCCGGAAATCTATAGCCACTGTTTACTATCGCCGCCCTTACTCTGTTGCGAGCTTCTCTTATCGCCGGATCACCCAGGCCTGTGATCTCAAACCCGGGCAGTCCAGGCAGGATGGTAACTTCTACTTCCACTGGCACGCCTTGCATGCTGCTGATTCCACACGAAGATATGCTGCTGTATTTTTTGGTAGACAATGCTCCCTCCCAAAGTGTTGCAGATAAACCGGATCTTTATTAGAATAGCTGAGGCAAAAAATAATATATGAGTTATCGGACATCAAAATGCTACAATAGTCTCTCGCAGACAACAATTTTATACGGCATTCATGATGTCACTTATAATAATTATCACTACCGGCTGATACAGGCAGACAAGCGATAACTATAACCGGAAAGATATTACACTGTTCAAGGCCAGCTCTTGCAATCTTGATGCCGGGAAGGGCTATCCTGAGTGACAGTGTGGAGGTAGAAATGAAACTGGGGATTGTGGGAT
>DUPE01000230.1 GCA_012838475.1 Clostridiaceae bacterium
ATCTTCGGCAAGGTCTACTTTCCGCGCCTGGTCACGCCTATCTCGATCGTCATCTCAAACCTGATCAGTTTTGCGATTCAACTTACATTCTTCCTCGGGTTCTTCCTGTATTTTTACCTAAAAGGTTCGGTTATCTTTTTTACTGCCTGGGCTTTTACACTCCCGCTTTTGATCCTCCTGATGGCCGGTCTGGGGCTGGGTTTTGGCATCATCATCTCCTCCCTCACAACAAAGTATCGCGATCTAAGTTATCTGGTCGGTTTTGGTGTCGGCCTGTGGATGTACGCCACCCCCGTGATCTATCCTGTTTCTACCATTCCTGAACGTTGGCGCTGGCTGGCGGATATCAACCCGATCTCCCCCATCATCGAAACCTTTAGGGCAGGTTTCCTGGGCGCTGGGCAGGCATCCTGGCTGCGCTTGGGTTATGCATTCATCTTTATGCTCGTTGTCTTGTTTATTGGTGTTGTGATATTTAACCGGGTCGAAAAGACCTTCATTGATACGGTGTAGTTAGCTCATAGCTGATAGGTCATAGGTGATACCAGTCCGATTCTCGGCTGGCACAGGTAGGGCATAGGTGATAGGTCATAGGAAAAGAATGAAAGACGGAGATACTCAGTCATCTTATAAAGATCTAATCGTTTGGCAGAGGAGCATGATTTTGGCGAATGATGTAATCGATCTCGTCGATCATCTGGAAACGGACCGCAAGCATTATCGATTGATCGAGCAGCTTGAGGCAGCGGTAACGTCAATCCCGATGAATGTCGCGGAAGGCAAAGGAAGAGATTCAAAGAAAGAATATGTTCACTTCCTCTACATCTCTCGCGGATCTCTTTATGAAACCCTAACCCTGCTCGAAATATTCCAAATGCGCGGCTGGATAACACCCGAGATCTATCAAGAACTTGAAAACCAGTCCAACGAAATTGCCAAAATGCTCAAAGGCCTTATCAATAGCATTTACAAAAGCATGTAATCTTTTTCCTATCACCTACGACCTACCACCTATGTACTAACAGCTATCAACTACCACCCACCACCTTCTCTCCTACCACCTACCACCTACCACCTACCACCTTCTCTCCTACCACCTACTATGTATTCTCCTACTACCGAACAAATGCAAGTCGTACACCAGGTCGCAGCCGCCTATTGGCAGCAGCCTGTTGATAAGGTACTCAGTCAGTTGGGGTCCATCGAAGTCCTCAAATTTACTGGTGGCAAGGTCGCTGGGAACTTTCCAGCTCACAAAAGCTTCCCGTCGGTCTTCTTCAAAGTTTATTTTTATGATCGCGGTTACCGCTTCGAGACTGCCGGGTTGAAAGCAGCTGCTGAAATGACGCCTGTCGAGGGGGTGCGGGTGCCCAGCGTGATCGCCTTCATGCCTGAGCAAAAAGCCATTTTGCTTGAGAAGCGCGCCTGGGAAGATACCTCTTCACCCTGGAAACGCCTGTGGGTCAATAAGCTTGGCATAGATTGGTTCAAGGTCGGCGCCTGGCTGCGCGCTTTTCATGACACTCAAACCACTTATGAAAAGAACGATTACTTCCTGCGCAAGAAATTTGAAAAGTTCGAGTCGCACCTCAACGACCTCAAACATCTTTTCACGCCTGATCAAGTTGACAAAATGAACCAGATCTATAACTCTGCGAGGGAATATTTTGAGAAGAATCAGTGCGAATGGGTCATCTCCCATGGGGATTTCGGTCTCGATAACATCAAGAAATCCGGCTCAAAGCTGGAGATTATCGACTTTGAAGATTGCCAGCCCGCCCCCAGGGAGTTTGATGTCCTCAATTGCCTGGCTCGCTTGGAGTATACAGGGCGCTTTCCGCATAGAGGTTCCACGTACACTGAGATTTCTCATCAGTTTCTGGAAGGTTACAACCGACCACTTCAAAAATCAGACAGATACAATTTTCTCTATCTCTTAATCAAGTTGGATATGCTTGAAACCTATTTTCGTCGCAGCAAGGATGGGTCATTTGGTGGAGGTCGTAGAGCAATTTTCCATTTATCTCAAACACGCTGCCTAGCGCAAATAGACCAATTTCTAGTTCAGTTAATCAAGATGGAAAAGGTATGTTAACGAAGGTTCTTATCACTTCATTAGATAATACAGAAAAGGGCAACAGAACCCATGAAAACAAGTTGCTAGAGATCTATCAAAAATCGAATAAGAAATACACCCTTGTTGACAATCCTGAAGAAGCCCACATCATCTTGATCGGAAATGTAGATGACAAAACCGGCGAGAAGATTCTTGCCAACCCAATCCTCAAAAAATTTCCTGAAAAAAGCTTTTCACTCAGTGACACATTTATCACTCTTTTTCTGAACCGTGGGATCTATACCTCTGCCAATACCCGTTCGTTATTTGGATGGAGAAGAATCAGGACTGGTTCATATACCTTGTTGCCTGATGAGTTTATTAATCCTTTCATAAAGTTAGTGAGCAATCAACTAATAGTTGAAAAGAAATTTCTCTTCAGTTTTATTGGAAGAAACTGCCATCCGGTTAGAAATAGAATTCTCAATTTGGCATTTCAGAGGCGAGATATTCTGATAGAAGATTCTTCAAAGATCTTTGATCTTTGGAAAACGAATGTATCCAAGGAGCAAAAGCAATTTCGCTTTGCGGAAATTTTGGCTCAATCTAAATTCTCATTATGCCCAAGGGGTGCTATCGCAAACTCAATCAGATTGTTTGAATCTCTACAGATGGGGGTTGCTCCAATAATTATTGCAGATGCTTTTTTATTACCAAAAGGTCCTGATTGGGCAAAATTTTCCATAATCATCAAAGAGAAAGATATTGACCAATTGGAAAAAATTGTCTCAAGTTGCGAAGCAAATTACGCTGAAATGGGTGCTCTGGCAAAGCAATGCTATGACAATTATTTTTCTGAAGATTCTTATTTTAATTACGTTGTGGATAATTGCTTAGATATTCAAAAAACTCAAATCATCCCTGAAAAATTGTATTGGCAGACAAGGCACCTTTATTTATCGTACTTGAACCTCAAAAAGTGGATTATAGCAAGGCTTTAAGAAATCAGACAATATGATTGAATTTTTCGAAACGGTTCTTTATTCAACAGTAAAAGAAAAAATCACAATAAAATGTTAACATTTTTTACCATCCCAAAATCATTTAAAGATCTTGCTGATGTACAGCAGCGGAACGCGATCCAAAGTTGGCTCCGACTGACACCGGAATGTCAAATTATCCTGTGTGGCGATGACCCTTCTGTGATCGAGGCAGCTTCGGAGCTGGGTGTTGAGTCAATGCCAGCGATCAGGAGCAACGAGTTTGGCACACCTTTTTTGGATTCAGTTTTCAGCCAGGCTTACGAACAGGCAAAATATTCGGTTCTTTGCTACGTCAATTCCGACATCATCCTGATGGAGAGTTTTACAGAGGCGATTGCCAGGATCAAACTGAACAAATTTTTGGCAGTCGGCCAGCGCACCGACCTTGATCTCACTGAACCGATCGACTTCGAGGAGCCTTCCTGGCATTCCAAGGTGATGGAATTAAGCGCTGCCAAAGGTGAGTTACACAGCAGTTTTGGCATTGACTATTTCGTTTTCTCCAAAAATTCAAACCTTCACAAGCTGCCGCCTTTTCTGGTTGGACGGCCGCGTTGGGATAACTGGTTCATTTATAACGCGCGAAAGTTGAAGACGCCCATAGTGGACCTGACGCCCGTTTGCCAGGTGATCCACCAAAATCACAATTACGCTCACATCCCCCAATGGAAGGGCAAATCCTGGAATGGACCAGAATCAGAGTACAACAATAAGTTGTATCATCAACTTTTCGGTAATCAAAAACACATCTGTAATACGAAAGACGCCACTAACGTACTCACTGATGCAGGTCTAAAGCCAGCCTTCACCCGCGGTTATCTTTACCAGAGGCTCCAAACCTCAGCGCTTTTGCATCCAATACTCAGACCACTTGCTAGGATGGTCAGATCGCTATACCTGCATTCATGTAAATAGGATTAAATGGATAACATTTCAATAATTACCACACATTTTTATGACTTCGATTGGATGAGAGTTTGGGCAAAGAAGATCCACGAAAACACTGAGGCTTGGAAAATCAAGGAAGTCTTAATAATTAATCAAGATCGGTGCGAGGATTCCAGAAGATTACTGGAAAAGATTTATCCAGGGGCTCGTATACTGCAATATCCAAGAAACGAGGAACAATTTGTTCATAGGGGTCACGACCATGCGGCTGTATTAAATTTAGCAATTGGAGAAGCGACAGGTGAATATATTTGTCTCTTTGATTCAGACTGTCATCCATTTTCAAAAAATTGGTTATCTATTTGTGAGGAGATATTACAATCGCATGATGCCATCGTAGCATTCGACCAATTTCGCTTTTTAGTATACTCAATGCAACTGTCACATCCGTGTTTCATGGTATTAAGAAGTGAGCACGTAACTATTCCCTTACTGTTTGATGCAGGTTTTCCGCAGAAAAGATATGACACAGGAAGGCTAATTGGAAGACAGTTGGAAGAGGCAGGCAACAAGGTTTTTTATGCCAAGCCTTCGGGTTGTTTTCGCAATTTCTATGGGGAAATATATTTAGACTCAATTTACCATCATGGTCAAGGAAGTTATGCGGGAGGAGATGACCGACTAAGTAGGCAAATTGGTTACCGCCATAGATTTTTTAAGAACGTCGTCGTTAAGAAAGGCAAGTACAATATTAACGATTTTGAATACTTACAGTTCAAGGCAGCAGCCGTCAAAAACTACGGTTATATGAAATACTTATCAGAGATACCTGCCAAGTTATTAGGTAAGTTGTTTCATAATCACCAGCATAATAAAGAATGATGAAAAATCAATGATGCATGTTTTTACAAGAATTCAAAAAGGAGTGGGGCTTGTCGATAGCTTGTTTACTTTTGATTACCTCCTATAACATATTATGACTAATACAGTAATTTCAGTAGAAAACCTCACCAAACAATATGACTTGGGAGTAGTTGGCACAGGCACCATCGCCAGAGATTTTGAACGTTGGTGGGCGAAGGTTCGTGGATATCCCGACCCTTATACAATAATTGGAAAGGATGGAGTTTATAACCCTTACTCGGGGAGCATTCTGGCTCTGGATGATGTTTCTTTCCAGGTGCAGCAGGGTGAAGCCCTGGGCATTATCGGGCGCAATGGTGCTGGCAAAAGCACCTTGCTCAAGATCCTCTCTCGTGTTACCGCCCCAACCAGCGGCAAGGTAAAAGTAAAAGGCCGCATCGGCAGCCTGCTCGAAATTGGCACCGGATTTCATCCGGAGTTGACTGGGCGAGAGAACATCTTTTTGAATGGAGCCATCCTCGGGATGAGGAAGGATGAGGTTACTCGGAAGTTCGATGAGATTGTGGCTTTTTCAGGGGTGGAAAAATATATTGATACTCCAGTAAAGCGCTATTCCAGCGGGATGTACGTGCGCCTTGCTTTTGCTGTTGCTGCTCATCTAGACCCGGATATCCTCATCGTGGATGAGGTGCTAGCTGTTGGAGACGCTGAATTTCAAAAGAAATGCCTTGGAAAGATGGGCGACGTTGCTTATGAAGGTCGCACCGTGCTGTTTGTAAGCCACAACATGGTGGCAGTACAAAATTTGTGTACTCGTGCAATTTTAATTGAAAATGGCATTATTAAGAGTTCTGGAGAAACTGAGGAGGTCATAACCAACTACCTTTCAGAATCAAAGCTTGCGAATCAATTCTACTCAAATCCAAGTGAACGAAAGGGAGATAAGAAAATCTGGATACAGGATCTCAAGCTTATTCCAGATAGACCGCGCACGGGTCAGCCCTTGAAATGTATCCTTGAAGTGATTGCCGATGAATCTGTCAAAAACAACATCATCGCAGAATACTCCATCTCCTTTATGACTGATCGAGGACAAAAAGTTTTCCAATTGCACTCCGGCCATATGGAGAAGGAATTCTCAATCGGTCCTGGTAGATCAAGAATTATTGCAGAGATTGATTCTCTACTTTTAACTCCAGGCCAATACAGTATAAACCTGTGGATAGGATCTGGTAAAGTTACGATCCATGACTGGATACCTGAGGCATATACTTTACGGGTTGAACCAGGTTCCTTACAGAATAGTATTCTCATTGACAATCGCAACTATCCAGTTGTTGTTCCATCAAAGTGGCATTTATTGTGAATATCCTTTTCGTTACCCACCACGACAAATTCCAGGGGTCCAGTCGATCTTTGATGAGCCTGATAGAAGGGCTGCAGGAATATGATGTGACTCCCTTTGTTGTAAACCCCCGGGGAAGCATCTTCACTGAAGCTTTACGGTCTAAAGATATCCGATACGCAATCCTGCCAGTTCCATGGTGGGTCTCAAGGAAGACTTTGTCTTGCAAGAAGAAAATTGACCTATTCAGCGTTATTCAACAGTCAGTTCAAAACCTTCAAAAAGTCATTAGGGACTGGGAAATTGACCTTGTATACACCAATTCCTCGGTCACGCCTGTCGGGCTTTTAGCTGCTCGAAGGGAGAGAGTGCCTCACATCTGGCACATACGCGAGTTTGGCAATCTTGATTTTGATTTGGACTTCATCTATCCCAAAACACTGTGTAAAATGTTCATGCGTATGTCCAACGCGACTATCTGCCACAGCAAGGTAGTAAGAAATTATTACTTTAAACCAGGTCTAAAAAAGGTCCACCAGATCTACAACGGAGTTGCCTTGAAGGATCAATTTGATGAGCGCCTGGCTCTCAGGCAGCAATCCCAAAAGGACCGTCCTTTCACCTTCGTAATGATGAGCGGCATCACTCCCAAGAAAGGGCAGGAAGTTGCCATCAGAGCTCTGGCAGAATTGCGCGACAAAGGTGTGGTAGCAAGGTTGGTTATCGGAGGCAGTGGAAAAACCGATTATCTTGAGCATTTATCTAAACTACGCAGCGAGCTTGATCTTGAGGCACAGGTTGAATTTACTGGTTTCAATAAGGACCCTTTCCCAAGTTACTATGCAGCCAATTGCGCGCTGATTTGTTCAGAGAACGAAGCCTTTAGCCGGGTGGGGCTCGAGTCGATGTCCACCGCGCTGTCTGTCATTGGCAAGAACAGCGGCGGAAACCCGGAGATCATTAAGCACGGCACAACCGGTTTTCTGTATGACTCTTTTGAAGAATTGGTTGCTTACATGAAAGCTATGGTCGAGGATCCGGGAGCAGCCAGGCAGATGGGGCTGGCAGGATGGCAGCGCGCGCGGGATCTCTTTAATATTGAAGATTACGCTGCCAAAGTTTATCGGGTGATTCAATCCGTGATGGAAAAAAGATGAGCAAGCCGCGCCTGATCGCTTACTACCTGCCGCAATATCACCCCATCCCTGAGAACGACGCCTGGTGGGGTGAAGGCTTTACCGAATGGACCAACGTCCGCAAGGCCAAACCGCTGTTCAGGGGGCATATGCAGCCTGTCGAGCCTGGCGAACTGGGCTACTATGACCTGCGCGATCCTGCCATCCGCGAAGCCCAGGCTGAGCTTGCCCGCAGTGCCGGCATCGAGGGCTTTTGTTACTGGCACTATTGGTTTGGCGGCAAGCAGCTGCTGGAACGTCCCTTTAACGAGGTGCTCACCAGCGGCAAGCCTGACTTGCCCTTTTGCCTGGCATGGGCGAATGACAGCTGGACCGGCATCTGGTACGGCGATCCTGAAAGGGTTTTGATCGAACAGACTTACCCGGGTGTGGAAGATCACATCGAGCACTTCAACGCGCTCCTGCCCGCCTTCCGCGACCAGCGCTACCTCAGGGTGGACGGACGTCCGATTTTCTTTGTCTTTCAACCTGCCGATCTGGACGTTGCCTGGGTGGAACTCTGGCAGGAATTGGCCATAAATGCCGGGCTGGAACCGCTATTTTTGATTGGAATTGTCAACAACCAAAAGGTTGCAGAGCAAATCACCAAGCTGGGTTTTGATGGATTCACAATCTCCCGCACCAGTCGGCGCGGCACCCGTTTGAAGGGCATACGCGGAGTTTTCAGCAAATTTCTCAGACCCAAAAAAGTGGTTGACTTCTATAAAAAGACCCTCAAGAGGCCTTTCCACGTTTATCACTACAAAGATGTTCTGCCTTATCTTGAACTGCCCCAACCGCAGTCCCTCGATTTTTACCCCTGCGTCATGCCTGGCTGGGATAACACTCCCCGCTCCGGGGTAAATGGTCATGTTTTCTACAAGCCCACGCCGGAGGTTTTCCAAGAGCATTTGCACCAGGCGATTGAACGTGTTAGCGGCTACGAACCTGAGCATCAGCTGGTGGTCCTGAAATCGTGGAATGAGTGGGCTGAGGGCAACTACCTTGAACCGGACCTACGCCATGGCAATGCTTTCCTGAAGGCAATTAAGCGGGAATTAGACCAATGGGAATGAATACAAACGGCAATTTTGAGATCAGTGTTGTCATACCGGTCTATAACGCCGCCGCTTTCGTGACCCAAGCAGTTGAGTCAGCGCTCTCCCAACCCGAGGTAAGGGAGGTGATCCTGGTTGAGGACTGCTCCCCGGATGACAGCCTGGCGATCTGCCGGCAATTAGCTGGCTTATATCCGCAGGTGAAATTGTTTCAACACCCGGGTGGGATCAACCGCGGGGCGGGACCCTCGCGCAATCTGGGAATTATCTCCAGCACTTGCCCCTACATTGCCTTTTTAGATGCGGATGATTTTTACTTAGCCAACCGGTTTGTTGTAGCCCGAAGCGTTTTCGAACAAAATCCGGACTGTGATGGGGTATACGATGCGGTTGGGATGTACTACGAAGATGAAGCCGGCCGCGAACGCTGGCGCGAACACAGCATCACCGGGGAAGGGGTTACAACTTTGCCCCCAGCCATTGCCCCCGATGATTTGTTTTCTGTACTAATAAAAGGAGGTCAAGGTCACATACATCTTAATGGTCTGACCATTAGCCGTAAAATCCTTGAAAAATCAAACCTATTTACAGAATTACCTGGTTTGGAATCAATGCATGAAGATACAGATTTTATACTGAGATTGGCTGCTGTAGGATGCCTTTCTGCCGGGAATATTACTTTGCCATCTGCAATGCGGAGGGTTCATAGTCAGAACCGGGTTTCTGTGCCGCGTTCCGGAGAAAGCATACGACGTGATCGCATTCGCTTGAGGATTGCCACATATCGTTGGCTGCGCCGAAATGGTTCCCCCGAGCAACGCCGGCTTGGTTTCAGGCGCCTTTTACTCGAATGGACTCGCGCCACACCCAAGCTGAGCAAAGCCGCAAAGTTATCCGCTTTGCTACGTTTTCCTTTCAGTATGCCCTCATCTCTATTGGAAGGTCATTACTGGCATGAACTGGCGCGAACTTTTTGGGCAATGATTCGTCTTGAGTGGTTGAGGTTGAGATAGCTTCCTTTCAAGTTTCCGTCATCATTCCTGTCTATAACGCAGCAGCCTACGTAAGCCAGGCAGTTGAATCCGCTCTGGCTCAGCCTGAGACGGCTGAAGTGCTTCTGATCGAAGACGGCTCACCAGATGATGCTTTGGAGGTCTGCAAGGAATTGGCGGGCAAGTATGAGAAAGTCAAATTGCTCCGCCATCCTAACGGTGAAAACCGCGGGCCTGGTGCCAGCCGTAATCTGGGTATGATGAACGCGAATTATGAATATATTGCCTTCCTTGACGCGGATGATTTTTATATACCTTACCGTTTCTCTAAAGCATCTAAGATTTTTGATGAGAATCCATCCTGCGAAGGTGTCTACGAAGCAGTTGGAATGTTGGTTGAAGACGATCAATCAATTAAGAGGTGGAAGGAGTCTGGAAAGATTGAGGGAGGATTAACCACAATCACTAAAACAGTATCACCAATTAATCTTGCTGAGGAATTGATTTTAGGATATGCGGGATATTTTCATATTGATGGTTGGGTAGTTAAGAAATCTGTACTAGCAAAATCGGGGTACATGGATGAAACCCTTATGCTTCACCAGGATTCACATTTTTGTGTCAAAGTAGCGGCAGTTTCCTTTCTGTATCCTGGACAGCTTGACCAACCTGTGGCAATTCGGCGTGTTCACGAACGGAACCGAATATCGGCACCCCGATCTCAGATGAAACAATTTAAAGATCGTATGAAGTATTGGATGAGTTTATATCGATGGGCAAAAAATAAGCTTGGGAAAGACAAACAGGATTTAATTCTGAGGTCCACAATAAATTTTGCCAGAACGCACAAATACTTTGCAAGCTTCCCAAGAAATCTCTTACCAACCAGATTAATTAGGTTTACGCGATTACTTCGCTTGTTAGCATATCCAGAGATTATCCTCGATGTCATCAAAAAATAAACAAACAGTAAAGATTGCCTACGTGCACCCGCGATCGTACCCAAGCCAGGAAGTGAATGCGCTTCAAGCCATACAGATGGCAGTAGCGTTCTCGGGAATTACTGACACGGAATTTTTTATTCCGCGGATAAAGGGCAGTGTTGATAATCTTAAGGAAAGATACGGTATAGCTGAATCATCACTTAAGATACAGTCAATGTGCTTCAACTATGTGCCTGATCGAATTCTCTTGCATATTCCTGATTACTTTGAGAAAGCAGTTTCAGCAAATTTACAGATGAGAACAAAGTGGCGGAAACTGTCATACCAAAAAGTCTTGTTTGTCCGGGATTCCAGGGAGCTTTCTTTTTGGGCAAAACAAAAAAGAAGCAATCCATTTTATCGAGACTGGATCTTTATTTTTGAGGCGCACAGCACAATAGGGTTGCGACCTACTGAAGCAGGCAGTGAGCCAGTCTTTATTGCGGAAACTGATTCTGAAAAACGGTATCAAGCTGAAGTTTTGAGTGGATTAACCGCGTTTGACCATGTGATTTGTGTGACCGATGCTCTGACAACTGCCCTGGCTGCCTGGTCAAAGGGTGAAATTAAACCCTACTTACTTCGTCACGCCAGTCCTTTACCGCGTTTGTCGGAAGCCCCTAAAATTAAGTTTGGTGAAAAAATTACCATAGGTTATATTGGGCAAATCAGCCAATACAAAGGCGTGAACGTGATTCTTGACTCTTTGCGCTATCTGCCAAGTAATTTTTCAGTCAGAATCGTTGGCAGATTTCCCACAGGAGAATCAATTAATTCTGAATGGTTGGATGAATATAAACGAGATCCTGGTTTAAATAAACGAATCGAATTCAGAGATCCAGTTCCCATAGAACAGGTAGCGTCGGAGATTGATGCCTGTGATATCCTGATTCAACCAGCCAGTGGTGATATTCTCAACACCAATTTTGAAGCCCCTTTAAAATCTTTTGATTATATGGTCAGGGGTAAACCAATCGTTGCGGCTGACGTTCCATGTCATCGTGAATTATATAGAGATGGAGTCAACGCCCTTCTTTACAATTCAACAGCTGAAGATCTGGCTTTGAAAATTAAAATATTAGCTGGTGATCCCCTAATTGCCTCCACGATTGCCTGTGGTGCTTGGGAACAGTCTGTTGATAATAACTATTCACTAAGGGCAAAAAAGATTCTTAAGATAATTAAATCTCTTTAATGCATTTTTCATTATAACTATCGATAGCTTTCTGGATCAATCTCTCAACCTTAATTTCAAATATTAATAGAGTTTAGTTCGATAGAAATCAGAACTTTAGATCAGGGCATAAAATGAGTAATCGAAAAGTAAAAGTAATGTTCATAGATTGGTATAGACAGTTTGATCTTTCACGTGTGGAGAGAGAATTTGAGTGGCGTGTTATTAGCAAGCATTGGGACCTTGAACTTTCAGACAATCCGGATATCTTGTTTTATTCAAATTATGGCGATAAACACATGCAATATACTGGCTTACGTGTTTTTGTTTCGATGGAAAATGCGCGACCAGATTTTGATGTTTCTGACTATGCTTTTACATTTGATTATCCAATCGACGACCGTAATTATCGCATGCCTCTTTATCGGCGTTGTGGCGAATACAAGGATCTATTACTTCTGCGAGATGTTGAAGAAATTGTTGCA
>DUPE01000158.1 GCA_012838475.1 Clostridiaceae bacterium
ACCAGGGGCGGAGTGATTGTTCCCAAAAGTGTGAGGAGTGCTCCCGGAATACCGGCCATTTTGTAGCCGATCAGGATAGATGCATTTACGGTGATTGGTCCGGGTGCTGACTGAGCGATGGCTACGATATTAAGCATTTCATCTTCCTCAATCCAGTCCAGTTCCTCGACGAAACGCTTGCGCATTAGAGGCACTATGACATAGCCACCGCCAAAAGTGAAAGCGGAGAGCAGGAGGGTTGAAGTCAGCAGGGTGAGATATACATTTTTCCCTTTAGATTTTTTTGCTTGTGTCGGTTCAATCATTTTACTATTCTATCTCTATTTTCCGGTCTTCGTACCATCAGATGAATCCATTGGCTCAATCGCTTAACTTATCGGTGCTACTTCTGTTGTTGTTGGTAAGCGCCTTCACATCATAAGTAGTGTTTTATTTTAGACAGCAAGTCATGATGTCTCTATTACAAGTATCTCAAAGCCTTATTGTAATTGAAATGTAATCTTAAAAAACAGTTATTTTTACGAGGTGTTGTGGTTTTCAGCTTTAAAGCCACTATATCTGGTGGTAAGATAATAGAACACTCGTTTTTTTCAGGGTGCAAAAAGAGGAAGCGTCCGCAGACAAATATACTCAAACACACATTAAGGATCAAACACAGAGGAATGAATAAACACATTGAAGTGTGAATATGTGTGAAGGTGGACTATCAAGCTGTGAGGAGAAGGAAGACATATGGGAGATCTTAGAGGGAAGATTGTTCGTTATTACACAAGTGAGCTGGAAGGGCAAACGGAAAAGACGGTTTATGATTTGTTCTCTTGGGAGAAGAGAGATGTCCTTATTAAGGATCATAAGTCAGGAAAAGTACTTACCGAAATGAATGGGCTGGAATTTCCCGGCTATTATTCCCAAAGCGCGTCAGATATCATTGCGTCCAAGTATTTTCGCAAGACCGGGGTTCCTCAGGAAGACGGCAGTTTAGGTCACGAGACTTCGCTTAGACAAGTTGTTCATCGTATGGTCGACTTCTGGGTAGGTTCTTTGGTTGATGAAGGAATGATATCGGCAGGAGACGAGGCAGAGATTTTATATGATGAGCTTGCCTTCACTATGTTAAGGCAGATGTGGGCGCCGAACTCGCCACAATGGTTTAATACCGGATTGAACCTCGCCTATGGCATCAAGGGCAGCAACAGTGATCTGTATTACTATGATGAGGAAAAGGGCAAGGTGGTGAAATCACCCGATACCTATACCAGGACGCAAGCTTCGGCCTGTTTTATCGTATCAATCAAAGACCAACTTTTGGGACCTCACTCAATCTCCGAGCAATATGTGACCGAGACCAAGCTATTTAAGGGAGGGTCCGGCTCCGGAACGAATTTCTCAACTATCCGAGCTGAAGGTGAATCGCTGTCAGGCGGCGGGCAATCGTCAGGACTGATGAGCTTCCTCAGGGGTCTGGATCGCAACGCCGGTGCGATCAAATCGGGTGGTACAACTCGCCGTGCAGCAAAGATGGTCAGCTTGGATATAGATCATCCCGAGATAGAGGACTTTATCAAATGGAAGGCCAGCGAAGAGGATAAAGTTGCCGCCTTGACTAAGATGGGTTACGACGGCGATATAGACGGCGAAGCTTATCAGACAGTTTCCGGTCAAAACTCCAATAATTCCATCCGCTGTGATGATGTATTTATGGAGAAGGTGGCTAACCTGGCCCACAATCCCCAATCTACACATACTCTGGTAGGACGCCGGGATAGCTCTGTCAATCGTGAGGTTTCTGTGCAAAGACTCTGGGACGATATCTGTTATTCTGCCTGGCGCTGTGCAGACCCTGCTCCTCAGTTTGATGACACTTTTAATGCTTGGCACACCTGCCCTGTTGGCGAAGACGGCAAAGCAGGAGAGCGGTACAATCGCATTAATGCTACGAATCCCTGCGGCGAATATGCTTTTCTAGATGATACCAGCTGCAATCTTGCCTCTATAAATATTTTCAGCCTTCTGGATCCGGAAAGTGATAAGTTTGACCTTCAGGGCTATCTTCACCTGATCAATCTGGTTCAGCTGGTGCTGGAAGCTTCGATCCATTGGGGACAGTTCCCTACTGAAGACATTGCTCACAAGACCTGGGTGTTCCGTACCACAGGGCTGGGACTGTCTAATTTGGCATCCTTGCTCATGAGTCAGGGTTTGCCCTATGACTCCGAGGAAGCCAGAACTCTGGCTGCTGCCCTGACAGGCATCCTCACTGGTGAGAGCTACCATATATCGGCGCTCATGGCCCAAAGGCTAGGCGCCTTCGCCGCTTATGAGCAAAACAAATCGCATATGCTACGAGTGATTCGCAATCATTCCAGAGCCGCAGGTGTTAGGAAAGACAATCCCGAGAGCATTAACTACAAATTACCTGTCATCGATCACGATCTGCTCACAAAAATCGGTTTTAATGATTTGTCGCAGGCGCTTAAAGAAGTATGGGAGGCGGTGGAGGATACCGGAGCAAAAACCGGTTTCCGCAATGCTCAGGTCACAGTGATGGCGCCCACCGGTACTATCTCCTTCGCAATGGATTGCTCCAGTACTTCGATTGAGCCTTTCTTCTCACATGTAACTTATAAAAAACTGGTCGGCGGCAGTCTCATGACATTGGCAAATCCTGTCATAGCGCAGGGACTCAAAAAGCTCGGTTACAGCTCTGAAGAAAGCAAAGAAATTATTGGTTATATCATGCAAGAAGACGGGGAAGGCATGGTAAAGGATGGAAAGATAGAGGGAGCTCCTTATCTTCAAGATGAACACCTGCCAGTATTTGATACAGCAAATCAGAGTGGTTCAGGTAAGCGCTATATTCATTATTCCGGTCATGTGCTGATGGTAGCGGCGCTGTCGCCCCTGATCTCGGGTGCAATCTCAAAAACTGTTAATCTGCCTGCTGAAGCGACCGAGCAAGATTTCTCCAATGTAATGGTTGAAGCCTGGCAATTGGGTGTAAAGGGTATTACTCTCTACCGTGACGGCTCTAAGTTTGCCCAGCCCTTAAATATCAAGCTGACGCGGTCGGAACTTGAGACTACACCATTAGAGGATCTAAGTTATCCTGATCTTTTAGACAGGGCTGGCGAACTGGAGGAAAAACTGATCAAATGTCAGGCTGGCGATAGTGAGCCTGTGCGTCAGCGTATCAAGCCAAGGGGGATCCGAAGCGGCGTCACACATCCCGCTCAGATTGAAGATATCAAGGTCTACATTACGGTCAACCGCGATGAAGAAGGAAAGATTACTGAAATCTTTATGACTACTGACCGCGAAGGCACCCTGATAACAGGATTGTTGAACTCTCTCTCCAAGACGATCTCCGTTATGCTTCAGTACGATATCCCGACTGAGCAGATCTCGAAGATGCTACGCGGCCAGAAGTTCGAGCCTTACGGCTTTGTTCAGCGCCACCCGCATATTAAGTACTGTACCTCCGTATCGGATCTTATCTCAAAGGTTCTGGACATAGAATCCGGCGACTATTCACGCGTTCAGGTTAAGCCTACTCAGGAAGAAATTGAAGCTGCTAGAGGGCTTGGGCAAAGAGACACTTACACCAGATCGGCATACACCGCTGCAGGTCAGGAGTCTTCTCCTTCTTATGGGCAGATCGGTGTAGATGAATATGTACACGTTAAAGCAAGAGAAGCTGTAAAAAATGGCAGCCGTCTCTTTGATGGCTCGACTTGTTCCAACTGCTCCGGAACACGCATGGTCCTGAACGGTACCTGTAAGGTTTGCCTGGATTGCGGCGAGACGACCGGCTGTTCCTGAGAAGAGCAGCTGGCTTAAAGTCGAGTCCTATTGCAGATGCGCTTGGCCTCTGTTCCTGAGAAGAGCAGCTGGCTTAAAGTCGAGTCCTGATTGCGGAAAAGCTCGACCGCTGTTCACTGGATTAGCGGCTGGCTTGCCCGATTCCGTGAAGAGACGGATAATCAAAGACAGGGTGAACACTAATAACGTCAGGAATACGTTGTGATTAACACTTTTAGAGATGCGGCAAACGGTCACTGACATGGCGAACAAAAATTGCAATCCGATATTGTGATCAGCGCTCTAAGGAGGCGACAGGCAAAACGTATCAGTGGCTGAGTTAGGCTGAATCAGGATCAATAAGGAGACAAAATGGATAAATCAAAATTGGGTCTGATACATATTTACAGTGGTGGCGGCAAAGGCAAGACTACTGCCTCTGTAGGGCTTGCTATCCGAGCTGCAGGGCGCGGACTTAATGTCTGGTTTGTGCAATTCCTCAAAAGTGGCAAAACCGGCGAGCTGGAGATGATGGAAAAGCTGGGTATCCATACCTTATCAGGTCAGCCGACAGGCAAATTTACCATCCAAATGTCAGAGGAAGAGTTCGCCGAATCCAGAGAGTTTAATACAAATCGCCTGCGAGAAGTTATTCAGGCTGCAGAGTCGGGAGAAATTGATCTTTTGGTGATGGATGAGACCATGGGAGCTATCGCCACGGGGATACTGCCTGAGTCAGAGGTGATCGAATTCCTGAAGAATAAGCCGAAGAATCTGGAAGTGGTTCTAACCGGCAGAGATCCTTCGGCAGCCATGCAGGAGATCTGCGATTATCACACAGAATGTGTAATGATCAAACATCCCTACGAGACGTCCGGTCTTGCCAGCAGAAAAGGCATCGAATTCTAGTGCTTTTATAAAGTAAACTGCTGTCAAATTACGAGTATATTTATCATCTCCGGCCAGGAGGGGTTTGATCTTGGCAGTATTTGTTGTTTCTTTTTAGATTCCGCATCCGGCGTCAAGTTACACCTATGCTATTTAACATTTTCTTGTTACTAATTGATAGGCATTTATTGTATAATTTTCTTAGATCTTTATTAAAGCTATTCCTAAGCTTTTTGAGAGGTTTTAGAGAATTGGTCTAAGTAAATAGAAGTCATTTACTCAGGCGTCCCATAAAGGAGGGTCTCGTTATGCCGGAAGATAAATGTAATCAATGTGGAGCTTCTCTGGATCCTGACAGTATTTTTTGTCAGCAGTGCGGAGCAAAAGCCATTGGACCTGTAGTAGAAGAGGCAATTCCAACAGCAAAGGAAATGTCATCTGACGCGATTACAGTTGAAGAGGCGGTAGCGGCAAGACCGGCGGCAGAACCGATTGATCCTCAGCAGCAAGCCGCAATACAAGCGCAGCCGGTAGAACCGGTGTTGCAAACTGCCCCGTCTCAGGCATACACGGAGCAGCAAACATATGGGCAGCAGCAAGCTCCACAGCATCAGCCTTATCAGGAACAGCAATACGTTCAGCCGCAAGAGGCTGCCTATCAACCGCAGCAATATGCTTCGCAGCAAGTTCCACAGTATCAGACCTATCAGGAACAGCAATTTGCTCAGCAACCCTATCAAACACAAGAGCCACAGGCACCAAAGAAGAAACGCTGGTGGATACCGGTAATAATCTTGCTTCTGGCAGCGGCGATTGCTTTCGGAGTCTGGTTCTTCTTCTTTAAAGACGACTCCTATGCCAATGATACAGAAGCCTGGCATGCAGCCGAGGAGCAAGCGTTTAGCAACGAAGACTCTATATTGGGTGCCTGGCGATCATCTGCAAACAAGTTTATAGAATCCGGTAAGATGGGCTCGAGAGCGGAGATAAGTCTGATCCTTAACCAGATACCGGATATATCCGGATCGCCAAATGAGGCTGCTATTATTCAGTCTATTAAGGATATTGTTTTGAAGCTGGATGCCAAGATCGACCTGAATCTAGACACGCCGCAATTATCTTTCTCTACTGCTCTGGCAAAAAAAGATGCTGAAGCAGATGCTGTCAGCCTCAACATCTATACTGTCGGAGAGAATGTCGTCATCAGTATTCCTGAGCTGCTGGACAAACCTTTGGTTCTGACCAAGGAAGCTATGGACCAGATGATGGACGATACCCTTGGCCCAATGGGAGAAGCTGACGCAGATGACGTCTTTAGTTCATTAGAGGGAATACAAGAGAATCTGGCAATTTTATCTGACGAGAAAATTGAACAGATCTTCGCTGATCTAAGAGAGATTTTTTATAATTACGCAGGCGCGCCTGAGAGGGTAGAAGACACTTCGCTCACTGTGGGAGCTATTACAGAGGAGCTGGACATGTTCGTCGCGACAATTCCGGCCGAAAGATTCCCTGAATTCCTCAAGGAAGCTCTGGTTTATGTGCGCGACAACCAGGACATCAGGGACTTCATCTCGGGTATGGGGAGCGGTCTTACTGATGAGTATGGTGATCCTTTGCTCGTATCCTTTGATGAAGATATTAACGAAATGATCGAAGATATTGATTATTTCCCGGAGGATTTCCAGATAGAAGTTAAAAGACTCCTCTATGTCGATTCTAACAATATGCCAAGAGCTGATAGTATTACCCTCATCAATCATTACGAAGGCGGAGAAGAGATCCATTACGAAAGCATTCTGGTTAAAGATGGTGACAAAGGTGCTTACAGTCTTAAGCTCTCCCTCCCCGATGACAATGGTATAGAGTATGTCAGCGAATTTACCGAAAAAGGGGATCTCAGCACCGGTAATTTTGAGATTATTGTCACCGAGTATGGCTACCAGATGACAGAAGTAGGTCTGAGCGGTACCTTCAGTGATTTTGGATTTGAAACCAATGACGATAGTTTCTATCCTGTCGGGGAGTTGAATTTACATATAAAAGGAGATAGCATTTCCGATACCCCGATAGAGATCTCCTACAACGGCACAGTCGCAAGAATTGACGGCGTCGATCACCTCCTGGCCTCACTCTTGATCAAAGCAGATATGTATGGGGAGCCACTTGAAATCGGTTTCAACACGGATATCTCTGAAATCCCGGAGGGAGAAATCGCCTTTGAAACCCAGCTGCCTGCTGATTATATTGATCTTACCGATGAAGAGGCTCTTAGTGAGCTGATGTCTGATCAATCATTGTTGTTTAAACTAATGGGAATTCTCAATAACCTGGGAATCGACCCGGCAAATTTCATGGAATAGATATTTGATGATCGATCATAATTATGTTGTTAGAGAGAACTGCTCAGGCCTTCAAGTTGAAGGCCTGAGCAAAACTTGGGGAGCAATACCGGTTTTCTCTGATATATCTTTCGCCCAGCCACCCGGCACAATTTTTGGCGTTGAAGGCGATAACGGCGCGGGC
>DUPE01000090.1 GCA_012838475.1 Clostridiaceae bacterium
CATAACATAACGGGCATTTGCAACTGCCCCTTCCGACACTTCCTTCAACTCTTTTGCGCCATTTGCCAGCACATAAGCATACGCACGTACCAGAATGCCGAATGAGCCCGTAAAGGCACGAACCTTGCCTACAGATTTTGGAAGATCATAATCGAGGGAAAAGCGGTCATCTTGTTTAACTACAACTGGTTTGGGCAAATAGGGAGCGAGGAAATCCTTGCAGCCAACAGGACCTGCTCCCGGCCCCCCGCCGCCATGCGGTGTAGAGAAAGTCTTATGCACATTCAGATGCACAACATCAAAGCCCATGTCTCCCGGTCTGGTTTGCATGAGAATGGCATTGGCATTGGCGCCATCATAATAGACCAGTCCGCCGCAATCATGTACAAGCTTTGTGATCTGCTCAATATCCCTTTCAAACAGGCCGAGAGTGTTAGGATTCGTCAGCATCAGGCCGGCGACATCATCTCCCATGATTTCACGCAAGGCATTTATATCTACCAAACCTCTTTCATCAGAGGCAACCTCACGCACTTCATAGCCTACCATGGCGGCCGAAGCGGGGTTGGTCCCATGAGCAGAATCGGGCACAATCATGACTTTACGCTTAGTGTCACCCCGGTCTTCATGATAAGCCTTAATTAATAACAACCCTGTTTGCTCACCGTGTGCCCCGGCTGAGGGCTGGAAGGTGAATCTGTCCATGCCGAAGATGTCACAAAAATTGCGCTCCAGCAGATAAAGTAATTCCAGATTCCCCTGAACTGTCTCCTCCGGCTGCAACGGATGCGTCATGGCAAAGCCTGCCAGAGAAGCCATATCCTCGTTAATCTTAGGATTATACTTCATGGTGCAAGATCCGAGAGGATATGTTCCTGTTTCCACACCATAGTTTTTGCTGGAGAGATTCGTGTAATGGCGCACGACAGTAATCTCATCTATATCAGGAATGTCAGGCAGTTCTTCTCGATAATCCGAGCCATAGAATGAAGCCAGGTCAGCCTTATCCACATCAAGAGGGGCAATCAATCGATTAGCTTTAGTCTTCGTTGTATAGTCAAAAATAAGCTTGGTATCCTTATACATCAGATCACCTCCCCTTTCGAAATGGCAACTACTGAAGCGACCAGATGTTCCAGCTGCTCTTTGCTCTTCTTCTCCGTAACCGCAAGCAACCAGGCATTCTCCGGCAATACCAGTCCGCCGATGATTCTCTGTTTCAGTAATTTTCGGTTCAGTTCCATCAGATCAATCTCAGCTGCCGGTTTGAGTGCAAACTCGCGGAAATAGGGCGCATCATACAGAGGAGTGAACAAACCGGTATCTACGAGCTTGTCCCGCAAATAAATCGCCTTCGCAGCCGACTGCTCTGCTACTTCTCTGAGGCCAGAACGACCATTCAAGGCTAGATAAATAGTAGCCGCAGTTGCCAGCAGCGCCTGATTGGTACAGATATTAGAAGTAGCCTTTTCGCGCCGGATATGTTGTTCTCTGGCTTGTATTGTCAGCACATAAGCTGTCTTGCCGTTAGTGTCAACCGTTTCACCGGCCAGCCGTCCGGGAATCTGGCGCATGAGTTTTTGCGTCACTGCCATAAATCCTAAGGCCGGACCGCCAAAGCTGGGAGCTATCCCCAAAGCCTGAGCTTCGCCGGTAACGATATCACAGCCGAGATCCCCCGGCCTCTTGAACAAGGCCAGGCTGACAGGATCACAGGAAGCTGCGGCCAAAGCGTCGACTTCATGAGCCGCCTGAACAAAAGCCTCCAGATCCTCAACAATGCCGTAATAGTTGGGGCTTTGGATCAGGAAGGCGGCATAGCCTTTCACCCTGGGCATGTCGACTGTCTTGCCTTCTGCGTTCAATTCACCTACTTCTACTTCCAACCCGGCGGCATACAGATAGGTTTTAATCGTCTGCAGGTATTCCGGATTAAGACCTCCCGAAACCCAAACCTTATCCAGCTTGCGTTTAGCGCGGACGGCTAGAAGCATAGCCTCAGCTGCCGCCGAAGCACCGTCATACATCGAGGAATTGGCGACGTCCATCCCTGTCAGCCGGCAAATATAGCTTTGCCACTCAAAAATCGCCTGCAATGTACCCTGTGAAATCTCAGCCTGATAGGGGGTATAGGCTGTGAGGAATTCTTGCCTTGAGATCAGATGTTTTACTGCGGCAGGAGTAAAATGATCGTAAATACCTGCACCCAGATAACAATCATAGTCATCAATATTGCTGTTTTTGTCAGCCAGACCTGTCACTTCCCGCCTGATTTCCATCTCGCTGAGTCCCGCCTCGGTCAAATAGGGAAACTCCTTTTGTTGAAGGCGCATATTTTGCGGGATTGAATCAAACAGCTCATCGATGTCCAGGCCAACATCAGCCAGCATCTCAGTCCTTTGTTCCCTGTCGATAGGCAGGTATCCCTTCATGCTTACTCTCCTTCAATAAGCTTCTCGTAAGCATCAGCACTGAGAAGCATATCCAAATTTGCCGGATCCGACATTTCAATCTTCACAAACCAGGATCCATAGGGATCTTCATTGATCACTTCCGGCTCATCTTCCAGATCAACATTAGCAGCAATAATCTTGCCGGCTACCGGCGCATAAATATCAGAAGCCATCTTGACTGATTCGACACTGCCGACAACGTCTTCGACGGAGATCTCTGTATCTTCTTCCACCGCTTCCGCATAGACGATATCGCCTAATTGTTCCTGAGCATAATCACTGATGCCTACAGTGGCAATATTGTCTTCTACTTTTACCCACTCATGGGACTCTGTGTAAAACAGGTCTTTCTTAATCTCTGCCATTAACAAACCCTCCTAAAATACTTGGTATGCTTATTTTTCAGCGCCTTGGCGCTTATTACTGTGATCGCTTATATCAAACCATACCTACTGTCTGCAAAAGCTCTTACACCAATCAGTTTTCTTCAATTTGTTTTCATTATAATCCTGTATAATCAGCCGAGAAATTTATCCGTGACGTCGAACATGATTCGTTTGTTGCGGATCTCAACTGCCAGTTCCTTCACATCGTCAGGCAGATCAACACGCACCAAAGCATTGGCAATCCCCTTTAACAAAGTGGGAGAATAGGTTCCTGATGTGACATATCCGACTTCCTCCTCATCATAAAAAACAGGATATCCGTCCCTGGGAATTTGCTTTCCTTGCGCAACTAAACGTACAATCTTTCTCGTATTTTGTCCCTGCATGGCTTCGCCCTGAAACTCACGATCAAATTTTACGAAGAAATCCATACCTGCATCCAGAGGATTGATCTCAGCCGACATCTCATGACCATAAAGCGGCAGCCCCGCCTCCAGACGCAAAGCATCTCGAGAGCCCAATCCGCATGGCACGCAACCGGCTGCAAGTAAAGCATCCCACAACTCAATAACTTTCGTGTCAGAGGCATAAATCTCATAGCCTCTCTCACCCGTATAGCCGGTTGTGGAAATAAACATCGGCAACCCCTCCGTCGGGGAAAGCTCCAGATTGCGATAGCGCTTGAGCGAACTGAGGACTTGTTCTTGTTCCGATGTCAGATCCAGCAGATCCCTTACCTTGAGAATCATCTCAAGGCTGTCCGGTCCCTGTATTGCCAACTGCGCATACCGGTCCGACCAATCCTCAATAGCAACTTTTCCTTTTGCTTCAGGGTTTCGTGCGACGAAGGATGTCAAACTATCTGCCATATGAAGCAAATCCTTGTCCTTATTAGCTGCATTTACTATCAGAAGATAGTAGTCAGCAAAGGTGTAAACAAGGAGATCATCAACAACACCACCATCGTCATAGCACATAATAGCGTAAGTTATCTGTTCTCTTTCTTTTCCGGTAACCCTGCGCGAAAGTAGCCAGTCTAAGAAGTCGCCGGCGCTTTCACCTGCCACATAGACTTCGCCCATATGTGAGACATCAAAAATGCCGCATTTCTCACGAACAGCTATGGTTTCTGCGGCAATTCCCTCATATTGTACCGGCATCTCCCAGCCGGCATATTCTACCATTCTGGCACCTAAGGACTTATGTTTCTCATTCAATGGTGTCTTTTTCACTTCTCATCCCCTCCCGCCTGTCAGCAAAACGCCTCATTGAGTTTTCACGGAACAGGCATATCTTGGGAACCATCTCAAAACTAAAGCTCCACAGAAAAGACATACTTTTCGAGATTTCTCAATGTTTTTAAAACCAATAGTACAAGTAGTTTATTTTAGCATTATCGAAGGCGATGCTCCAGTACAGAGATCTTTTGTCAGTTGAACAAAGCATCAGACAGAAAAGATTGTTGTGCCGGTTATCCGCTTCTAAGTATATAATGTAGCGGTACCAAATTAACTGGAGGAATTTATGATTGATCTTAGCGAACACCTGCGGCATGTCCCGGATTTTCCTGAAGCAGGAATTGATTTTATCGACATTACCACCGTCCTGAAAGACCCGGTTCTCTTCAAAGAAGCTCTCAATCAGATGCTGGAGTTGGTATCTGATCTGGAATTTGACATCGTCGTCGGCTCCGAATCCCGAGGCTTCATCATGGGGGCTCCTGTAGCCTTGGCTGCTGATGTCGGCTTTGTCCCCGTCAGAAAAAAGGGGAAATTGCCCGCTGAAACAGTCAGCATATGCTATGATCTGGAATACGGCTCTGACACTCTGGAGATGCATAAGGATGCGATAAAGCCCGGAGCAAAGGTATTAATTGTCGATGATCTGCTGGCTACCGGCGGCACCGCCAGAGCAAATATTGATTTGATCGAGCAATTAGGCGGAGAAGTAGCAGGCTTATTATTTTTTATAGAACTGGGCTACCTTGAAGGCAGAAAAAAAACTGAGGGATATCCTGTTCGTTCTTTAGTCATATTCTAAATAAATCTTTGTAAGTAACAAGGATTTTGCTGCTGCCCTTCCAAAACTGAAGGGCAGTTTTTTATTGTTAGTATTTGCTCAAGAGTGCACTTATCCTATCCTCAGAGAAATGCAGAGAACAGCAGAAGCCATTCCTTTTCCTCGGACAGGTGCAGAAAACAACAGGCGTTTATTCGACAGATCTTTAATCTTCCGGTGTGACGATTAATAACAGACTGCCTTCGGCTAGGCTAAAACTAAAATCTACCACTTTAGGATCAAGACAACGGTTACTCAGCCCCAGGCTGGTACCCCGGTGAATTGTGATATTGTCAACAGGAAACTGTACATCCTGATAACTCAGATCAGTGACTGAATCACTCATCGCCAGAGCAGAAAATAGCCAATCAACAGTATTTTGAGGTTCCCTGGGCCAGAGAACGCGAGCTTCGCTGGCACCGCAAAGGGGAACGAACAAACTAATGCCATCGCTCAATAATACGGGGATCCCCTTCTCAGTAAGCTTTCTGGATAAAGCGATATTAGCCAGCATATGGTCCGGTCTGGAACCGGTGGCTCCTAACAACAATAGCTCCAAATCGTCTCTAATTATTGCATTGTTCCATGATTGGTCAGCAATCAGGGAAAGATTACTATTCTCAAAATAGTCTCGCGATGATTCGCTCTTTGTCCTGACCTGCATAGCCAGGAGCAGAAACGCTGCCAATTCCGCATCAGTCTCATCCTTGCCGGCAGCATACTTGTATGTGAGAACTTCATTCTTACTGAGCCAATCCATGTCTTCATCTGTGATGGAATCAAAATCGCCAACTGCCAAATCGGGAACTCGTCCTATCGCCCTAGCATAGGCGGCTCCACTGTCAGCAGCAGCCAAAAAATCACAGCTCGCAAGAAGTTCTTTGCTTTCCAAAGTATGGTGAAAATCTCCTCCCAAAAGAATAGCAGCTCTATATTTGCGTCTTTTTTGCCAGGGTATGGTCAACACGATTACAAATTTCCTGCCTAAACGGCTTCGAAGGTTTCAAGATAGGCTGTATTGGCAGCCAATGAAATCTTCCTGGCTGCGGCTGCCGGATCATCAGTGCCAAAGATGGCACTGCCGGCTACCAGCATATTTGCTCCTGCTTGAATCATTAAAGGGGCTGTCTCCTCATCAATGCCGCCATCTACTTGAATATGTATGGGCAGATTTCGCTCCTTGCTGATTTGACGCAGGCGCTTAACCTTGTCAATCATCTCCGGGATAAAGGTCTGACCGCCAAAACCGGGATTTACAGTCATAACAAGCACCATGTCCACAAAAGGCAACAATTCTTCCAGAGTTTGCAGAGGAGTAGCAGGATTGAGACTTACGCCTGCGGTACAGCCCAATTCTTTGATACGGGTTGCCAAGCGCTGACTGTGTACTGTGCTTTCGATCTGGAATACCAGAGTGTCTGCTCCTGCCTTGGCAAAGGGATCTACCCAATCCTCAGGACGTGTGACCATCAAGTGCACATCGAGCGGCAGATCCGTCGCTTGTCTGATACTTGCAACAACAGGAGGTCCAAAGGTCAGATTGGGAACGAAATGACCGTCCATAATATCGCAGTGCAATATATCAATTTCATTTTTAACCCTGTCTATCTCTTCAGCTATCCTGGCGAAATCGCATGATAACAATGAAGGGCAAAGCAGAGGTCGTCCTGCTGTATCAGTGTATGAAGCTAACATTTTTGACTCCTTAGTATAAATACCAATGCTTAATATTCTTGAGCTGCAATGATTTCGGCTCTAAGCTCCAAATAACGCTCATATCTTCCTGCAGGCATAGTCTCTTCAGATACTGCACAGCCAAGATCACCGGCGTGTCGGCAACTGGCAAAGCGACATAAACGCTTGACCTTACGTATTTCATCGTAGCCGTTGGCTAGATCTTCCAAAGTAATATCCGCCTCTGCCAGATTAATCTGACTAAATCCGGGAGTATCGGCAAGATAGCCGCCCGCTTCAACCGGGAAGAGCTCGGTATGTCTGGTAGTATGTCTGCCTCGACCTATTTTGCCGGACAGATCACCTGTTTCCATCAATTCTGTGTCAAAGAGGCGATTGAGCAAGGTTGATTTACCAGTGCCTGATTGTCCGGCGAAAGATACTGTTTTCCCTTTGATCAGATCCTTAAGTTGCTGTATTTCAGCTTCACTTGAAGTAAAGCCTGTCTCCAATATCATTATATCCGACTGTGCATATTCTTTTTTGATCTTATCAATCTCTGTCAGGTCTTCCAACTCGTCCATTTTGTTGATTAGCAAAATAACATCGATATTGTGTGTGTGTGACATGACAATCAGGCGGTCAACCATTTTCAGGTCTGGGCGAGGCCGGGAAGCGGAGATGGTAATCAAAACCAAATCAAGATTAGCTACTCCAGGTCTGGCAAGAAAGCTCTTGCGTGGCAGAAGCTCTTCAATGACGTAGGGAATGTCCGGATCTTCACTCGGACCATAAATCGCTTTGTCGCCAGGCAGCGGTCTGACATTTTCCAGACGCAAAATGCCTCGCAGCATAGCCAAGCCTTGAAAGTCGTCCTTGTGACTGTGCAGCAGATAATGACCGCCAACGCCTCGCAGCAATACTGCACTAGGTTTGTTATCAGCTAAAGACATATACAAAATCTATGAATCTTACGCCTTACTATCATTAATCATACCCTCCCGTCACTCTGGCTTTATGGTTCAGTGTTGGAAGGATCAGGATCTGTAGGTTCAGGATCCGTCTCATCGGGAATTGTGGTAGGAGGAGGTGTCGGCGGATCAGTAGGTGTTGGCGTTGGATTGAGGAAGTTCTCATAATCCTGCTTTGACCCATAGACCACGTTTACAGAATCAGTAGTAAAATCGCTGCCGGCTGCAATGCTTTGTTGGAGTATATAAATCGAGTCCCGTTGACTCTCATCACGTGGATCCAGCGCATTAGCTTCACTTGAGCCTATACTCGAAGTATAAATATGCTTAATTCCCACTCTGCTGAGTAAAGTGTAGGCCTCAGTCATATTCCTGCCAACCAGTTGTGGCATGATCTGTACAGGCGGAGGAACAGGCGTGGGATTGAAATAATAATTATAGTCTTCTCTCGTGCCTACCAGCACTGACACGCGACTACCGCTTTCCGTTGTGGAGTTAGCTGCGGGTGTTTGTGTGATTACTACCTTGGCTGAATCAGGGATACTGCGACCTCCAATGGTAGTCTGACCTCCCAAAACCAGATTTGACTCTTCCAACATTTGTTTAGCCTGTGTCAAGCTCTGATTCGTAATATCCGGAACCTGAACTGCAGATGAACCTGAACTGGTAATAATAGTTATGGTAGCACCCTTAGGCTGCAGACTGTTTGCCTGCGGTAATGTACTAATAACATTGCCCAACTGAACTGTTTCAGAGAATTCCTGCCGGAAAAGGACGTGAAAACCCTCTGCAGTAAGTATCTCTTCTGCTACTAATGTTGTCATGCCTGTCACATCAGGCACTGCTATGCTGTCTTGGCCCTGACTGACCACAATGCTTAAGACTGTGCTGGCCGGGTTTATTCTAACAGTACCGTCTGATTCAGGATCCTGACGCAATATGATACCAACCTCAGCGGTTTCGTCTATTTCCGTATTAACCTGAATATCCAGACCTTCTCGTCTCAATTCCTCTAATTCATCAAATACGTCTTCGTAATATTCTCCAACAAAGTTTGGCAAAATCAACTCATTACTGGGCTCTTCCGTCGGGGTGTCAAAACGCTGGATCAACCAGATCACCAGCACAGCGACCAAGACCAGTGCAACAGCTACAATGGCAAAAACTACAGCAGTATCACGATAACGCGAGGTCCTTCTCTTATTGTAAGTATGTTCAATTTCGCGCAGCTTATTATAATTTGCCTGCTGTTTTTGTAAGCCGATGGCTGATGTCGAGCCATCCCAAGCCTCTGCAGACTGAGGTATTATACCGTAGACACCGTCAGGATCAATCATAAACGCGTCAAGTTCATCAACAAACTCGCGTGCTGATTGATAACGGCCATCCGGATTCTTTTGCATGGCC
>DUPE01000178.1 GCA_012838475.1 Clostridiaceae bacterium
AGACAACTCAGCCTTCAAGAAGATATTTGACGATTACAGAGAGCAGTACAGACTGCCAAGAGACACAATCCTCATAGATGGAGCAAGCTATATGAGTAGGTTCAATGCAACGAACGAAAATGGTGTTAATGCAAATGATGATGCGGGGTGCCCTGTTGTCTCTGTCGAAGAGAAATCTACAGAAGAAATGGACTAACCGTTTACTTCTTCTATCAGCTGGAAGAGAGATCTGATTATGAGCGTTGATTTCAATAATACGGGTAACAAAGAAAAAGGCAAATCTGAACAGGAAGAAGAGATAAAGCGCCTCCAGGCAGAGGGGCGTTATCAGGCTGAAACTAAACATTCCTTAAGCCCTGTGCAAAAGCTGGTCGGCGCAGGAATGCTGGCTGCTTTAGTCGTCGTTGCCACGCTACTTATTCAAATACCGACTCCTTCCCGTGGATTTCTGAACATGGGTGATGTTGTGGTCTTAGTGTCTGCCTGGATGTTGGGGCCTATATACGGGGCAGCAACTGCAGGAATTGGCTCAATGTTGGCCGATCTGTTTGCGGGATACACAATGTTTGCCCCGGGAACACTGATTATTAAGGGCTTAATCGCCTTCATAGCCGCCAGCCTTTTTGCTGTTTTGTCGGGGAGAGGCAAAAAACATCGCATTCCCGCTCGTTTGCTCAGCGGTGCTGTAGCTGAGCTATTCATGGTTTTTGGATATTTTGTTTATGAAGCTGTTATCCTGGGTCTGGGCTGGGCAGCAACGGCAGGAGTAATCGGTAATTTAGGGCAAGGTGCATTTGGTCTGGCAGGTGGATTTATCATTATTTCCATGTTGGAACGTCATCCCTATATAAAGTCGCGGATGCCTTATTGAAGAAATAGGCTTACAATTAAACAGGATTATAATATATACGAAGATTAAAATATAAACTTGGCACCAATCGAGAAAGGATGATTTTTAATGTCAGATGGTAGCAATAAATCTGAGACTGAAAACAATACTGAAGAGTTAGACCCCGTGCAGGATCAGGATTTTCTTAAGGAAATTGCGGGGCAAGCCAGCTCTGCAGTTACAGAGCTGATAGAGACCGCCAATCTGAAACCGGGGGCGACTGTGGTTATTGGCTGCTCAAGCAGTGAGGTTGCCGGTCACAGAATCGGTTCTTACCCAAGCACGGAAATTGCCAGAGTATTGTACGATGCGATAGCGGACGTTTTAGAGAATAAGGGCATGTATTTGGCCGCCCAATGCTGTGAGCATCTTAATCGCTGTATTATTATTGAGCAAGAGGCTGTTCCTAATGCGGAAATAGTTAATGTAGTACCCTGGAAGAAGAGCGGCGGTTCTTTTGCCAGCAGAGCATATGAGATGATGCGTCATCCGGTAGCAGTTGAGAGAATTCAGGCCGATGCCGGTCTGGATATTGGCGACACCTTTATCGGCATGCACCTCAAAAGCGTGGTGGTATGTGTCAGAACTAAAATCAACAAAGTTGGTAATGCACATACTACGGCAGCGCGTACCAGACCTAAATTTGTAGGCGGTGAACGTGCCAGATATGATCACGATCTGTCGTGGGGAATTACAAAAGAGTAATTGGAGAATTTCAAGAGGGTAATGAGGAAGAGAAGTACCAGACTTTTTGTCCGTAATTGGCTGCAAGTGATTCTCATCATAGGTGCAATCGCTCTTTTGGTGATATATTTGAGCGAGTTTCTGGTCTTGCTGAACAGACTCTTTTTTGTCCTGCGTCCGATTATATTTGGTTCTTTGATTGCGCTGATCTTAAATATTCTCTTAGTGAAGGTTGAGGCTCTGTATTTCCCCAACAGTAAGAGAACCCTAGTATGTAAGAGCAGGCGCATAGTGTCAATTCTAATATCCGTATTGCTGGTGCTGGCTGTTATTTCTCTAATTATTGGGCTCGTAGTTCCCCAATTGTTTCAGTCCATTAATATTATTGCCAATGGTCTGCCTAAGACTTACAACGATTTCTTATCCTGGGTAGAGACGAGTGACGCTCTTCCGGAAGCTTTGCGCGAGCGCATTCTGACATCTGATTTTGACATTGGCAGTTTGATTTCTCAATTTACATCAGAGGCAGAAGACTGGGTTGGCGATGCTGTAGCTCTGGCCGGCAGAATTGTCAGTGAGGTTGTCGACTTGATTTTCTCCTTAATATTCGCACTATATATACTGGCGAATAAGGAGAAGTTGATGTCTCAGCTAAAACGGGTGGCTTACGCTTATCTGCCCAATAAAATCAATATTTCCCTCTCGCATATCTTATTTGTTGCCTATGATAATTTCGTCTCTTTCTTTGGTGGTCAGATACTAAGCGCTTTAGTTCTTGGGGTGCTGACAGCGATCGGCATGGTTATATTGAGGTTGCCATTTGTGCCTGTGGTGGCGAGTGTCGTCGGTATTACCGCTTTGATACCTATCCTTGGCGCGTATATTGGAAACTTTGTCGGTGTGGTTCTAATCTTGACGGTCAGCCCGTTTAAGGCACTGGTATTCTTTGTTTTTCTCATAGTTCTGCAACAGATTGAAGGCAATCTTATCTATCCAAAGATTGTCGGAGATCGAGTAGGGCTGCCGGCTTATTGGGTGCTGATTGCAGTCATTTTGGGTGGTGGCTTTGGAGGTGTATTTGGCATATTAATCGCAGTTCCGATTGTTGCAACTATACATTATCTGTTTAAGGAAGATGTCGATGCCAGGATCCAGAGAAAACCAGCCGGCGGAATCAGTAAGATAATGGTGGCAGCACGCGAACCACTATATAACAGACAAGAAATGGTTGATCGTTTATTCGTCGAAGATGCTGCTGTAGATGATCTGCCTATCTCGAGCACTGTCGAGAACGACCAATCTATAGATAACGCCACTATGGTTGATGAGTCCATTGAGAGCACTGTCGAGAACGACCAATCCGCCGTGAGCACCGCCAAGGACGACCAGTCCATAGAAAGCACTACTAAGTATGATCCGATCGTTGAGAGTACTACTATAGAGATTCAAGATGAAGAGTATGAAACGAAGGCGCCTACAGACGAGGAATCAAAGTCATAAATCTGCGACTGCCAATCCCGTAAAACCTGCGACACTAATTAGCGCCACATGCCCAGCTTGTCTATTTGTGCGACTACCAACCCCGTAAAACCTGCGATACCAATCAGCGCCACATGCCCAGCTTGTCTATTTGTGCGTCTGCCAAGGCCTGCTTGAATAGATCAACATACTTGATATTTGGTGGAATTGTCATTAGGTTAGCGTGCCCGGCCCTTACCATCGCAAAATTTATAAAAGTTCCATCGGGTAGATAGCAATAGCATAAATCCCTCTCAAATCTGTCTCGATAGGAGACATCGTATTCCAATCTTACCTCGTGGCCGTCAAGCAAGTTCTCCAGATAACTTGACGCTGCTTCTCCTTCTGCCGTGTTCTTCTCGGGGTCATTATGTACGGACTCGGGAGCATTTATGCCGATAAGACGGATCTTGCGGTGGTAACCATCAATTTTCAATACAATGGTGTCGCCGTCGACAATTCTGGCAACAGGATAATAGTTGTCCTTGTCCGGCATGTACCACCAGGCAGGCAGGTCTCGGTTTTCGTCACTATTGTCGGCCGGAGCAGAGGGACCCTTTGTAGCAGGAGAGTTTTTCTCAAGATTTGCGCCTTCGCCATCTGTTTTTGATTCGGAGTATCTGCTGCCCGGGGTGCCTGGGGCATCTCCTGAAGTAACGTCTCCGCCTCCGGGAGAGCCGATGGCATCTTCAGGAGTGCCATGGCTTTCTAAAGGATCAAAGTCTATCTGAGAGCAGGCTGAAATAAATATTAAAGCTGCTATCAACAAAAATAGAAGCCAGTAACCGATGTAGATAGATTTTCGGGGTTTTACTCTCATAGTTTAGCTGCTCGAACTCTCATAGTATGGCTGCTCCGGTGATCGTTTTTATAACTGCTTCGATGATCGTTACTATACCTGCCTCGGA
>DUPE01000072.1 GCA_012838475.1 Clostridiaceae bacterium
CATATGGAGCACAGCCGTCAGGATTTACGCTATTTTGATCCTGCTACGAATGAGAAGTACATTCCATATGTTGTCGAGCCTTCTTTAGGAGTTGATCGACTGACACTGGCGATCTTGTGTGATGCTTATGATGAGGAGGAATTGCCGGACGGGGATATAAGGACTGTACTGAGATTTCATCCAGCTCTGGCTCCTGTCAAGATTGCAGTTTTGCCATTGTCCGCTAAATTGAAAGATGATGCCTACAGGCTTTATGAGCAAATCCTGCAGCATTTCCCTGCTGAATTTGATGAACGTCAATCAATCGGCAGACGTTACCGCCGTCAGGACGAGATTGGCACACCCTATTGCGTTACCTTTGACTTCGATTCCCTGGAGGATAATCAGGTTACGGTGCGAGAACGTGACAGCATGGAGCAAGTACGCCTGCCCATTTCTGAGCTGATTGACTGGTTTGGCGGGAAATTTGATCTGCCCTAGATTTTCCGCATGACAGGTATTATATTTTAATAGATAATTAGTCAAAATTATTGATTATTGCACATAGGTAAGGAGGGATATATGAAAAAATACGTGTATATGTTTGCGGAAGGCGATGCAAGCATGAAGAATCTTCTCGGTGGAAAAGGCTCTAACCTGGCTGAAATGACCAAACTGGGTCTGCCGGTGCCACAGGGTTTTACTATTACAACTGAAGCTTGTAATGAATATTATGCTGCCGGCGGAACCATGACTGATGAAATGGAAGAGCAAATCTTTTCGTCTATGTCTGAGATGGAGAAGCTTACCGGTAAGGTTTTCGGTGATTTATCCAATCCCTTATTAGTATCAGTTCGCTCCGGTGCTAGAGCCTCAATGCCGGGTATGATGGATACGGTTCTTAATCTGGGACTGAATGACGAGGTAGTTGAAGTACTGGCAAAAGAGACGGATAACCCACGCTTTGCTTATGACAGTTATCGGCGTTTTATTACAATGTTCAGCGATGTAGTTATGGAGATAGACAAGGAACATTTTGACGCCAAGATGGATGAGATCAAAGAGCGTGTCGGAGCTGAATCGGATAATGACCTGGGCGACGATGATATGAAAGAGGTCAGCAATGCTTTCCTGAAGATTTACGAGGAAATTCAAGGCGAGCCTTTCCCTCAGGATCCTAAAGAGCAACTCATTTCTGCTATTACCGCGGTCTTCCGCTCGTGGAACAACTTCCGAGCTGTTTATTATCGGCGCATGCACAATATTCCAAGCAGTTGGGGCACAGCGGTTAACGTACAGGAGATGGTCTACGGAAACCTGGGTGATACCTCAGGAACCGGAGTTGCTTTCTCCCGCAATCCCGCCAGCGGTGAGAACAAGCTTTTCGGCGAGTACCTGATGAATGCTCAAGGTGAGGACGTCGTCGCAGGAATTAGAACTCCGCAACCGATATCTCATCTCCAAGAGCAGATGCCTCAGATTTATGACGAGTTTCAAGATATTGCCGACAGATTGGAACACCACTATGGCGATATGCAGGATCTGGAGTTTACTATCGAGAAAGGCAAGCTGTTCATTCTGCAGACCAGAAGCGGCAAACGTACTGCCATGGCGGCATTAAAGGTAGCAGTTGACATGGTTGAGGAAGGCATCACCAGTAGAGAAGATGCGCTGAGCAGGATTGATCCCAACTCATTGGATGCTCTTTTACATCCCGCCTTTAAGCCTGAAGCTTTAGCTAAGGCTGAGGTTATTGCCACAGGGCTTCCCGCCTCTCCGGGTGCTGCTGCCGGCGAAATTACCTTTACCGCTGAAGAAGCCTTTGCTGCTCATGAGGCCGGTAAGAAGGTATTACTTGTCCGTACTGAAACTTCGCCGGAGGACATCCAGGGCATGAATGTCTCTGAAGGCATACTTACCTCCAGAGGCGGTATGACCTCTCACGCCGCTGTCGTGGCTCGTGGTATGGGCACTCCCTGTATTACCGGCAGTACAGCCTGTCAAATTGATGAAAAGTCGAAGACGCTTACAATTGGGGACAGCGTATATACAAGCGGTGATTGGATCTCCATCGACGGAACCACGGGTAATGTCTACGCCGGTCAGATCGAAACGCAGCCGGCAGAGATATCTGATAACTTTTCTATCATAATGCAATGGTCTGACGATATTCGTCAGTTGGGTATAAGGACCAATGCCGATACTCCGGCCGATGCCGGCAAAGCCAGAGAGCTTGGCGCGGAAGGTATTGGTTTGTGTAGAACAGAGCATATGTTCTTTGGAGAAGACCGCATCTTCGCCTTCCGGCAAATGATTGTGGCGCGCAATGAAGCTGACAGACGCAAAGCCTTGGCCAAAATCCTGCCCGTGCAGCAGGCTGATTTTGAAGAGATATACAGATCTATGGATGGCCTGCCTGTCACCATTCGTCTGCTGGATCCACCGCTACATGAGTTCTTACCGACCAATGAGAAGGAAATCAAAGAACTGGCATCTGAGCTTGCGATCACTGTTGAGGCCTTGCAGGGTATTATTACCGAATTGCATGAGATCAATCCGATGTTGGGGCATCGCGGTTGTCGCCTGGCTATCTCCTACCCGGAAATTGCTGAGATGCAGACTGAAGCCATATTGAGAGCTGCAATTGCAGTGAAGCGGGATGGCGTGCAGGTGTTCCCCGAGATAATGGTTCCTCTAATTGCGGAAGTAAAAGAATTTACCTTCCTGAAGAAGATCATACTGAACACAGCGGAACGCGTTTTTGCGGATGCAGGTGAGCGTCTGCACTTTGAAGTAGGAACTATGATTGAAATCCCCAGAGCCTGTATAACTGCTGACGCTATCGCTAAAGAGGCTGACTTCTTCAGCTTTGGCAC
>DUPE01000127.1 GCA_012838475.1 Clostridiaceae bacterium
GAATCAAAGTTCTCAATACTGATTAAAACGAGATCCGTCAAATCGTAAAGCAAAAGATCGTTGCCCGCAGGCAGAAGCAGCCAGCCGTCAGCTACTACCGGATTTGCCGTTAGCAAGGGTATGGTAACAGATTCCGTGCTCTCGTTGCCGTTAAACCTCATAAACCAGGAGCTGTCACCGTCAGAAACATTGCCAAGCATTGTTACTCCGGTACGGTCAGACAAAATATGAGAAAAGCCTTCGGGCGCAGCGAAGCTGGCAGACTCTCCCGTCTCCACATCTATCTGCGCGATATTTGTGTCGCTATAAGCAATAACCAGTTTGCCATCATAGACAAAACTCCCATAATATCCCGGGAGCTGCACTTCCCCCTGAAGTTTGCCGTCAAATCCATAGCGTTGGATCAGGCTGATCGGATCTACCTGATCTGTATTCAAAACGAGAATGTCGATAGCCTGGCCGTTCGGAACTATGCGCACAAGCAAAGGGTAGCCGGAATCCTGAAACTCCAGCGTAAACATTAATTCCTTGCGCACCAGATCATAGTATCTGATCTCACCTTTGCTGTCTTGACCCTGATCCAAAATTACCAGATCATCGCCCGCCAGGTCGGCACCCACTGCCTTGCTGGAGACATTATCTGAAAAGACAACCCCCGCCTCCTGTGCGATCACAAATTTTGAGCTCTCTTCATCACCGATTGCGAGGTATTTGTCCCCTGCGCAAATCAGCTGAGCCGAAAGTAGATTTGTTTCATGCCAGGCTTGCTCCCGACCTTTGCCATCAAGATACAAAAGGCCCCCTTGCTCCAGTCTTACCTGAAAAGATCCGAGCGGATAAATATCCGCCTGATCAGAGGCTGATAATTGATAACCGCTTCCCGCCCTGACAATTCGCTGCACTTCACTGCCGGCATTAATAATCTCATTCGCTGCAGGATTAAGTATCACAGCTGCCACAACCAAGGTGACAAAAAAGCTGACCAGCAACCAGAGATGGGCGGGACGTACAGCTTCCCTCATCTCCTTTTTATTATACGAAGACTTTTTTTCGTAGTTAATCATTGCCGCTCCCGACTTAATTAATCCGTTGTTCCAATGGTACTCTTTAGAGCTTAAATTTGTTCTATATTAGCATAATTGCTAACAAACAAAATATGCCGCTTCCTGAATATCAAGAACAAAACACCGACAAGTTCAAATTATGAGGATAATTTTTTGGGTGTGTTACGAAGGCGCTCAAAGCTTAGTCTCTTTCTGAGGCCTTATCCACAGACAAAAACGGCCTTGTCTTACGACAAGGCCGTTGAGAAGTATCTAATTCTCTAAAATTAATACATGGGGGGCTGTTGCATATCAGCTTCAGGCTTGGGGATATCAGCGACTATTGCTTCTGTAGTCAGAAGAATCGATGCAATTGATGATGCATTCTGAAGAGCGGAACGGGTGACCTTGGCAGGATCGATAATACCTGCAGAAACCATATCAACGTACTCAGTTTTCAACACATCAAAGCTAACGCCTTCTTCTCGCTCTTTTACCTTCTCGCAGACGACACTGCCATCAAAACCTGCGTTGCTGGCAATCTGGCGAACGGGCTCCTCAAGAGCTCTGGCGACGATTGTCATACCTGTTCTCACATCACCTTCAGCATCGGCTAAGAGCATATTAACCGGCTCGATTGCGGCGATATAGGCAGCACCACCTCCGGGTACCACACCTTCTTCAACAGCTGCTCTGGTTGCTGAAAGAGCGTCTTCTATTCTATGTTTTTTCTCTTTCATCTCAGTCTCTGTGGCTGCACCTACTTTAATTACTGCTACACCGCCGGACAGCTTGGCCAGGCGCTCCTGCAGTTTTTCCTTATCGAAGTCAGAAGTTGTCTCTTCAATCTGAGCGCGGATAGAATTCACGCGATCCTTAATATCCTGGGGCGACCCTGCGCCATCAACAACAATGGTAGAATCCTTGCTGACCTGCACCTGACGTGCACGGCCAAGATCCTCAAGCTGCGTATCCTTCAGCTCCATGCCGAGATCAGAAGAAATTACTCTACCTCCGGTTAGAACAGCGATATCCTGCAGCATTTCTTTACGACGATCACCAAAGCCCGGGGCTTTAACCGCGACACAGTTAAATGTGCCTCTAAGCTTGTTCAGGATGATAGTTGAAAGAGCTTCTCCCTCGAGATCTTCAGCAATAATAACTAATTTTTTACCGGCCTGTACGATCTGTTCCAGCAAAGGCAAAATATCTTGCACTGAGGCGATCTTTTTGTCGGTAATTAATAGATATGGATCTTCGTAGACAGCTTCCATCTTGTTAGTATCTGTGACCATATATGCTGAGATATAGCCACGATCAAACTGCATACCTTCGACGACTTCTAAATCAGTCCCCATCGTCTGAGATTCTTCTACAGTGATAACCCCGTCGGATGTGACTTCTTCCATTGCTCTGGCGATCATCTCACCGATTTCATCATCATTAGCGGAAATAGATGCTACACGTGCAATATCATCGCGACCGGATACTGCCTTCGCACTATCCTTAATTTTCGCTACTGCGGTTTCAACAGCTTGATCGATGCCTTGCTTGAGAATGATAGGATTAGCTCCTGCAGCAATATTGCGCAGACCTTCGCGGATGATAGCCTGAGCCAGCAATGTAGCCGTAGTCGTGCCGTCTCCGGCGATATCGTTCGTCTTTGTAGCTACTTCCTTAACAAGTTGGGCTCCCATATTTTCAAAGCGATCTTCCAGCTCGATCTCACGAGCGATGGTAACGCCGTCATTGGTTATCACAGGAGAACCATAGGTCTTGTCCAATACGACATTCCTGCCCTTAGGACCCATGGTTATTCTGACTGTATCTGCCAGTTTATTGACGCCAATTTCCAGATGCTTGCGCGCCTCTATGCCATATGATAGATCTTTTGCCATGATTTTATACCTCCATTACTTAAGCTGACTTACTCAACGATTGCGAGTATGTCGCTCTGACGCAAAATAGTTAATTCTACATTATCGACTTTGACTTCCGTACCTGCATATTTGCTGATCAGGACGTGATCTCCCACATCAACCTCCATGATGACATCTTTGCCATCAACAATACCGCCTGGGCCAACAGCCACAATCTCTGCCACTTGCGGTTTTTCCTTAGCAGAACCCGGTAGTACGATGCCACTTTTTGTGGTTTCTTCAGCTTCCAACATCTTGACCACTACTCGATCAGCCAATGGTTTAATATTCATGCTCAAACCCTCCATTTAATAATATAATCAGTTATGCAATAATTAGCACTCAGGGAGCCCGAGTGCTAACTAAGACTAAATATAACGCCTGACAAATTCTTTGTCAAGTATATCCTTTTTGATCCGACTTAATGTGACCTATCTCACAAGCCGCCCAAATTAAGGAGATTTCGGGCAAAATTTAATAGACTGTATCCAGCAAATCAAGAAAATAATTCTTCTCACGCAAGAATGACGCAATATAAGATCCTTCCTGCCAAATCCCAAATTTGGGCACCAGAGGGGTCAGGGCCGAGAGCAAGAAGACAACGAGCACAACAATGACGATACTGAAAAACAGACTGATTACTACGCCCCCGATACGATTAAGGAGACCAACCAGAAAAATATTATCCAGTAATCCGGTCAGACCTCTGGCGACTCTGTTCAAGAGAAGATTGATAAGTATGAAGATGAAAAAAAATACTAAAGCGGATACAGCTAACTCCACCAGTGCCAGAGCTATATCTTCAGCGGGGCTCAGGTCGCCATTACTTATCCTGTCAGATATGTTGCGTACCCAAATCCCCGGCAGTCGGAGCGAGTCCATAATCTCAGTAATAATAATGTCCCCCCGGGATTCAATACCGGCTGCCAAACTTTCCCTTTGCCCGGCAAACAGGCCCTGTTCAACTAACCAGGAGCTTACCGGGCGAACCAGCAGGAAAGACATGACTAAAGACAATAAGAAAATCACAAATCTGGCTAAAGAGAGCAAAAGGCCGCGGCGCGCTCCATTAGCGATACAAGTGACTAGAATTATTACTATTACTATATCGAGCAGCAGTTAGATCAGCCTCCTCATAAGCGGAAGAATTCATTTCGGACAATACGGGCGTGTTTTGGAAATGTTATTGTACCATTGATAGGGTCGGCAAGATAGTTAGTGTGCGGCTCCTCAAATAGTTAATGTACAGGGTCGGCAAGATAGCCAGGTGCAGGATCTCAAGACAGCAGGGTGCAGGAGCGCAAGATAGCAGGGTGCAGGATCTCAAGATAGCAGGGTGCAGGATCTCAAGATAGCAGGGTGCAGGATCTCAAGACAGCAGGGTGCAGGATCGCAAGACAGCCAGGTGCAGGATCGCAAGATAGCAGGGTGCAGGATCTCAAGATAGCAGGGTGCAGAACCGGCAAGATAGCTAGCGTATAGTTCCGTCGGGATAGTTTGACGTGATATAATCAGGAAAAGCAAAAATCACCTCAAGGGAATATCGATATGGCCTTGGACCAAACAACACTGAATAAAGTAATTATTCTCAAGTTAGTCAGTCTGCTTCCGGGACTGAGGCACACCATGCTGTCAGACGCCGTCTTGGATTCTTTACAGATGAATTTTTTCGAGTACAGCCTGGCACTGTCAGAGTTGATTGAAGGCAAATTGCTTTATAAGGCAGTGCGAAAGGGAGAACCCCATCTTGATGCAGATCAGCAAGCCGTGGAACGCATTGACATCACACAAAAAGGGACTGAAGTCCTACAAGCTCTGGAAAATCAAATTCCTGACGCCGTCAATAAATGGATCAACCGCAAGTCGGCTGAACTTAAGGGAGAACAAAACATCCTGGAAACACACAGCTCCCGACTAGAACAGACCGGAACCGGAGAATGGATGCTGATACTGGAACGTTACGAAACAGACGTGCCTAACTTCACCATCCGTCTTAACTTCCCAACAAGAGAAATGGCAAAAAAAGCCGCCTCTGCCTGGGAAGCGGCTTCAGTTGATTTGTACGAATTAATCCTTAAACGCTTATTGGCCAACTAGTTGAATGCATCTTCCGCTTAGCCAACTAATTGCGCATCATCTGCTCAGCCAACTAACAGTCGAATGTATCTTCTGCTTTACTGACTAGTCAAGTATATCTTCCGGCGGCAGCGCCTTGATCTTCGCGACAATTTCCTCAGCATAGCTATCCAGGGCAGCGTAATCCTCATCGCGCGGCAGCCCCTTACATAGGACCGGTGGCAAATACTCTCCCTTAAGCCTCTCCGTCAATGCAATCAATGATTTCTCAATTTGAGTTCCCCAACCATAGGAACCAATCAAGCCCAGGAATCTGGCTTTCACTCGCATGCCATTCATTAAGGCGGCAAAAAACATCATGCTGGGATGCGGTCCTGTTAAAACTGTCGGAGCAGCCAGCACAATTGCCGCAGCGTCAACCGACAAATAAAGTGCTTCACCGGCAGTTTGACGCAGATCTTTATCTGATAGCCCTAAGTCGCAAAGATCAGCCTTAACCCCTCTCGCGTTGATCTTTTCTGCCAAATACCTGGCCATCAGTCTGGTAGATTCATGCATCGTTACATAAGGGATCACCACAGCAGGGGTAACTGCATCAGATGTCCAGCGCTCATACAAAGATAAGATTATCTCCGGGTCATGCCAGACAGGACCATGTGAAGGTAAAATCATATCAGGGTTTAGTTCCCTGACCCACTCTGTGTGTTTTCTTGTCTGCCGGCGCGTAGGCATCATAATCTCAGCGTAGTATGCTTGTGCCTCTTTGATCTGCAGCTCAAAATCTGGCTGAGAAGGATCCGGGGCAGCGTAATGAGACCCAAACAGATCAGAAGAAAATAGTTTCTTTTCCTCTTCCAGATAGACCATAGTATTATCAGGCCAGTGTGAAAACGGGATAGACTTGAAACTCAATTTGAGACCACCCAGATCAAGACTGTCGCCGTCCTCCATGATCCGAAACTCTGTACGGGGAATATGAATATGGTTCTCCATGAATTCCGCTACTTTTGCATTTGAGACCAACTGAACGCCAGGGTATGCTGCCAAAATATCAGGAGTCGACCCTCCATGATCTTGCTCTGTATGGAGACAAATCAGATAATCTAATTTTGTAATTCCCAGATCCTTGAGGTTTTGCAGCAATATCTCTTTTTTCTCCGGCTCTACAGGATCAATCAAAACTGTTTTCCCGCCCTGGATCAAATACGAGTTATAAGTTGTCCCATGCTCAGTTGGCATTAAGCGGTCAAAATAGCACAGCTCAGGATGAGACGCCCCCACTTCATGGACATGGTCAGAGATTTTTATCATGTGCTTCTTCCTCCTTTCAAAAAAATAGCCGGTCACAGGGTAACCGACTAACTAAAATCTGTTGCCAGGCATAAACCCTGTGCGCCTTAGGTTTTGCTTAATCCAGCGGTGAAAAATCCTCTTGTCCTGCTCCACACAACGGGCAGACCCAATCCTCAGGCAGATCTGCAAACTCTGTACCTGCTTCTACGCCGTTATCAGGATCACCCAGCTCCGGATCATAAACATAACCACACAAATCACAAACGTATTTCATTCAAACTACCTCTCTTTTCTTCTAAACATAATTAATTATTATCTCAAAGTACCGCTAAAGCAGTACAAATACAGCACTTATTATAACCAATAAATTATAGTATTGCCATTCAGAAAGATATACTCCGCACCATTTTGCCCTTATGACGCACACTATCAGCTTCAGGTCAATCACGGACATCGCCTGTAGAAACAAAAAGCTGTATCTTAAATCTAAGAGAATTATGTGGATATGGTTGATCAGCGAGCTTAATCAGCCTTCAGCGTCTTCATCAAATTCAAACTCGCTGCCATCAAGCAGGACTGTATCTCCTGCCTTCATGCCAGCAGCAAACAGGGCCTCTTCAAGTCCTGACGCATCAATTTGTCTCTGAAAGTGTCGCCGGGACTCATAATCGTCAAAATTAGTAGATTGCAGCAGCTCTCTTATCCAGGCCCCTTCAACCGCAAGCTTTCCACCCTGCTTCATGATGGTGAACTTCTCCTCTTCAACGAAGCGATATGTCTTCAAAAGCTCAGATTCTTCATAAGGCAATGAAGGCGGTAAGGATTGTACTTCAGCTGCCAAGTCGTCAATCAACTGCTCTACGCCGTCCTTAGTCGCAGCTGATATCAGATAGACTTTATAGCCATCGCGCTCAATCTTTGCTTTGAGTTCTTTCAGCTCTTCTGCCGGCGTGATATCAGTCTTATTCAGCAAGACCCATTGAGGACGCTCTGCCAGCTCTTCCTTATACCGGTAAAGCTCATTATTGATAATTTGAAAATCAGCATAGGGGTCGCGGCCTTCTTGCCCGGAGGCATCAATCAGATGCAGGAGAATCCTGGTGCGTTCAATATGGCGCAGGAAATCATGTCCCATACCTGCGCCTTCTGCCGCTCCGGAAATCAGTCCGGGTATATCCGCAACCACAAAGCGGAAATCGTCCTTGGCGACAACTCCCAGAATAGGCTCTACAGTAGTAAAGGGATAATCTGCGATTTTTGGCTTAGCCGCAGAAATAACAGACAGCAACGTAGATTTCCCGGCATTGGGGAAGCCTATCAAGGCAACATCGGCTATCAGCTTCAGTTCCAGTTTAACTCTGAGCTCCTGCCCTGTCTTACCGGCAGTCGCAAAACGTGGAGCCTGGCGTATTGAGTTGGCGAAATTGATGTTGCCCAGACCGCCCCTGCCGCCCTCAGCAATGACTATCTCAGCATCATCCTCTACCAGATCGGCGATTAACTCATCGTTATCCGCAGATCGGACAATAGTACCTGGTGGAACCTCAATAATTAAGTCAGGCGCAGACTTTCCCATCCTGTTATTATTGCCGCCATTTGCGCCATTTTCAGCGAAAAATTTGTGGCGGAAGCGGAAGTCCAACAATGTATTCTTAGCCGCATTAACCCGAATTATTACGCTACCACCTCTGCCGCCGTTTCCACCATCAGGACCGCCGTTCGGAATGTTCTTCTCCCGCCGAAAAGACATATGTCCGTTCCCGCCATTGCCGGAACGGACATTAATTGTTGCACGATCGTAAAACAAAATTATGCTATGGGATAAACGCTGGCACAGGTACGCTTACGGCCCATGCGTTCATAGCGCACTTGTCCGTCAACGGTAGCAAAAAGCGTGTCATCCTTACCTTTACCTACGTTGTTGCCTGGATGGATCTTGGTACCGCGCTGGCGATAGATAATGCTGCCGGCGAGGCAATATTGACCATCAGCCAGTTTTGCTCCCAATCTTTTAGATTGAGATTCACGACCGTTTCTGGTCGAACCCATCCCCTTTTTATGTGCCAGTAATTGTAAATCTACCCTAATCATATATTTAGCCTCCTAACTTGCTTCTCTCTTGACATTTACAGCTAAGAACTGACGTCCATAGCTTTCCCGGATTTGCCTGGCTCCGATCTCTACTGCCCGCATCAGAACATCTGCCTGTATCCGTCTCGTATCATCTAATGCTTTCTCTTCTATCTCACAATATATTCTACCAGGCTCAAGAGAGTATTGCGGTTCAATACCTACGACCTCCTGCAGAGAGCCGATTATGCTCTGAGCCAAGCCCGAAACGGCTGCACAGACAATGTCTTCTCCATGTTCCGCCTGTCCTGCATGGCCCACCAGCTTAAATGCTCTGGTGAAATCAGATTCTGTCCGATATATCGTGACTTTAATCATTTTAAATGCCTTGCGTTCCTCTAAGGCAAAACTTTTGTAATCTTTACCTTTGTATAAGGTTGACGGTGTCCTTGCTTGCGACGATAGCCCTTCTTGGCTTTATATTTAATAATCGTAATCTTCTTATGCTTACCCTGAGCGAGGATCTCCGCCTCTACCTTAGCCCCATCCAGCAGAGGGAGACCTACATTAAGTCCTTCATCTGTGGAAATTGCCAAAACTTCGTCGAATTCTACCTTATCGCCACTTTCGCCGGCGATTTTTTCGAGAAAAAGCTCATCGCCTTCTTGTACCTTGTATTGCTTGCCGCCTGTCTTAATAATAGCGTACATCTAATTCCTCCTGCGTTCGCGCTTGAGTATTGGGGTTTCGCCCAAGCGAAATTGATAACCCTCCCAAAGCGGTCGCCGAACAATAATAACTCAGGAACAAGGCAAAGTCAATCAACCAGGGATAGATTACTCAATTGGGTTAATCGCAAAAGTATGTGCTGCGGACTTATCCATCTTAGCGATAGCCTTGTCTGCTCGAGAGGATAATTCGTTTCCTAACATATGTTTCCTGCGAGCCGGACTTATTTGGGCTGTTTCTTAACCGGGAACCAACGCATCGGACGGTTGAGCGCAATAATTGCGGAGACTATCAGGATCATCCCGATCGCATAATTAACAGTGAAGTATTCGTTGAACACGAGAACGCTTACCAGCATGCCTACAGTGGGCTCCACGAAGGTCAGCAAAGCAGCTTTGCTGATTTCCATATGCTTGAGACCAACCGTATAGAGAGTAAACGGCACCAAAGTGGACACCAGTCCCAGTGCCAACATACTAAGAACTACTCTGGTGCTCACAAAAGTAACCTCGACCATCCGGGGGAAATCAGCAAAGGGAAAAAGGGCGACAATGGCGAAGATAAAAGTGTACGTTAGAATGGTAATCCAATTATATTTGCGCAAGGCAAATCTGCCAAAAACACTATACAGGGAATAGCCAAAGCCTGACAGCACTCCGTAGACAAGAGCACGAGTCGTAATGGGTATTGCTTCAGCACCTATAAGCCCGGTAATAAAAAGCAAGCCAGTACCGGCAAGAATCATAGCCAACGCTTTGTTGGGAGTAAATTTTTCTTTGAAGATGATTACAGAAAAAAGCATCAGAAAGACAGGCGAGGTGTGCAGAAGTGTTACCGCTACCGCAATTGAACTCTCCTGCATACTGGTGAGATAACAGATATTGAAAAAGGCGATACTGAGAACGCCGGTACCAAAAAACATCCAAAGGTCACGCGGATTTATCTTTAATAACGACCTGTCTTTGATCAAGACAAGAATAATAATTGTGCCTCCTGCCACCAAATTGCGCCAGTGTGTTATTTGCAGCGGTGTCAAGCCAACTTCCCTTAGATCGTGTGAGAATAAGCCAATCAGTCCCCAGGTAATGCCGGACAAAATAATGAGCATAGGAGCTAATATATTCCAATTAATATCTCTAACTGCTTTTTGCCTCTCCATTATTACCCCCATGGCATCCCCAAAAGATTGATTAATCAGATTATAGGATATCTTAACTGAGAATGGTTGTTAACAGACATAATTATTTGATAAAGAATATTAGACCATTTTTTTGTTCTCCGTTTTGCACTCTTAAGGTATCATTAGGACATGAACAATTTGGTATTTAGCTGCTTATTTGTTGATGGCGCAGGCGCATTACTTCCGAAGAGCTGGTCTGACCCGCTGATCCTCTCTCGCTCCCCTGCCCAATGGCTGACTGCATTTGTTATTGTTTTGGCAGCTTTCGTTTTAAGAAAACCTTTCGCAAAACTGATAGTTTTGCTCTTGGCTCAACTCAGATGGCAGGGGAAAAAGCTGGGTACCGAAAGGTTCAACAAACTGATCTCCACCTTGAAATGGATTTTGCCCTTACTGGGTTTGCGCTATGCCCTGATTTGTGTATTAGATCTTTCTAATAATACTGGCAGGGCTCTCGATATCTTGCTGCAGATTTTCTTCATCGTAATTATCCTTTTGCTCGCAGATACGGCCTTGCAATTGTTATTTCGCTGGCTGGAGCTTAGGAATCCGGATAAAATGACCGAAACCGTACAGCTCTTCTATCTACAAATACTGCGGATATTCCTGATTATTTTGGGAATCATAATGGTGTTAAGTCTCTTTGGACTAAACGTTTCCGGCATCGTTACAGGTCTGGGAATTGGAGGCTTAGCAGTCTCACTGGCAGCTCAGGACACACTGACAAATCTGTTTGCAGGCATGACAATAATGTCCGATAAAATGTTTGAGATAGGCGATTTGATCAGCGGTCCCGATTTCGAAGGGACAGTGGAATTCATAGGTTTAAGATCTTCCAGGCTCCGAAGCTTTGAGCAAACTGAGCTCATTGTCCCGAATGCCAGGTTGACTGATAATGTTGTAACCAATCTCAGCAATATGAAAAAGAGGCGTCTGCGTCTACAGATTGCCTTACCTGCTACTATTTCCAATGATCAAATTGACAAGCTGAGAACCAAATTAGAGCAGTTTCTGCAATCGGGCAAAGCAAAAACTGAAGATCAGCCCTATATTGCTTTAGAATCGTTGACGGATCATGGTCTTGTGCTCTTGTGCCAGTACTATATTAATTCGCTTGATTTTGCCACTTTTGCGCAAGAGAGGAATGCTGTTTTGAGTTTCATCTGGCAGTTTATGCAAGAAGAAGATCTTAAGTTTCCGTGGAGCAATATTCAAATTTTCCCTCCTGATGGAGCAGGTTCAGATAACACACTAAACTATAAATAATTGTTAAGGTAACGATATGAAAAATTCTGACATAAAGAACAGAAGCATTTGCTCTGATATCCCAAATAAAGATCAGCAGGATAAATTGCTGCAACAAGTATCACAGTTCATCCACCCCTCAAAAAAAGTATATTTCGTCGGCATCGGCGGCATAAGCATGTGCGGACTGGCTGAGTTTTCTCACAGACGCGGTGTAACAGTTGCCGGTTCTGATGCACAAGGCAATTTGCGTACTGCGTATCTAGCCAAAATCGGCATTGAAGTTTTTTCCGGACATGACAAAGATAATATTGTTTCCTTCAAACCCGATCTTGTAGTTTATACAGGAGCCATCTTCTCAGACAATCCTGAAATCGCAGAGGCACGGTCAAGAGACATACTTTGTGTAGAGAGGGCGGTATACTTAGGTGCGATTAATCGACTCTATAAAAACGTGGTTAATGTGGCCGGTACAAACGGAAAATCTTCTGTCGCCGCCATGTGTGCTCTCATTATGATAGAGTCAGCCCTGGATCCCACCGTTCATCTGGGAGCGGAACTGTTGGAGTTTAAAACCACAATCCGTATGGGCAGCTCGGATCTCTTCTTATCCGAAGCCTGTGAGTTCAGACGCGGTTTTCTGAATTATCGTTCCAGTACGGCAGCGGTATTAAATATTGTGCACGATCATATCGATTGTTATCCCACGCCGGAAGACATGATATCCGCGTTTGCTGATTTTGTTGTTTTGCAGCCTGAGAATTGTCAGCTCGTTTTGCCGACCTACGATACGAATATTATCAAGATGCTGGAACTGGTTCAATCCAGGCGCAGCGGGGGCTTGGCAAACTTGCGTCTGATCTGGTTCGGGCAAAGAGAAGAACTGATTCCTGAGAGCCTGGCTGCCTTTGAGAGCTTAAGCAATAAATGCCTGCCCGGCGCAGAGCCGGATTATAGCTGGGATGAAGCTGATTTTAGCAGTGGTTTTCCTTCCTTTTCAATCTATAAGAAAGGCGAATTATATCGCCGTGTGCAGCTGCAGGTGCCGGGCGTATTCAATATTCAAAATGCTCTGGCTGCCGTAGCTCTGGCAGATCTGCACGGCGCAGATCCTGAGGCTGCGGAAAATGCCCTGGCTGAGTTCAGCGGTGCCGAAGGAAGATTCACCTATACCGGGAAATTTAATGGAGCGGATATATATGCCGACTATGCGCACCACCCCTCTGCGGTGCGTGTAACTGTTGAAGCTGCGCGTGAAATTCCGGCCAAAAAATTATGGGTGTGCTTTCAACCTCTTACCCATAGCAGAGTACGTGGGTTCTTTGATGATTTTGTTGATGCTCTTAAGGATGTGAGGCCGATAATGATGTCGGAGATTTATGACGATAGAGAACGAGATAAATCTATCAGCTCCAAAGATATCTGCGACCGCATCAATGAACTGGGTGGAGAAGCGATGTTTTTCCCGACCAATGAAGATCTGGAAGCCCATCTGCGCTCCATCATCGAACCAGGTGACGTCCTCTTAATTATGGGCGTTGATTTGCGCAACACAGCTGACAAGCTTACCGGGCGCAAAGACCACATGAAAAAACCGAACAATTAGATCCACTCAAAGAGCTGACCGCCCTTTGCTACCTTAAGACCAGCTAAACAAATCTTAAGTGCGGAATCAATTGTCCGGATTAATCAGTATAAGTGTCCAATAATCTGCTTACATATTTATTGCTGAGGCTCACCCGGCTTCGACACAGCAGGATCGTTCGGAGATTCGCCCGCCCCCTCCGAAGAAGAATCGATCGGGAGCTCGCGGTGCTCATCCATAGAAGGGTCAATGATTACCTTTTCCTTAGGGTCTTCATCACTTGGCAATGCTTCATAGTTCGCCGCGTATTCACGATACAACTCCTCGAACTCAAGGCTCTCAATCTTCTCAACCTCTAACAACCTTGACGCCAAAGCCTCCAAGAGGGCATTGTTCTCCCGTAAGATTACCAGCGTCTGTTCATAAGCATCATCAAGGATCTTCTTAATCTCCTCATCGATAACTGTTGACAAGCTCTCACTGTGCTGCTGAGTATGGGAATAATCTCTGCCCAAGAATACTTCCTGATCTTTATCTATGACGAAATTGCCTAAGCGCTCGCTCATACCGTAATGGGTGACCATTTCTCTGGCAATCTTATTACATTGCTGCAAATCCTGACTAGCTCCCGTGCTGATCTCTGCAAAAGTGATCTCTTCCGCAGCTCTGCCTCCCAAGGCAACCATAATTCTGGTCATAAGTTGATTCTTGGTTAAGAAATTTACATCCTCATTGGGGCTGAAAGCAGTATAACCGCCGGCTCCACCGGCAGGGATGATGGACACACGCTCAACTCGGACATCTCTAGAAGCAACTCTGGTCACGATAGCATGCCCCGCCTCATGATAAGCGGTCAATCTTCTTTCCTCCGGACTGATAAGACGGCTCTTCTTCTCCGGACCAACCGTAATCTTAAACACGGCTTCGGAAATATCGTTATAGACAATTTCTTTGCCGCCTCTTCTAGCTGCCAGAAGCGCTGCTTCATTAAGCAGATTAGCAAGATCAGCGCCCGTAAAACCGGGAGTAATCTTGGCAATATCCTTGAGGGAAACATCTTCAGCTATTGGTTTATTGCGTGCATGAACCTCCAGTATCTCTTCACGTCCACGCATATCCGGGCTCATAACTACTATTCTGCGGTCAAAACGCCCAGGTCTCAGTAGAGCAGGATCCAAAATATCCGGTCTGTTGGTGGCTGCCATGACAATAACGCCTTCATTCGGTCCAAAGCCATCCATCTCAACCAGCAACTGATTCAAAGTCTGCTCTCTCTCGTCATGACCTCCGCCTAAGCCCGCACCGCGATGGCGGCCGACCGCGTCGATCTCGTCAATAAAGATTATGCAAGGAGCTTGTTTCTTTGCTGTATCAAAAAGGTCACGAACTCTGGAAGCACCAACGCCCACGAACATCTCCACAAAATCAGAGCCGCTGATAGAGAAGAAAGGTACGCTGGCTTCCCCGGCTACTGCTTTGGCAAGAAGTGTTTTTCCTGTTCCCGGGGCACCGACCAACATGATTCCGCTGGGAATTTTGGCGCCAAGATCGGAATATTTTTTCGGATTCCTTAGAAAATCAACGATTTCCTGTAGTTCCTCCTTTTCCTCCTTAGCACCGGCAACATCATCAAAGGTGACTTTATTTTTGCTGGGATCACTAAGCTTTGCCCTACTCTTGCCAAAGCTCAAAGCCCTCTTACCCTCACCTTGTCTGGAGTAGTTTATGTAGATGAATACTCCGATAGATACAAGCAGCATGACAATGATCAAAATATTTAAGAAAGAGGAAATGTCTGCCGGACGGGTATAGTCGTAGGACTCGATTAATCCCTCATTGACAGCCTCCGCAAGATAAACTTCATACTCACTGATTGAGTCTAATGGAATCTCCTTGGTGATTAACTCCTGCGGTTGATCCCCTACACTTTTCAAAACCATTCTTAGCTCATTACCATGGATGACAACCGACTCTACTTTTTCGGTCTCAACTAAAGTACGCATCTCTGAAAGCGTGTAAGTTTTGCCTTCAGGGACATTAGACATGAAATAGGTCATGACAAAGATAGCAATCAGCAAGATGACGTAAAAGGAAAGTCCCCCGAACCGTCTCTTTGGTCCCAAATTATTCACTGGCAGCCTCCAAGTTCAAATTTTTTCCAGCCTCTTCTTTGTCTTCATCTCTTAATTCAAAGCCCGGACACTCTCCGGATGTCTTATCTTCAGCCGGCAAATCATCTGATGACAGTACTGCCACTTCCGGCAGATTGCGATAACGTTCATCAAGATCCAAACCATAGCCAACGATAAATTCGTCAGGTATTTCCATACCGATATAATCAACAAAAATTTCGACCTTGCGCCTGGTAGGCTTATCAAAAGCGGTACAAATTCGAATGCTGGCCGGATTCCTTGTCTTAAGCAGTTCACTCAAATGCTTCAAAGTCAGTCCGGAATCAACAATATCTTCTACGATAATTACGTGTTTATCAGCAATATCGGAATCAAGGTCTTTGACAATTTTGACCACCCCGGTAGTATGTTTGCCGCTATAACTGCTCACAGACATAAAATCAACCTCACAGGGCAAATCGATTTCTCTGATCAGATCAGCTAGAAAGACAAAGGCTCCCTTAAGCACACAAATGAGTATTACTTTTTTGCCTTTATAATCCATGGTTATTTCGCTTCCGAGACGGTGGCACATTTCTTTTATCTCGTCACTGCTGACCAATATTTTCTTAATTTCCTGACTCATATATTTAATTATTCTCTCCATTTAATTATCAGTATTATCAACGAACAAGCGCATAATATATTTCACACCTCTTAAGCCAAATATGTCAACTCTTGCGTCAGTTTGCCACAAAATTCAGCACGAACAAAATATGGCTTACAGCAAACTGCTAATCATGTAGCACTCGTGTATTATAGCAAGAGAGTAAAAAATTATATAGACGAAGGCGATAATTCATCAGCCTTTGTAACATAATTTAGTTTACTGTGCGACATATTGAGTTCAAATGTTTACAGTTCAGTACGTGCGAGATGCCAGGATATAATACCTGAATAGATTTAATCAGACAAATATCTAGTTGAACCTCAGAGTATTCGCATAAACTTCAACACTAACGTCTCCGGCCAGATCCAGAGAATATTTAGCTGCATCATCGATTTTGCAGAGATGTAATATCATCATAGCTTCCTTTCGGGAAAGGGCATATTTCGATACTGTCATGCTGTCGTAATTACGTGTTTTAATTAGTTCTTTAAGCCCTATATTCAGGGTCCTTATTATTATCGCCTCGGGAGCGGACATAAGAATCTTGGTGCTCAAGCTACCATCAGGCAACAACGCCTTTTTGTAAAGCGAAATCGCTTCAGTCCGCAAGGCTCGCGCATCGGCTAAGAGATTTTGGGACAATCTGCCTAGCCGTGGAGAGACATCATAGGAGAGGATTTCTGTCCATAGGGGCAAGAGTTCATTTCTCAGGCGATTCCTGCGATAGTCACCTTCGAAATTGGTGTGATCCTCCTGCCAGGGAATTTTGGCTGCAGATGCCGCTTCAATAATCTCCGTTTTGCTTCGAAGCAGAAAAGGTCTAATGATATTAGCCATTACAATTTCCATACCAATCAGGCCTTCCAGACCGCTGCCTCGACCCAAATTCAGTAGTACCGTCTCGGCTTGGTCTTGTTCATGATGCGCCAGGCAGATAAAGTATCTCTCTTGATTGCCCTCTGCCAGAATCCCTTCACCTGTTTGTCGAAAAAAATCATAACGTGCTTTTCGCCCCGCCTCTTCGACACCTTGTTTGCGTTTCTGAGACAACGCCAACACGTCAACACTTTTAACTGTAAACTCAATTTTCTCCTGTCGACAATAAGATTCTACTACTGCTTGATCCTGATCGGCAGCTATTGGTCGCAATCCATGGTTTAGATGAGCAGCAATCAGGCGAAAAGGAGAAACTTCTTGTAGATATTGCAAGAAGGCCAACATCAGCATTGAGTCAACCCCGCCTGAAACGCCTGCAACAATCGCAGTATTGTCTACGAAAGGGAGAACTTTCTCACTATTTAGGTCTTCCACGACTGACTGAAAGAGATTAAAAACTGCGGGTGGTAACGGCAAAATCAAGATGGTTCCTCCGGAGGCGGCACTTCATGAGTATCAAAGAAACTGGTCAGGGAGGACTTCCAGCCCAAATGTACATTCCCGGTAGCGCCATGGCGATTCTTCGCAATGATCAACTCGATCTCATAAACATCCGGACGAGGTTCATCCGTGTTGGCATCCTGATCGTGCAAGAACATGACAACATCAGCGTCTTGCTCGATTGCTCCTGATTCTCGTAAATCAATCAGCATGGGCCTGCGGTTTGAGCGCCTTTCACTCTCACGACTCAGCTGCGAGAGTGCCAGGACAGGTATCTCCAATTCTTTGGCCATAATCTTCAACATACGAGAAATCTCAGCAATTTCTTGCTGGCGATTCTCAGAGCGGCTGGTTCTACCGCCTGAAGACATCAGCTGTAGATAGTCAACAATTACAAAATCCAAACGATCTTTAATCTGCAGCTGTCTACAGCGTGCCTGCATCTCCACGACATTAGTCCCGGAACGATCGTCAATATAAATCGGTTTAGTATAAAGAGATACCAGCGCCTGTGATATCTTGTCCCACTCAGTATCTTTAACTTTTAGTTTATCCATCCGGTCAGCGGACACTTTTGATTGACTTACCAGAATTCTTGTGCCTACTTCTTCTTTGGACATTTCAAGACTAAAGATGCCTACATGATGTGAATTTTCTTTGGCTGCAAGATGGGCCATATTTAAGGCCAACGAAGTTTTGCCAACACCCGGACGCGCTGCCAGGATATACAGTCCTCCGGGACGCAATCCTCCCAGAATGCGATCGATTGAGGAGAAACCGGTATTAATCAGTTTAGGCCTTTTGCCCTTGGCTTGTTCATGCAGTTCATTAATCTTGAGATTCAAGATATCGCCCAAACGGTCAAAACCTCCCATATCTCTATTCTCGCGAATGTCATAAATGCGGTTGGCAGCCAGATTAATCAGATCATCAACGTCTTCACCCGACGTATAAGCCATATCAACGATCTTGCGCAGTGTCAGGATAAGTGCGCGTCTTTGCGCATGTTGACGGACTACGCGGATATAGTGGGCTTGATTTTGCATAATAGGAGTCTTGTCAGGTAAAGAGACAACATGTTCCGCGCCTCCGGCCTGAGATAATTCCCCTTTATTCTCCAGCCTGTCTGTGACAGTCAAGATATCGACCGGTTCATTGCGCTGAAACAGCTCGAGGATAGTGGCAAAAACAACTTGATTGCGCTTGATATAAAAATCATTTACCTTGAGTTCCGCTACCGCATTAGCAAGATACTCCTTGCCGAAAAGGGCGCTGCCTAAAACAGACTGCTCAGCTTCATCACTGTAAGGCATGACAGGCTGCCGCCTATTTGCTCCGGAGGATGGTTCTTCCGGTATCAAGTCTCGAGCCATTATTGCTTATGCCTCCTCACTTACAACATCTAATACGATACCGGTGCTGACCTCTGGATGAAGTTTGATGTCAACCCTATACTCACCGACTTTTTCAATTTTTTCTCCTAACGTAATATTACGTTTATCAACAGTGTGGCCGGCTTTTTCAAGCACCGCTGCTATGTCCATGGTGGTCACAGAGCCGTACAGTCTGCCCTGAGAACCGGTTTTAATTTTTAGAGTAAAGTGCTGATCGGCTATCTTCTCTTTAATTTTCTGAGCTTCTTCCAGCAAACGCTGGGCTTTTTCTTCAGCAGCCTGTTGCTTATTCTTTAATATGTTGAGATTCTCAGGTGTCAGTTCAACAGCCAGTTTACGGCGCAAAAGGAAGTTATTGGCATAACCCCGGGAGACATCAACTACATCTCCTTCTTTTCCCAATTTGTCTACATCATGCAAAAGAACTAATTTCATGGTTTCACCTCGTATGCTGTAATTGAATTTCTATCCTGTTTGGTGTTTCTCATTGTATCACACAGCCTGGCATTCAAAATAAAAAAAGGCCGCCGAAGCAGCCAAAAAAACTTTGATAGTCTCAGGCAACTCTACGCGTCTGTATACGGCAGCAAGGCAACGTGTCTTGCTCTCTTAACAGCTGTCGTAACATAACGTTGGTGTCTGGCACAAGTACCTGTCATTCTGCGGGGCAAAATTTTGCCATTCTCAGAAATCATTTTGGACAGACGGTTCAGATCCTTGTAATCTATACGATCTACCTTCTCGGCGCAAAGCATGCATACTTTTCTTCTGCCGCGGCGCTGTCTGCCTCTCTGGAAACCGCGACGTTCGCGATTGTTTCTATCTTTCATGTAAAAACTCCTTATAGATATTAATCAGTTCATATCGAAGGGCAGGGATGTCGAGTCTTCGTCACTGCCGGGGAAGAAATCATCATCCGAAGACTCAGCCTTCTTCCACTCTCTGTCTTCTGATTGAAACGGGAACTTGTCGCCGGATTCGTCAAAGTCGCTGCTTTCACGCTTGGAATCAGCAAAATATACTTCATCCGCTACAACCTCGGTCACATATCTTTTCTGACCGTTCTGATCTACATAACTGCGAGGCTGGATTGAACCCACCACCAGCATGCGTTGACCTTTCACAAAGTACCGATGGACAAAATCAGCATTTTGTCTCCACACTACAATAGGAATAAAATCCGTCAGTCTCTCACCCTCGCGAGTTTTATAATTACGATCAATCGCTAAAGTAAATGTGCTGACAGAGACATTATTTGATGTCGTGCGCAGTTCCGGATCTCTGGTTAACCTTCCCATCAAAATTGCTTTGTTCATTCTTACGTCCTTTCTGCCGACTATTTGGCGTCAGGCAATACGATCAAATAGCGTAAAACACTATCCGAGATCTTGAGTAGACGTTCGATTTCTTTAGGAAAATCCGGTTCTGACTCAAAATGAACAAGAACATAGTAGCCTTCCTGTTCGTCCTGAATTTCGTACGCCAATTTGCGACGGCCCCAGACATCTGTGTTTTGGACTTTGCCTTGGGTCTCTACGATTGATTGAATCCTTTCCATCTCGGACTTGATATTATCATCGCCGATGGCAGGGTTCAAAACGTACATCAGTTCGTAAGTTCTCATCTTATACCTCCTCCTGGTCTTCGGCCCTGTCATATATGTACAGAGCGAGGATTTGCGTCTTATGACACAGACTTAGATGATAGCATTTCCCTAAAGAATGAGTCAAGCGACAGTTCCTAGCAATTACGCTGAACCCGGCTTGATTCAGGCACAACGAATTGAACATTTTACTAAGTAGCCGCCTTGTCTACGCTAACTAACTCAATTTTGCCATAAGAAGGAAGTGAGGGGAAGTAACAGGAACAGTCCTGAACGGTTCATTCAAGGTCAACAGGGCTCATCATTTCCGGGTTAATACACAACCATCGCTGTGCCGGTCTGTTCACGTGTTTGTTGATAAATTTCTCTACAGTTTACTCAGGACCATCATCTATCTTATTGAATATTGCCTGCAGCAGCTTAACTAATTGATTAGCAGTATTGAGATAGCTCTCTTCGCCTTCTCCAAAGGGATCCGACACTTCCTCATCAGGCATTCCCGCATATTCACCCAAAGTAAATATCTTATTTTGATGCTCGGGGAATTTATGCAACAATGTTTGTTTATGGCGGGCTGTCATAGCCAACACGAGATCTGCGGCCTCTATTATGTCTGCGTCAATTTGACGGGATCTGTGATGACCCAGAGACATGCCTCTGGCCTCCATCTCATCAATTGCCAGGGGTGAAGCCATCATACCGTCCCAGGTAGCAATACCCGCAGAAGCAGCTTCCCATTCTCTATTGGGAGTAAAAGTGTTAAACATTATTTCTGCCATGGGGCTGCGACAGGTATTGCCCATGCACACAAATAGTATCTGCATAGTTATTCTCTTTCTGCCGCCCTCTCTAGTCTGTTCATATAGGCAACTCCATAATTTTGACGTGGAAATTCCTCAGCAATTATAGTATCAACGCCGACCTTATCCAGTGCTCTGAAAGCAGAAAACAATTCATGCGTTGCGATTTTGTCATCCCCTGATCCCGGATACAAATAAGTTACCATATTTTTTAGAAGAGGCAAACCGTTCCTGAGCGCAGATATTTTTTTCTTCAGCAAGCCAAACGAGGTTTCTGAGCCAAAAAAGCCCACTTTATTTGCATCCATCTCTGCTAGAGAGTTGACAATAAAATCCGTCCTCTCTTCTTCATTCTCGCCTCTGGCGATAAATACCTTTGCCCGTGGCGAATAGTGGCGGTATTTTTGTCCCGGAGAACGAGGAGCCCAAATGTCTACATCGTCGTACTGAAAAAGTTCTGTTTCGTCGTCTGATTGCAAGAAATAAGCTTCAATATCCGGCTGTAAGGAATCTGTTCCGTCGTCAGCCTGCGAGGAGTCTGCTCCACTACCCGACTGCGA
>DUPE01000177.1 GCA_012838475.1 Clostridiaceae bacterium
ACTTATAAAAAATGGAGTTTTATGCTCATTTGCTACAGATTTCCCTGTAGTTCAGTATTATGACACATTCCAGGAACTGCAGACAGGTCTTACAAGAAAACCTGCTAAAAGCAGTCCGGAATATGGCCTGTATGATAACATACCTGTTCCATATAAAGCTACACTTGATGAAATGTTGGTAACACTGACAATTGCAGGGGCTTATCAGCTTTCATTTGATGATATCACGGGATCATTTGAGGTTGGAAAATCGGCTGACTTTGTTATCCTTGACCAAAATATAGAAACGATCAATATAGAAGATATAGAAAATATAAAAATTGATCGAATGATTGTTATGGGAGGAGAAATATGTTAAATTATCAGTTGCCTGAACCGCGATTCGAAAAATTGTTTCGTATGGAAGTGCTGCTTGATGAAGCATGGCCGCTGGGCAATATTGGGACAGGATACAGTGAAATTGTTGCAGTAAAAGGAGGATCTTTTTCCGGAACCATAAATGGGTCTATTGTAGATTTTGGTGGAGATTGGGGCCTTCTGCACAGTGGCTGTATTAATGTGCTGGATGCAAAATACTTATTGAAAACCGATGATGGAGAACTGATTTCTACAGCATGTAAAGGCTATCTCATGATGGATATGGAGACAATGAAAAAAGGGAGCAATGGTGAGTTTATCTCTCCTTCAGATTATTATTTCCGTGTTAATGTACAGTTTACTACAGGTGCCGATAAGTATAAATGGCTGAATAGTGTGGTGGCTTTTGCAGTTACAATGATTACTCCGGAAGGAAATGTGTGTTTAGACGTGTATCAATTAAAATAACAGAAACATATAGTATTGATTGTGTTTTATGAATACAAAATAAGGTAAATTAATGTAAACAAAAAGTGTATCAAGAAAAAATAAAGCATGATGCTACAAAATATGTTTAATTAAGAGTATTCTTATAAATAAAAACCTCTAAGTGTAGAATGAAACAGGCTGTCAGAAATGACAGTCTGTTTACTAGTATGACGGGCATGCCGTCAATCTGTGGTGAAAGTCCACAAGGGGCGTAGTTGCCGACGAACCCTAAAGCGACTTGCAAGTTTCACATCGTGAGGTGTGGGAGAGAAGAAGCAATAGCGAAATCGTAGCCTGACGAACAGAAACCTGATACCAAGGCTTGCATGGCGGATAAGCTGGCTAGAAGCGGTGAAGTCCAAAAGGCAATCGTAACCCATGTAGGTAAATTAGGCAGGTAGACGAGGAAAGATTGACGACTTATCCCGTGAGGTCTCACAGGCGGAGAATCCGTAGTAATAACGAACTGTGAGAAGTCAGCAGAGACCATAGTACTGAGGAATCAGGAAGGGTCGAACAATTCAAAGTCAAATGGACTTAGGAATGTAAGTGTATAGGCACGACGAGAATCGGAGTAGCAAAGACGTAACGGAGTGAAAGATTCAAAGGAGGTAGGGTTAATGTACACGTAAGCAAAGAAGGAAAGGAGACGAGTGTGAGCCAACTAATGGAGGAGATACTCAGCCGAGAGAACATGACGCTAGCCTACAAGAAGGTGAAAGCGAACAAGGGTGCAAGTGGGGTGGATGGAATATCCACAGACGAAATTCAGGAGTACCTAAAAGATAACTGGCCGAGTATCAAAGAACGTATCCAAAAGCGAAAGTACAAACCACAACCAGTGCTTCGGGTAGAGATACCAAAGCCGGCAGGAGGAGTACGAAAGCTGGGGATACCAAGCGTGGTAGACAGAATCATAGAGCAGGCAATCGTTCAGGTGATAACACCTATTGTGGAACCACATTTCAGTGATTACAGCTATGGGTTTAGACCTGGCAAGAGAGCGCAACAAGCGATAATTAAACTGCTGGAATATCTCAATGATGGATATACCTACATAGTAGATATTGACCTAGAGAAGTTCTTTGATAATGTGCCACAAGATAAGCTGATGACTCTAGTGGGGGAAATCGTAAGAGACCCTGACACAGAATCGCTGATAAGTAAATATTTGAAAGCGGCAGTAATGGTAAGGGGGAAATACGAAGCTACAAACGTTGGAACCCCACAGGGCGGAAACCTATCGCCAATCCTCAGTAACATCATGTTAAACGAGCTGGATAAAGAGCTGGAAGCAAGAGGGCTGAGCTTTGTCAGGTATGCAGATGATAGTGTAATCGCAGTAGGAAGTAGTGCGGCAGCCAATCGGGTGATGCACACCGTAACAAAGTGGATAGAAAGAAAGCTCGGATTAAAAGTAAATATGACAAAGACGAAGGTAACGAAACCAAGTCATCTAAAATACTTAGGATTTGGATTTGTGAAGATGGGTGATAAATGGGAGGCAAGGCCACATCAAGATTCTGTTAAGAATTTCGAGAGGAAACTGAAGAAACTAACCAAACGCTCCTGGTCAATCAGTATGGACGAAAGAATCCAGAGATTGAATTGGGTCATCAGAGGCTGGATA
>DUPE01000224.1 GCA_012838475.1 Clostridiaceae bacterium
CATCAGCAAAAGCCATTACTCCCATACTTAAAACTAAGGTTAATACTAAAACAACCGCTAATAACTTTTTCATTTCTAATCCTCCTTGTAATTTAACTCTTTTATAATCCTCTTCTTCTTAATATGCTTATTACTTTTCCTTCTAGATCATCCATATCTATGGCACCGAAGTCACGACTGTCCTTTGCCTGGGTCCTGTAGTCTGCCAGTATAAAGACCTGGTTTTCTGGGACTCGATATGGATACTCTATTCCCTCCTTGGCATAAGTGGGATACATTATCTCACCCGATTGTACTGCACTGTTTACTAGTAGTGTACCTGTATCGTCCATCGTTACTACATCGCCTTCCTGTGCCATATACCTTCCCACTTTTCTTTCTCCATTCACCTTATAGGTGATGACATCATTCTTTTCGTAATGCCTTTGCAGTCTAAAGCCGATTATTAAGTCTCCGTCTTTTACTGCGGGGAACATCTCATTTCCTCTTGCTCTTGCTAACAAAAACACTTGGGTGAAAAACAGGTACCCTAGGATAGCTAATATGATAATTCTTATTAAAAGGTCAATATATCCTTCCTTTATGGCTACTTTATTTCTTCTTTTCTTAATTACTTCATTTATCATGAGCCATCTCACCGTCCTGTGATTCTGCCCCAGTCTTTTTATAGTGTTCAATCATAGTGTCATACCTTGTACGTTCATCCCTTAGGGAAGCTTGGTACATATCATTTAGCTCCCTGATTTTCTTCCAAACATCTTCCTCACTTACGCCACCGAAGAACTGTTTACGAAAACGGAGATTCTCTAACCATTTTGAAATTTCTCTAATATTTTCGTTTTCGTTATTGTTCTTCATAGTAGCCTCCTGTTAATATTCCTTACGTTTACTAACAAATTTTACACCTAAGCCAATGGTTGCTAATCCAAGGATTAGAATATATGGCAGTGAGTCCATTGTGATGCCTGTGTCGATTGTGACTTCGTTGTTGTTAATTACTGTTATGGTTATAGATTCACCTGTTAGTTCGATAGTATATTCTCCATCATCGTTTGGTAAATATACTTCTTCACCTACTTTTACTGTTACATCATATCCTTCAGCATCTTCTGATAATGTCAGAACAGCATCCTTATTAATATCTTCTAGAAGATAAGTCTGCCCGTTCTTTAAGGTGAAGGTAGCTTGTACATCACTATAGTTTCCTTTGTTGGTCCTTACAATAAATTTAAATTCCCTTTCCAATTCTCCCATGTTACCTGTTACTTCCTTCGCAATAGTTACATCTACAGTTTGTGGGATTAGTTGGTTAGTTACCTCTATCACTACATCGCCTCTAGGAATAGGATTCCCATGGCTATCCTCTTCCGTCTTATGATACACTTCAAAGGTTTGTACTTCATCTCCATCAATTTCATAGGTGATTACATATTGATTCAAGTCTGTGATTCCATCTCCAGTGATTCCTGTTTCACTTACAGCATAGTTTCCTTCATGCCTCAATGTTGTCAACCAGATATAATCTGCACCCGGATCCAAGCTCTCCGTATGGTTAAAGCCATCTTGCACATTTTTAGTAATGTCCACATTGAACCTTCTCGGGTCCTGATTAACGACATTTCCTGCCTCGTCCTTCAAAACTTTCTTCACTTTCAACAATACCGGATCGACTTCTGGTGAGGTGATTTCTACGTCTTGATTAGTACCATTCGTATCTGTATAAGTTAACTCCGTTTCCTTATTAGTTTTAAACAGATGGTGCTCCGAAGTTGAACCGTGTGTCGCCACCGATGCATTCAAGATGTCCGGATTAATCTCAACCCGATAAGTCATCTCAGCATATTTAACATCCGTTGTCCACTCAACCAATCCCTGCACATAAGGATCAATAGTCCATGTTATGGTTTGGTTACTTTCACTAGCTGCTTCAGCAACTGTTGTATTTCCTTCAGTTGTAGTAAC
>DUPE01000235.1 GCA_012838475.1 Clostridiaceae bacterium
AGATTGCGATAGATCGTAGTCTTATTTACATTAGGAAGTTTTTTCACCACACATCGCCAAACGTCTTCTGCTGTCGGATGATCTAACAGATGCACACATTCCGTGATTAATTGACGCTGTTGCGTATTTCTCTTGTTTTCTATTTTCTTTGCCAAATAATTACCAAGTCTATCTAACGCTTTCGTCTTAACTCCGGCACATATCATTTTCAACGAAAATGATAGAGCACATGTATTATAAGCCAAATGCAACTGAACTGCAAAAAGAAATATTGCTTTGAAATACCATCATTAACAGCAAAGGTCAGGCAAATGCTAGCTTGTTTTATTGGCAGATATCTTAACTGGGAAAGGTTGAAAAATGCAGATTCAATGCTTGTGGAAAGCATAGGCTATAATGATAGATGTGAGCAAATAAAAATCCGGGCGGGAGTGAAGATGGAAATAACTAATAGTGAATTGCGCAAAATAATTTTGAACAAACAGATGATTACAAATCTCTCTGACGAACCTCTGGCTGTTTGCTCCAGGTTAAATGGATTTCAGACACAAGCTGACAATACAATGCTTGAACAGGTATTCGCCGTACGGACGGAATTAGCGGCGTTCCGGCAGACCCAATGGCGCGATGAGCTGGTGCGCTGCTGGTCAATACGAGGGCAATTGCATGTCTTCCCATATATGGAGATTCCTCTTTTTCTGCATCGGGGGCGATCTATTGGACTCAGAGATGTTGATGACATCAGGACAGATATTTATCTTAGAGAGGAAGAAAAAAGAGTCTATGCGGATTTGATTTTAGAGAAACTTAGTGAAAAGCCGTTAACCCTGAATGAACTTAAAGAAGTTACCGCCAAAGCAGGTTTGCATAAAGAGGCGGAACGAAGTGTCTTTAATCCCTGGGGTGGACTGATTAGATATCTTATTGAAACCGGACAGGTTTATCAGCAGTATTCAAGTAGGAAGTATAAGCGTCTGGAAAAATTTGAGCCATGGGAGCAGGAGAAGGCGGAACTTGAGATTGCACGCAGATACTTCGAAAATTACGGTCCCTGCACAATTGAGGATGCCCGTACCTATTTTAAGCGTCGCAAGCGAGTAATACAGGATTGGATGGAGAAGCTGGAGCTCGAAGAAGTAGTTGTGGATGGCATATCCAGATTTGGCATAAATATCGACCATAACGTTGAGACACTACCTGATCTGCTGCTATTGTCAGACTCTGACCCCTTGCTCATAGGTTATGAAAAAGAGGAAAACCCCTTTGTAGAAGCGGAGCATACTCGTGAGATCTTTGGATACTCCGGTCTGATCAGGCCCGGTATTCTTGTAGGAGACAGGATTGTAGGCACCTGGCGTTTCATCGAAGGGAAGCCGAAAATGAATATTTTTGCAGAGCTCACCAAAGCGGAGATAGAACGAATAGAGAATTTCCTGCATAATCTTGAGCGTAAATAGTCACAGTGGAGGTAGAAGATGTCATTGTATTCAGATAGCTATAAAAGTTTGATTGAACCCTTATCGAATGCCAGGGGTGTTGCCGGGTTTGAGCATGAAGTTGCCAGACTGGTAATGGATCTTGCTCAGGATTTCGGAGAAGTTGAGCGTGACCAGATGCAGAATGTATATGTCAGAAGGGCAGGCAACAGCGAAGGTCCCCGAATTCTCCTCGACGCTCATATGGATGAAGTGGGCTTCATCGTGCAAATGATACTTGACAATGGAACCTTAGCTATTTTACCTCTGGGCGGCTGGGTAGCAACCAATGTGTCAGCACATAGTTTTCTGGTTAAGACTCAGGGCGGTGAAT
>DUPE01000033.1 GCA_012838475.1 Clostridiaceae bacterium
ATAAACGGATAAACAAACTTAACTAAATGAAGTAATTATGAAAAAAATGAGAATGATGCTTGTGGTTGCTATGCTTGCAATGGTAACAGCCGTTAGTGCACAAATGAACTTAGGAATTAAAGGTGGAGTTAACATGTCAAATTTCTATGGCGAAGAGCTAGACGATCAGAACATGAAGATTGGTTTCCATGTTGGTTTAGCAGCTGATTTCGACTTTGCTTATAACTCAGCAATACAAACAGGTCTATATTTTACAACCAAAGGAGCTGAATATTCTTCTACTTTTGAAGATGTTTCAGGAGAATTTACTGTAAACCCAATGTATTTGCAGTTACCAGTACATTATGCGTATAAACTCGACGTTACTCCAGGTACAAGAATTGTATTCCATGGAGGTCCTTATGCTGCTTATGGAGTTGGCGGTAAATCAAAATTTAGTGCTTCAGTTGGAGATCTTGGTGGTGAAGGTGAAGCTGATGTCTTTGGCGATGACGGTTTTCTGAAAAGATTTGATGCCGGACTTGGTCTTGGTGTTGGTGCAGAATTAGGACCAATCTTGTTGGATCTTGGATGGGATATGGGTCTTATAAATATTGTAGACTCTGAAGATGGAGATTTAAAGAATCAGAATGCATACCTATCAATAGGTTACAGATTCTAAAATTAGATTTTCAATATATATAATTGCCCTGCATGTTTTATCATGCGGGGTTTTTTGTATTTTAGTGGGGCAGACCGATATATACATATGTTTATGTAATCTATTGTATGTTAGAATCTAAACACTGCGATGTATGAAAAATATTTATTTTATTATTCTTTTCTTTCATATCTCAACATTACTGATTTCACAAAATAGTTGGATTAGGGTTAATCAGGTTGGTTACCTCGAAAATGACATTAAGATTGCAGTATTTTTTAGTAAATCTGATTCTGTTCTAAACTCATTTGATCTGGTGGATTATAATACTAACATTGTTGTTTTCGAAGGATTTAAGGTTTATAATGTTGGTGAAACATGGGGATTTGATTCATCTGCAAGACTCGATTTTTCCGAGTTTAAAACTCCTGGTAAGTATTATATCAGAATTAATGACCTTAAATCTGTGCCATTTAGAATTGGCGATGATATTTACTCTGATGCTTCAGATTACCTGCAGTATGTTGCAACTTCAGCCAATGCCGTTTATCAGATGTTATTTGCTTATTCTAAATATCCCAATTCATTTGGAGATTTCTACGATGCAAATGGAGATGATGGACCTAACGGTATTCCCGATATACTGGATGAGGCCAAATGGGGTTTGGACTGGCTCATAAGAATGAATCCAGATTCAAATACCTATTTCAATCAGCTTGCAGACGACAGGGATCATATAGGTTTTACTATTCCCAGTGAGCAGAAGGTAGATTATGGGTGGGGAGCAGGAAAGGAGCGACCGGTTTATTTCGTGTGTCCTGAGCATCAAGGTTTGTTAGGTAATAAGAATAGAAGCACGGGCATGGCTTCAACTTTGGGTAAATACTCATCTTCTTTTTCTTTAGGGGCTAAAG
>DUPE01000065.1 GCA_012838475.1 Clostridiaceae bacterium
GAATACCACAGGATTCTCCTTGATTTGCCTCGACAGGACTATCCCCGGTTTCCCTCGGCAGAATTATCCCTGATTTTCATCAATAGGATTATATTCGCTTTACCCAAACAGGACTCCTTTGATTAACCTCGACAAAAACATCTCTGATTTTCCTTGACAGGACTGTCCTTGGTTTCTATCAACAAGATTATCCTTGTTTTGCCTCGGCAGAATTATCCTTGACTTGTCTCAGCAGGATTCGACCTGGCATCCCTCAACCAACAACCAGATCCATCCACTTGCCATAACCTTGCTCTTCCATCTCTTCCAGAGGAATAAAACGCAACGAGGCGCTGTTGATACAATAGCGCAAACCGCCCTTATCCTTCGGCCCATCCGTGAATACATGCCCAAGATGAGAATCACCCAGATTGCTCCTTACCTCCACTCTCGACATTCCGAAAGATTTGTCCCTCTTCTCCACCAGCAGCTCATCATCTATGGGCCTTGTGAAAGCAGGCCAGCCACAGCCGCTGTCATATTTATCTGCCGATAAAAACAACGGTTCACCGGTGACAATGTCCACATAGATACCAGCGCGAAACTCATTGTCATACTCATTTTGGAAAGGAGGCTCCGTACCGTTCTTTTGCGTCACATAGAATTGGAGCTCCGTCAAAGCCCCGGCTAAGGTCTTTTTGTCCGGCTTAGTGAAGACCCGATCGTCAGACTTTGTCGTCGATGCCAAATCATGGGGCTTTGTCTCTGATGCCAAATCATCTGTTGAAGGCGCTTTGGTCTCGGAAATATCTTCCTCTATAGAGTCACCGTCGCGATCGGAGAAGATGGAATGTCCAGAGGGCAAAGTATCAAAGGACACATGGCAATAACCGCCGGGGTTTTTCTCCAGATATTTCTGGTGATGCTCCTCCGCCTTGAAGAACTTGGTCAGCTCCTCGACTTCGGTAACTATCGTTCTGGAATACTTACCTTGTTCGGCAGCAATTACTTCCTTGATGATGGGCAGTTCAGCAGCATCCGTGTAGTAAACCCCTGAGCGGTATTGGCTGCCGTAATCATTGCCCTGTCTGTTATATTGAGTTGGATTAATGGTGAGAAAGAACTGTTCCAACAGCTCACGCAGAGACAGAAGTTCTGGGTCGTACAAAACTTTGACCGCTTCCGCGTAACCTGTTTTCCCGCTGCATACTTCTGCATAACTCACTTCATCGTAAGAGAGATCGCCGTTAGCATAACCTGAGACTGCACTGTAAACGCCTGGTACTCTTGCCATATATGCTTCTGTACCCCAGAAGCATCCTCCTGCCAGGACAATCTCCTTTAAGCTGTTCTCATCATAAGAGATTCTTTGATTTGGGTTCTCCGGGAGTACATTAAACATAAAATCATTATTAAGCCTCTCTTGCCCCGGTGACTGTTCACTGCAAGCAGCTGCCAGAACCAACAAGATCAAGGTCACTGTTAGAGCTGCCACAATAGTCAGCAGTTTTTTCTTTTCTAATATAGGCTTAAGCTCCTTTCTTAGAAAACTTCGTCCACGTCCAGATGAAAGTATCTAAGAAAATTTTATCATTACAACCATGATCTGGCGATACACAAGACACCACTAGACTGTGCAAGAGAACAGGAGCTACTTGAAGAAATTAGCGAATAGCTAAGAGTTACTACATTACGCTGCAGGCTTATTGACCTGACTGGTCCTCTATAGCAAGGGGAGAGACTGTTAGTTTGTACTCCAAATGGATGGAGACGGGTTTGGATTGATCAAATCCGGGCAGCGGAACTGATGGCAGCTGAAGAACAGAACTCCCCAACTGGTTTTGCGGATTTGTGTTTTCAGTCTGTTGTTGTAACACTGAGTTTTCCGGAGTCTTATTCAGAAGTGATTCATCAGACTCTGGCTGCGACACTTGATTATTCAGCAGCTTTTGTCGAGCTGAGTTTGCCGGATACCCTTGTAAGGATGATCTATCTGGCTGCATTTGCAGCACTGAATTATCCGACAGTGTTTGCGGAAGCGACTCATCAGACTCTGGCGGCGACACTTGATTATTCAGCAGCTTTTGTTGAGCTGAGTTTGCCGGATACCCTTGTAAGGATGAGCTATCTGGCTGCATTTGCAGCATTGAATCCTCCGACAGTGTTTGCGGAAGCGATTCATTCTCCTTCACTTGGGAGGACTGACTTTCCGTCTGCGCCTGTTCGCATAATCCGCCATTCTCACGGCAGTAATTATCCGCTTTTTCCGCATGTTGAAGATGAATTACCGCACCTGTTGCGTCCTCTGTATCCGCCATGTCCGCTGTATTCATTGCCTCTTCATTTGTCAATCCGGCTCCCAACACTACACCTGATACTTGCCTCTTAACTCGCAGATCAGGGGTACTGTTTTGCCAGCGCAAGAGCAAGTTCCTGTTCTTCGCATCCAGCTTCGAAAGAGCCACTTCGATTTCTTTTTCGCTCAGGTCCAGATAAGGTTTACCGGCCAAGACTGAGATTGCAGTCCTGGCTAAACTAAAGAGGTCTGAGTTAATATGCGGTTTACCGGTCTGAACCTCCGGGGCTGAATAGGCAGCAGTAGCACGTTTTACCTCAACCCATTGCTCAGCGAAGTCATCCAGAATCATTGCACAGTCAAAATCAATCAAAGAAGGAGTATTGCTCGGAGAAACAATAATGTTGCCGGGCTTGATATCCAGATGCAGTATCGGCTTTTGCAAAAGTGTGGAGAAGCCCTGCAGGCTGCTCTGTAAGTGCAAAATCCATTCCATTACTGTTTCGGCAGAAAGATCTTCACCCCTCAATTCAGACAACGACTTGCCCTCAATATACTCCATTAGATACGAGCCAACTCGGGGCGTGGGACTGACAAGAATCTCCGACAGGCTGTTGTATGCGTCCAGCTCTAGTGGCAAGTCTTCTGCCGGTCCGCACCAACCCAGGCAACGGGGAAACTCAGACGCCTGTAGATACGACAATATTGATGCCACACGGTGATCCGTCCACTCCGGGATTGGCTTTGCCACATAGATACGTTCTCGCTCATCACGGACTAATTTGGTCTTACCCTGACTAGCCGTTCGATTCCAACTTCCCGATCGCCGCTGGCTTCCCGATCGCCGCTGGCTTTCCGATCGCTGCTGACTTTCCTGCAGCCCATCATATTCTGCCCGATTCCCACTTCCCGCTTGCTCTTGTTTGCCCGGTTGATCATGATTTTTTGCCTGATCCTGACCTTCTACCTGACCATACTTGTTGGACTTAACCTCGTTCTGGTTCGTAGACACACGCTTAACCCGGATCTCAGATTCACAATTACTCAGATCCCCGAGGCCGGAGATTCCGTTATCTCGGTCCCTGCACTTCATCCCATTGACTGTTTGTCCGCTATTATCAAAAATCTCTACCGCCATAATTACTAACTCCATCAAATATGTTCCCGGCTAGTGCTTACCGCCAGATCATGTCTTTTGTCCTACTTGTTGAGCGCCTTCGCCACATATCAATCTCCACGTTTCGCAAGTGATAAATATCTGTTGTCCTTTGCAGGTGCAAATTGCCAGACATATCAATCTCGTTATCCATTCTTTGCTGACGAGAAATATCTGCTGTATCTCCGGTCTCCTCGGAGATATTTCATAAATCCAGTTTGCCACAGACAAAAAACCCGTCGCCAGAA
>DUPE01000131.1 GCA_012838475.1 Clostridiaceae bacterium
GAGAGAACCAAGGCCTTTTCACTTCGCTCGTAATTGGCAAAGAGAGTGGTCGAGAAAGTGCCATTACGAAGCTTGGGTATGAGCAGATCCAATGTGCCTACTCTGGTCTTGTATTGCCGTTCCCGATAGCCATTGCGATAAGTCAGGCGATCGTCTGTACGTTCATAAAGATCTGCCCCCACCTGTTCGCTTGCTTCTGCATTCAATACTGCGTTAAATACTGATTCCAGCAATTTCCGTACCGCTTCGTCACGGTCGCCAAGCATTAGTTCTTTAAGAGTTTCTTCACTTAGTGTAATATTTAGTTGAGTCATGTTTCTGCTCCTCGCTTATGATTTTCTACAAAAACCATTGTAGCAAAGAGTGGGCATGACTCACTTTTTCAATTTACACCAACTATAAGGGCTCTATCCACTGTAATCACCCTGAGGGTGATTTTGCATAATAATAGTTATGAAAATAGCAGAAAGTACTCGATAGGTTGGAGGATCTAAATGAGCAAGAAGAAACTGACTATGGTTGTATGTTTAGTTCTTCTTCTGGGATTGCTCGCTTCTTGTAGTCATAAATCAATAAATCTTAACCCGAAACAACCCATCACCGTCAAGCTCTGGCATAACTACAACGGACAGATGCAAGATTCAATGGATGAGCTTATTGACGAGTTCAATATAACCATCGGCAGAGAAAGAGGGATCATTATTAGCGTAACATCTGTCGCTGCAATGGAGGACCAGGAAGAACGGCTGGCAATGATAACCGCGGGTATTCCGGGTGCGGAAGGTATGCCTGACATAGTAACTGCCCATCCCAGAACTGCCGCTCGTCTTGCCGGAGAGGATTTGATAGTCAGCTTGGATGATGCTCTGTTTAGCAGTGAGGAGCTGGAGGCCTACGTGCCTCAATTTCTAGAAGAAGGCAGGCTATCAGACGGCAAGCTGTATGTATTTCCGATTGCGAAATCCAGTGAAATACTGTTTGTTAATCAAACTCTGTTTGATCATTTTTCTGCTGCTACGGGAGTCACTTTGAAAAGTCTATCCACCTTTGAGGGCATTGCAAAGGCTGCAACCAAATATTACGAATGGACTGACAGTCTGACTCCGGATATCTCCAATGATGGCAAAACCTTTTTCATGGCCGATTCATGGGGTAATATTTCTCTGGTTGCAATGACGCAACTGGGGGAGACATTCGTGTCGTCCGGGAAGCTGAGAACTGATCTCCCTCAATACGAGAGAATATGGCAATCCCTTGTGTCTCCGGCATGTTCGGGAGCGTATGCTGTCAACGAGGGCTATTCCGCAGATTTTTCTCTGACTGGTGATATAGTCTGCTCGCTATGTTCCACGGCTGAAATTATTTATTTTGGTGACACAATTACTTATCCCGACAACACCGGTGAAGAGGTGGAATATACTATCCTCCCCTATCCGTCCTTCCAAGGCGCCAAAAAAATTGCTTTGCAGCGAGGAGCCGGCATGGTGATTGCAAAATCTGAACCAAAAAAGGAATACGCCGCTGCCTTGTTCCTTAAATGGCTCAGCTCAACAGAACAAAATATGCGTTTTGTTGCCTCCACCGGATATCTGCCGGTTACAATAGAAGCATTTAACAGCATCAAGGCTCTTGATCAGGAGGTAGAAAATCCCAATATTCGAAAACTGCGTGAGGTGTTGCAAGAGATGGAGACAGAGTATACTTTCATTACTGCGCCAAATTATGAAGGGTATGATGAGATTTTTACAGAGTATGAGAGAGAGTTTAAAGCTGCTATGCGCGAGGGGCGCCAAAGGGTACTGTCTGGAGAGAGTGTTCAAGATGTCAGTTCATCCCTCTTGGATGATTTAAGAGAATAAGAATTTCTCAGGAATAAGGCCGTAAAGTGAAAAAACATAGTTTTTTTAGACTACTACGTGATATTAAAGACTACAGCTATGAAGGTCTGACTTTACAGCGCCGCTTATTCGTGTTTTTCCTACTTTTCCTGGTTACTGTCATGTTAGGACTGCTGCTCATTTTATTCTCTACAGGAATTTTTAGAGTAGGTCTAGATGAAAGTCAGATGTTTATGCAAAGCGAACTAAATCGTATTGCCGATGGCGTAGAGCGTAATTTTGGAGTTGTCTCCCTTCAGGGAGTCTCACTGGCCAAACGACTAACAAGCGAAATAGAAAGAAATCTGCAAGAAAACGATCTTTCCCCGTCTTCCCTGCAAGACTCTCCTCATAGTTTGGAATCAGTCCTCGATGATTGTCTGGATATTCTCAACGCCGCCTTAATTAATGACAAGACGAGCGCCGCTTTCGTTGTCCTGAATGCGACAATAAATCCGGAACTGGAACGAGCAGAATCCTCCCGTTCCGGACTCTTTCTCAGAAATATGCTGCCCGACGCAGCCTTTGGTTCCTTGTCCTCTTTACGATATCTACGCGGGCCGGCTTCTTTGGCGCGGGCAAGAAATATTTTTTTGTCGCCGCAATGGCAAATGGAATTCACAGTTGCACCTGATGATTTTTTTGATTTGACGATGGAAGCAGCTAATAATAGTGAGGCGGAACTCTCACAATTATATTTATGGAACCCAAAAGCAAAATTGTCTGAAGGCGCTTCAGTCGGAATGCTGCTTACCCTTCCACTCATAGCTGGAGATGGTACTGTTCTGGGAGTATGCGGCTTTGAAGTCAGTGACATGCTTTTCAAAATGCAATATACACCCAACAATACTACTTTCGCTCGCGTCTTTTCCATATTGGCTCCTTTCGAGCAAAATATGATCGATGCTTCAAAGGCCCTGATGGCCGGAAGCCACACTGTGATATCTGCGGGGATAGACGGATTTTTAGAAGTTTCAGCAGACAAAAAAGGCTTCTATCACTTTACAAGCGAGCAAAATGTTATTAATTCCGGCTTGTATCAACAAGTGAATCTGTATCCTAAAGATGGGGTCCATAACGAGCAAGGCTGGGCTCTGGGAGTTGTCATCCCCTGGCAGGATCTGTCAGTTTATATAACGTCGATGAATGTGCGTATTGTACTCCTCCTGATAACTCTCCTTGCAGCAAGCGCCTTGATTGCGCTATTCTTGAGCCGCAAATATATTAAGCCGGTTGTCAATGTCATAGGAAAAATCAGAGACAAAACATACACTGATTATGAAAAAACATATATTCAGGAGATTGATGACCTTATGTTTTTCCTTGCCGAACAAGAAAAACATACTGCCCTCACCCACTCGACTTCAGATAGCAGTCAGGGAAGCTTCACTCTCTATGAAGCTTTTGTAGAGAACATCGAAACTTTATCTCCGGCGGAACGCTTAGTATTCAATCTTTACATGGACGGCTACACCGCCAAGGAAATTGCGGATAAATTATTTCTCTCTATTAATACGATAAAGACCCATAATAAACGCATCTACATGAAACTGAATGTTTCCTCCCGCAAAGAGCTGCTCGTCTATGTGAACATGATGAAAGAAAGGGACTCAGACCTTTTTTCTTGAGCCGAGGCGTCTGACACGGATACGACTAACCATAAAAATGGAAAGCAGCAGGATCAGAACTCGGATGCAATGGACTAATAAATGAGTGAATTCAATCTTCAGGAAGCTCAAAGCAAGGTAGCTTAAGACTAAAGTGACCCCCGCTGCCGGTATAGGTAGCCCCTCAAAGTGGTGGCTGTATTCTCCAAGATTGTAGCGAGCCAGGCGAAAGGCACCGGCAACCGGGAAAAGAGCAAAGATTAGAAAAGAAATCGGAGAAAGCGACCAAGTATTTATATTGCAATAGATGGTTAAGGGAGCGACACCGAAACTGATCAGATCTGCAAATGAATCCAGCTCTTTACCCAAAGCGCTAACTGCATCCAATCTACGAGCAATCGTACCATCAACCGCATCAAAAAAAGCAGCCAGCAAGATTAGCAGACAAGCCAGTCTGCGATCCCGTTCAGATACAGTATTGATCATATGGAAAATAACCAGAAGTCCGAGGAACATATTAGACAACGTTAGCAATGTAGGAGTTTTACAGATGATTCTCCTTTTCAATTTAGGCTTCCTCTCAACTGACGTAATTTCCAAACTCCTGAAAAAGCTATGCTAAGCAAAATGACAAACCAGAAAGTAATAAAACGGAAAAGAATGGTAATTGTAACGGCATCGGTAACAGGAAGGTTCATTAGAAGCAGCAAGGCAGTCATAGTAGCTTCAAAGCTGCCTAGTCCACCGGGCAGCAAAGGAATCATGCTGATCATGTAAGAAATAAAAGTGACACCGATTATAAAAAGTGGATCATAATTAGCTGCGAACAGACTAACTAAGACGAGCATCTTGGCTGGAAAGAGCAGCCAGATTATAACGGAAAGCATAAGCTGCTTCGAAAGCTCACCACGTGTAGATTTAAGAACAGCAACATGCTCAAAGAGCAAAAGCAAGTATTGCTCCAGCTTATGTAGCCAATTTCTTTGTGGTGTCCAACTTCTTACTTTAGTATCTAATTTTTGATCAAAAAGAAAGAGACAGGCAAACACTGCCAAAATCGACAGAATAAAGAGATATACCATGAATCGGACAACAGAGTCTTGCAAAAACTCAACGCGACTGGAAAGTCCCAATAGGGCCAGTACGTTTATGAGAAAGAAAGCAGAAAGGCTTATGACTTTCTGTAAAGTGACTAATGATGCAGCCTCACTGCCACTATAATTCATTTCTTTCTTAAGCAGAATGGCTCGTGTGACTTCACCCCCTATCTTAACACCTGGTGTGATGCATTCTACAATCATTCCTCTGGCATTTACGTAAAGCATCTTCATAAAGCTGCTCTCACGATAACGTCCGCTAAAGTGGTGTAAATAGATTGGAACAAAAAGGAGCCATC
>DUPE01000086.1 GCA_012838475.1 Clostridiaceae bacterium
AAGAAGCTTTTTAAAATCAGACTGATAAACATTTACCACATACTTCTGAATATCCCTGAAGATTTTTCTTTTATTGTCTAATGCAACATTCTGGCTTAAAAGTAAGCCCTGCAAATTCATTGCTTCTTCGTTAAAAGGAACGACGATTCCGCTTGTGTTTTGATCAATCACTTGGAACTGTTTGGAAATAAATTTAAAAGGATAGCTGTATGTGAGTTTAAACTTGCTCCAGGCAAGACCTTTGTGATTCACATCTCTCTCCGCCAGCAGATCATAGGCCTGAAGAGGAATGTTGCGAAACGCGGATTTTATCGGATATCCCATCTGCTCTTTGATACGAGTCTCTTCAGAGAAAATATCATAATATGTGTCTATTGCTTTTTGTGACAAGAGGCTATTGTCATAATCCTCCGATCTCTGTTCGAACGCGGATAGCAGACGCATGGTACATTGTTGACCAATAATTAACTCTTTTAGAGGGGAAACAGACTCCTGAATATCTACTACAAAGGTTTGCGAAATTGTATGTTCGCCGTGCCTGTTCCCTCTGCCACTGGACTGGATAATCGACTGCAATCCTGCCAGATTTCTTATAACATAACGAAAGCTGAGATCGACACCACATTCGATCAAGTTCGTGCTGACTACAATAAGCGGAATGTTTAATTCAAGCTTTTTTCTGATCTCGCCGATTCGCTCTTTTCTATGTGCAGGACAGAGATAAGTAGTCAGGTAGTAAATACTGTGCGTTAAATTAAGCTCCCTTAATTTGTCGAAAACATTCTTTACACCGTTTTTGGTATTCATGACAACTAGAATGCTGTCTTCTTTCAGGAGCAAATCATCCATCCAGTCGACAAAGCTGGCGACGTTATCTCCGGAATCTTTCGTAGCGTCAACTATTTCCATCCTTTTGAAGGCGTTTGCTGCTCCTGCAGGATTCTGCGTTAATTCACCGGGGTCCCCTAGAAGAGCAGGCACCTCAAGCTCTTTGAGATTAGGTTGCGTAGCTGTGCAAAGAATTACCGTACTATTTAGATGTCGGCTTAGTGTGTTAAAGGCAGCATTAGCCAGGTAAGTACATTTAATAGGAATTGTTTGGATTTCGTCGATGACAATTACACTGTTCGCTAATGTGTGTAGTTTGCGGATACTATTGCTTTTACCCTGAATAAGTGTATTCAGAAACTACACCTGAGTAGTAAAAATGATGGGTACATCCCAGCGTTCAGTAAAAAGCTTGTATTCTTCATCGCATTCATCATCTGAAAAACTTACGTTCGTGTGATGTTCCAGCAGATTAGTTGAACAGCTGAGAGTTTCTCTAACCTCGTCAGCATTCTGCTCAATGATAGTCGTATAAGGTAGTACATATATAATTTGAGTTTTCTCTGATTCTGTGCCTGCATGATATCTCGCATGTTCCAGTGCAAAGCGTAAACTGGCAAAAGTTTTTCCACCTCCGGTAGGCACAGTAAGAGTGTAGGTGCCTGTTTCCCATTTAGCTGCTGAACGGCATTCATTGCTGATTGACGCCCGTAGCTCGACAATATTCTTTTCAGATTCGGATCCAGGGTCTTTGCTCTGGAAAGACTGCAACTTCTGCTCGAGCTTTTCTATGTACTCGTCAAGATAAGGTACTATGGAAGCCTCTGGACCCAGTGGTTCTGTTGCGGAATAGTTGTAGGCATCCAATCTATCGGCGTCAATTAAGCAGCTATAAGCATATTTAAGGATCAATTGCACATCATAACTTCTCTGGTTTGCCTTTCTGTTCTTATCCGGATAGGGAGCGTTGGATATCCTCTCTAACAAAGCCAAAAACTCGTCTAGTGCTAGATCTTCAAGTTTGTTTAGCTCGAATTGATTTATACAGTCCTCAAAAAATGTAGTCTTTACTTTCTTAAGGGAGGTCTGCTCGGTTGTCTCGTCAATAAAAGACTGTAGTCTAGATTTGATTGGCGACTTAATCGTTTCAATTGAAAGATAATCATCAAGACCGCCATGATGATAAGCGAGGCACATAGCTAAAAAATCCGTGAAAAAGTGAAGGATGCCTTTAATTTTGGTGTTTGAATTCTGTTTTTCTATTCTTGGCTGAACAAACACATACAAATATGCCGCGCCATAGGAACCATGATCGACTCTTGATGGGCTACTTCTTTTTTCTTTTTGAATGTCTTCTGCAATTTCTCTTATATATCTTTGGAACTCCAGGCTGTATTTACCCATATCATGTAGATAAGCCAACAAACGACAGATTGCGCTTAAATGATTTCTTTTGCCAAACAGGGCTGCGTATTCTGCAACATTTTTTATGTGTTCATGAAGTGGTTGGAATTCTTGTCCATCAATGGATGGTCTGGCAAAATACTGCATTAGATTTTCCACCAATAGTTTAAATTGAGAATTAATAGTGCTTTTATACAAAGATATCACATTATCTTAAATATATGCAATGTAATTAATATAGATTATATTGTAGTGAAATTGCAACTGATAACGTAAGATAAGCTTCCTTAACCCTGAACCCCTCAAACTAAAATTGTTTCATACAAGCTGAATTGGGCAGTTAAGCTTAACTACTTATAACAATTCATTTGCCAATATATTATATTGCAATTTATTTGATAATTTTTGCAAGTTGAGTTCAAGATAAGAGCTATAAGCATGGTTTACAGAGGCTTTCTCTAAATAAAAATATCTGTTTGCCAGTTCTTTGTCGCCTTCTACGGCAACAAGGCCATCTTTGCCTAAGACTTCGAATATCTTATTTCTAAATGAGTAAGACCAAACATCTCTATCATTTTTTTGCGTATTCTGGAGACTGGGAATTAAAGTAGATTTCTTATGCACCGAGGGCGCAAAAATCTGATACTTGTTTTGGCATAACACTCCGACCTTCTTAAACTACTCTTTGCTACCTCTAGTCTTCTGCCTAATGTCAGATCAAGCCTTGTATAATAGTTCCTTTTGTCGACTTCCTCAATCTTGAGAGCAATCGCTGTAGAGTGGTCTTGATACTGCCCTTAGGTTACGGTCTTCTTATAAAGATTTTGATCGAGAAAAATGAAAGACAGAAATAATGTGAAGTGCGTGAAATACAAACCCACTACCGTATAGACGAACAGTCTATTTTATTTTCTGTTTCATTTGTCCGGAACAGATGTATATATTTTGTTATCCTGATGTTGTGAAAAATCTGCTGTGAAGCAATTAATAATGGACAAATAATTCTTACAATGAAAATACTTTCGACCACATTAGGATTCTTATTTCTTGGTATCGGCGCAGTTGGCGTTTTTTTGCCCGTATTGCCGACCACTCCTTTTGTCCTGTTAGCAGCCTTCTTTTTTCGGAAGACACCATTCCTCTTTGACAGAATGATGAAATTTGAATTCTTCAGAAAACATGTAGAGAATTTCGATAAACGCAATGGACTGGATCGTAAAGTTCAAATCCAGAGCCATACAACTGTTTGGGCATTCTTGATTGTATCTATCTTCCTGGTGGATCAGATCTGGCTCAAAATAACACTCTTCGTCATAGGTGCTTCTGTCTCAATTTACCTGCGCCACTTAAGCAAACCAAAACCAAAACCAAAAATCGAAAAGGAGTCTCCTTATGCCTAAAGAAATATGCATTGTCTGGCACGGCCATTCCTGCTTTGAGATTCATTCAGAAGATGCGGCAATTATTCTCGACCCTTATAAAGAGGTTCCGGGTTATGGCCAATTAAAACTGGAAGCAGATATTGTTTTGGCTTCACATGAGCACGGCGACCACAATGCCAGCTCGCACGTCAAACTATCCAAACGCAAGGTGGATGTGAACGTAGAGATTATCGATACGTTCCACGATTCAGAGCAGGGAAACCTGCGCGGCAAAAATAAAATACATATTGTGAAACTTGGCGGCAAGCGTATCGCTCATTGCGGCGACTTAGGACATGCATTGTTGGATGAACAGATTGCGAGACTGCAGAATCTTGACGTGCTGTTGATTCCTGTTGGCGGGTATTACACGATTGACGCCGACACAGCAGCTGAAATTGTGCGCCAATGCGATCCTGACGTCGTGGTTCCCATGCACTATCGCGATGGCGATGCAGGGTTTGACGTGATCACTACGGTTCAGCCGTTTCTCGATCATTTTGATACCGTAGTCCGGCATCCGGAATCCTCCTTTATACTTGGAAATTACCATAACAGTGTCGTCGTCTTGAAAAACCCGAAACTATCAGCAGACTAAGCGTTGACATAGTTTTGAGATTCCATTTATCTGTATTAGAAGGAATATGCCATCTTGAATATTGACATTCAGATTTTAATCTAACGATCACAGTTTGGAAAAGTAATCTATTGAAAATATTTTCGCTTTTACGTAAAAACTCTCAATAGAAAAGGGAGAAGCTCCGTTCAACACATATACTGATCAAATCAACAACTTAATTCCAGAAACCTAAGTTGATAGGTACAATCGTGTGAACTGATAATCATTTTTATAAAATCTGACATTTCGAAGCCGGACTAAGTCCATAACTTTGTGTGCCTAGAATGTCCGGATTAATTGACAAAAAACTCTGCTGACATTGAACTATTTATCATTAGGTCAGGTACTTGACAACCGATTAGTCAAGTACTATACTAATGTTAAAGTCAGGTACTTGACCTGATGAAAAAAACAGTAACAGGAGAATATTATTAATGAATGATGAAATTAGAAATACCATTACCGGACAACTGCAACAACTTCAAATGCTCATGCATCGCACAATGGTTAACCATTTCGGCAATAGACACAATCCCCGCAGAGGGCAAGGCCGAGTGTTGGCGATCCTAAAATTGAAGCCTGAAATGAGTCAAAAGGAACTTACCTATTTGCTCAACATGAGTAAACAATCAGTTGCAGAACTGCTTATGAAATTAGAAAAAAGAGGCTATATAACCCGCGAACCGTCTGAAGACGACAAGCGTATTTTGACTGTCCGCTTGACTGAAGAAGGTGAAAAAGCCACTGACAATGCCTATGCAAGCGATCCGGACATGTTGACTGTACTTGACTGCCTGAATGATGATGAACTGTCGACTTTTAGCGAATATTTGCAGCGTATCATCACGCGGTACGAAGAACAATTCCCGGATAAAGATTTCGAGGAACGCCGTAGATATATGGAAAGGTTTATGTCGTCATACGGACATGGTTATCATAATCGACAGCATCCCGGCTTTGGCGGCTTTGAACATAATTCCAGACATTTCAAAGGTCGTCGGTCTAAGCATTTTAAAGGTCGTGGACACTGTCAGCGTGGAATGGGATATTCGTCTTTTGAAAAGGAGAGAATTGAAAATGACGAGGATGATAAGTAAAAATGTGCACGCAGATGCTAAAGATAGTTTATCTGTCTCACCTGATATTAGGGCTATCCTTCCGGACATTATGATTGAATACCTTTGGGGACTTGCATTTGCTAATAATTGGCAGAAATGTGATAGCCAGATCTTTGAGTTAAAAGTTGGAAAGTTAGGCGGCCGGAATATACAGAATGTGTACCATTCCGGCTATGGCAATAATTCACTGGAAAGGCGGCAAGTCTATGGCGTGGAGCCTTCGAATTGCGTACTACAGGTAATTAATTCTCAGGGTTGCTATCAAATGCAATTATGTATGAGCCAATGAAAAATCGAGAATCTGCTGAAACTTATTTGAAAACCATTCTTCTCTTGAGCCGTAAACTTGGCTATGTACGTTCAATTGATGTTGCGAATGAACTTGGAGTATCAAAACCGAGTGTGAGCAATGCCGTGAAGAAGCTTCGCAATGAGGGGTTAGTCAATATGGACGATAGTCGCTTCCTTATTTTAACAGATGAGGGACAAAAATATGCCAAGTCTATATTTGAACGCCATGTGGTGATTGAAAATTTTCTGACGGATATTCTCAATGTAGATGAAGAAATCGCACACAAAGACGCTTGCCGTTTAGAACATATTGTTAGCTCGGAAACAGTCGATAAAATCAAAGAGTTTGGTGGAGAAGAAAAGCTAGACAATTAGTGTTTTTAAAATACATAGCAACCTATCTGAAGCATATCCTGAAGGCAGCTTGTTGAGATTAATTTCTAAGGATTTGACCCTCAATATCAGAGGATGGATTGAATAGCTCAAAGCTTGTATTTGAACACCATGAAGGGAACTGGAACCTAGTCGGCATAATAAATTGCGAATGGACAGGTAACTCCCCTTCAGCCTAAGCGCCTTCACTACACACATATTCTAAAAGCAGTTCTGCATAAACTGTCAAAAAAATCACACAGATTCTGTCAAAAATCTGTGTGATTTGAAATTCTCCTAGTGTTTCTTAAATGTTTTCGATTATTGTCTTCAAAAATATTGGCAAATCCTTAGGACTTCTTGAAGTGATGATATTGCCATCAACTACCACTTCTTCATCTAGCCATTCTGCTCCTGCGTTTATCAGGTCATCCTTGATTGAGAAAAACGAAGTGACTTTTTTGCCTTCAATTGCACCTGCGGATGCGAGCATCCAGGGAGCATGGCAGATTGCGGCAACGACTTTTTCAGCCTCATTCATAGCTCTGACAAAGTTGACGCTTGCCGGAGTCCTTCTCATATAATCCGGCGAAAATCCACCCGGGATAACAAGAGCGTCATAGTCATCTACGGAGACTTCATCAGATGCGTGTGTGCTCTTTTCTGTCACTCCGGATTTACCGGTATAAACAGTATCTTTCTTTTTACCAATCAGATGAACCTCAAATCCCTCTTCCTGCAATCTGTAATAAGGGTATATCAGTTCTCTGTCATCAAACATATTTTCAATTAGCATAGCGACTTTTTTCATTCTAATGTCCTCCTGATTAGTCAAGTTACTCTTTGATCTGTACATTAGTCAGAATAAATGTCAAAGTAAGAAATATCGGTAACAAGTCAAAGAGTTGAAATGAAAAATGAGTTGATTCTATTATTCTGATTCAAGCTCTCGATAGTGGATATCCTCATCCTTCAGGGTTCCCCGCTATGGTGAATCCCGTCAGCCTCGCTGTCAGAACCCTCGGCTATCAGCCGTTTTCTATCTTAAACTTCTTCTACAGGGATATTTATATTTGCAAAACGGCTTTCGTCTAGAGTTTGTTTTTTACTTAAGAGCGCCTGTATATTTTTTCTCTTCTCAAATTTGTTGGCAAAAAGAATAGCCAGCGGAAAATTATTTTCATCAACGTAAGCAACGGCAAATTTCCCTTCATTTAACTTGCCCCTGATCAAAGTTTTGTCCCAGGTTCTTGCGTTGCCCAAATACTCAAAAGTTTCATCATATTGGTCTGTCCAAAAATAAGGATCTACAGTGTATTCGCTGTTTTCTTCATTAAGAATATTCCTTGCAATTGAAATCCCTTGACTCCAGGCAGTCTCCCAATGCTCTACGTGAATAAGCTTGTTTTTGTAAGGCCACATGGCAACGTCTCCACCTGCGTAAATTCTAGCTAAATTTGTTTCACCGAATCTATTAACGATAATGCCACGATCCGTATCCAATGATTTGATTTCAACAGATACATCAGGTTCAACTCCTACCGCCACTAAAACCATTTCAGCTTTAATGTTGTTGCCATTTATTGTTTGCACTGAAGCAATTTTCCCCTCTTCATCCTTAATAAGTCTTTCTGTTTCTTCGTTTAAAAAGAAACTAACATTATGCGATTGGTGCATTTTGGTGAAATAATCAGACACTTGTTCACCAAGAATTCTTTCAAGCGGTTTTCCGAATTTTTCAATTATTGAAACTTTTTTACCTAATTGCGAAAAAGTCGAAGCTAACTCCAAACCAATAAATCCGGATCCTATTATTACGACATTCTCAATATCTTTTGCCCATTGTTTAATTCTCTTTGCATCATTAAATTCACGAAGATAAAAAACACCTTCAGCATCATCACCGAACAATTCTAATTTACGTAATTTTGAACCTGTTGCTATGACTAAATAGTCGTAGTAAATTGTTTCACCCAGATGAGTTGTTACAGACTGCTCTTCAGGATTGATCAAATCAACCTTTGTGTTTAATCTCAAGTCTATGTTGTTCTCTGCATAATACTCCTTCTCCTTAAGAAGAGGGGGCTCCATATCGTCCTCTTCCAGCATCCATTCTTTTGAAAGCGGGTAAGTGTTATAAGGATAAACCCCCTTTTTGTCAATGATAGTTATGTCTCCATCAAAATGGTTTTTAACTAATTCATTCATTACATAAAAACCCGTGATGGATGC
>DUPE01000122.1 GCA_012838475.1 Clostridiaceae bacterium
AGGACCGGTTAACAGTCCATTCAACTCCTTCCTATTACTCCAGGGACTTGAGACACTGTCGCTACGTTCGGAGCGCATAAACGAAAATGCTTTAATACTTGCTAATTGGTTAGAGAATCATCCCAAAGTTGAAAAAGTTAATTACCCCGGACTCAAGAGTAATAAATATAATACACTTGCAAAGAAATATCTTAAAAATGGAGGTTTTGGGGGTGTGCTATCTTTCTTCGTGAGAGGAGATGTAAATCAAACAGCTAAGGTTATTGACAGTCTATCAATGATAAGCCATCTTGCTAATGTTGGTGATGCCAAGACATTGGTGATTCATCCGGCAAGCACAACACATCAGCAGTTACCGGAAGATGCACAAATTGCTGCAGGAGTTTATCCAAACATGATTCGTATCTCATTGGGATTGGAGCATATAGATGATATTAAGGCTGATTTAGAAGAGGCATTGAAGAATTTATAGCTCTCTGCTTAAATATGATTTAGTAGTAAAATGGCGGCAGATTTTTGTCCGCCATTTTCTTATAGTATTATATAGGCTTCTGTTTATTTAATAACTTTTTTAATCAATTCATCGTCATAAAGCAACGATCTGAGTTCTTGTTGTAAGTCTACATTACTTACCTCCAAATCTTCTATTAAAACTCGTTGCCAAATCTCTTCAATCCAACGATTCTGCACTACTCCAAACTCATCAATAGGTTGAAACCAACGCAGATACATAAAATTATCGTTTGACAATTTAAAATTCAAGTGGTTAGCCTTTCCCTCCTGACTCTTATTGAATGAATTTACAATATTTTCGGTATAAATGTCACCTTTAATTTCATATGATCCATCAACAGTTATAATTGCGCCATCTTCTGTGGACATAAAATTCATAAATGTGCCATCTTTAAATACCATTTTAAACATTCCGGGAGGTGTTTCTTTGTAACCTGACTCATCGCTATTATGTATAGCTCTTACTTCCCATAGCCCCAAAATTCTATTTTCTATAGTTCCGCCTACATTTGTTCTTGTTAAACTGCAACCGGTCATAAATGCAAGAGTTGTGAGAAAAACAAACAGCCTAATAAAATTTTTCATAATTACTATTTTTTAAAATAATACTGACTAATTTCAACATTCCACCTCTCATAATAGTTAGGTTAACCACTATATTATAACACCTTAAGGAGCATAATAGTTGGCTATTTTATTAAATCAATTTCTTCGATTATGTGAGTAGCATTTGCGAACTTATCAATAACAAAAAGAACGTAACGTATATCTACAATAATGCTTCTTTGGTAATCAGGTAGATACTGAATATCACCACCTACACCTTCCCAGTTACGATCGAAGTTGATGCCTATCAACTCTCCATTTCCATTCATAACAGGACTTCCTGAATTGCCTCCTGTAGTATGGGTTGTGATTGCTAAATTAACAGGCATATTACCATCCTGTAGTGCATAATCACCAAAATCTTTATCTTCATATAATTCTTTCAGTTTTTCGTGAACTACAAACTCCCAATTATTAGGGTCTTCCTTTTCAATTATTCCTTGCAATGTAGTTTGGTGACTATATGTTACCGCGTCTCGAGGCTCATAACCTTTAATCTCACCATAGGTCAATCTGAGGGTAAGGTTTGCATCAGGGAAATGTTTATATGGTCCATCCATTTCCAAAATACCTTTGAGATAAGTATTACGTGCTTTTGCGAATGGGATGTTATATTCAGAAAGTTTTGTATTCAATGTTGCAGCTTCGTCGCGAACAGACTTCACAAATAAGAACATTGGGTCGTC
>DUPE01000117.1 GCA_012838475.1 Clostridiaceae bacterium
GAAATTGAAAGATAAAACCGAAGTTTGAAGTACGGAAATTACTCAACCGGGTATCATTCATTGAGGTAATCTCATCCTTCTTGACGAACACCTTTCCCGATGTCGGGGTGAGCAATCCGCTAAGCAGATACAGCAAAGTGCTCTTGCCGGATCCGGATTCTCCCATAATACCAATGAACTCACCCTGGTTGATCTCCAGGGATATATCGTTAATCACAGAAGTAGTTCCGAAATTCTTCTTAAGGTTTTCTGCGGTAATCATAGTAGTATCTCCTCACTGCTGAATTAGGCTATCAATTGGCGACTCGTTCTTCGCTTTGTTAAATGTTCGAATCGGGCTAAAAGTCAATATCACAGCAACAACAGCCATTATTATGATGTAAGTAAGAATGTTCACGTTGTATGTGACATCATAGCCGGTTATGGTTGCATTTAGATTTATGAAAAAATACGACAGAAAAGGTGTAAACAATTCTCCGATGATTATTGCAGGCAGTTGAAGTAACAGAAGTTCTGCAAATAACAGACGTAAGACTTCATTCTTACTTAAGCCCATTGTTCTCAGTAAAGCAAATTCCCGTTTGCGGTTCATGATCGAATTCTTGATGTTGTTGTTAAGCATGATGAGCAGCGACACCGCAATAATCACGCACACCCATATCAGAATATCGACTCCGTTAACGATGCTGTCCTGCCACTTTATTGTTAGTTCACTCGATGACTCGATCGTTATGGAAGACGTCTTCAATTCGCGGCGGAGATCCGACACAGTAGCATTATTTCTGAGCTCAAAGTTCAAACATACCCTCTTATATTCCTCTGGTTCAAACAAGGAAGAAGAAGCGATAACGATACTGGATGAGTAGTCTTGTGTTTCAAATGTGCTGACGATGGTTACATCTTTAACAATTCCATTCATAATAAGCTTAACCTGATTATTTACTTGCAGGTTCAGACTCTTGCACAGGGTTTTCGAGACAGCAATCTCATCACTCATCAAGTTGCCGAACTCTTTATCGTGATTATAAATGTCGTTGAGTTGATTGCTGTCAGGCATTTCAGATATCAGATATGTTGAGGCGCCGGACAATTTCGCAATACCAAGGTAGTATGATCCACGAGCATCAATACCTTCGCGATCCATTAACGCATCCAGTTGCTGCCCGCCCATCTCGTCATTATTTAATGTCGCTCTTGCATCAAAAGTCAGCTGCTGATTTGCCAGTTCATATGCCCAATTCTTGAACGTAGTAGAGAACTCGACGAGTGTTCCCAGAACAGCCACAATGATAACGAGAGATATTGTGATTCCTTTGATTCTTTTGGCGTGAACCTTGGACGTATAGGCGAACAACTGCGTGGGCTTCGTGCGAATCTTTCTTGCGACTGCGGATATCCACTCAACACAGCCGACGGTCACCAGAATCATCGTCAAAAAGGCCATGATCAGCTGGATTACATATTGAGTTGACGCCGAAGTTATAGAACCTAACCATAGAGAGCTCGTTAACAGCACGATCATCATAATTACAGCTACTACGCTAACCAATACCGCAAACAACCCGTTCCTGGCGCTCTTCGTTTTTACCGTCCGGAATGGCGATAATGCCTCCCTTTGCGTATTCCTGAACAAGAATGCTTGAATCGGGAGAAGCACAATAACCAATCCCAACAAAGCTCCAAACATCAGCAACAACCAGTCGATAACTTTGTTATCGAAATTCGTATCTGTTGCCATACATATGAGAAGCGCTGCAAAATACCCGCCCAAAATGCCCAAGACACTTCCAATTACGGCGAGCAATGCACTCTCAATACGAATGATCCTTTTCAAACGATTCCTCGACAAACCCATCAAACGAAGGTTTGTCCAATATACCGTTTCACTTCGCAAGTTTAGTGATGCTGATGAACCGGTCAATATGATACATATGGTAATAATCGCGATGAAGAAAATGTTCAGTACACTATTCAAGTTAGCGAACTCATTGTAAATCGCTGTTATACCTTCATGAAGATTAATGTAGCTTACAGCATCCTCAAGCTGCTCTACCGCTGCAGATACTTGCTTCTGGTCGTGCTGGTAGTTCAGGAAGTAGACAGCAATATCGTCATTCCCGACGTCCGGATCAACCGGATCCATGATGATGATGGCATCCTTCGGAGAAAGAAAGTTCGCGGTATCTGTAACGTGCGTGATCACATATTGCGTATCATTAACGAAAATCTTGTCGCCGATCTTACAGTTCAGAGAATCTAAGACCTTCGTATTCGCGATTATCGAGTTCGAATCCAACCCGCTAAGTCCCAGATTCATCTTCTTGCTCAGCTCAGTAATGTCAGATTCGGCAACAACAACAACGGCTTCGTTATCGCTAGCTTCCGTCGTGCACAACGCCCCCGCAATATATGCAGGAGTAACTGATTCTGCATTATTTAGAACCTCCTGCGGGATACTGTCCTCTGAGGTTGATAATACAATTATGTCTGCCTCTCCTGACTTGTTCCAGTAGTTGGTTAATGCATGGTTCTCGGCATTTGCAACCACGATGTTTCCTGATGTAAAAATCGTCGTGAACAGGAATGCGATCAGACAAATACTGATGGCGTGATTTCTGTGCGACTTAGTTTTTAACTGCTCCCTGATGAGTTTCAATGTCATAATCTTAAATCCGTTTGCTTTTTTTCTTGATATTGTAGGTGGCGACGCATAACATCACCGAGACCACAATCAGTAATCCAAATCCATATGCATAGTTTCCACTTCTTAAGTAGTTTAATACACTGAGAATCGTTGTGAAGAGCGTGTAAACTAATGAAGCCACCATTAATATGCCATAAGCTACAATAAGCTTATTGGGTTTCTTACGATCCCGCGATTGTGCAACGATATTCCTCCATAAAGATACTCTAATATCATATTTATTCAACAGCAAAGAAAGCATATAATATCCGTCAGAGAGGCGGGCAGGCAATAAATTCCCCAGAATCATGATGGCATTAAAGTAGGCAAATCTATACAGTATCGTGCTGGTTGTATGATTGCCAGCCGCAATTACTGACAGAAGAAAGAAGAGGATTGCGAAGATGATATTTGAATAAATTCCAGCTGAAACAATTTTCAATTTTGTTCTGGGACTTACTGACTTCATGTCGTGATATCGGAAGAAGAAAGTCGGAATTAATCCGAAATAGAAAGCAATCGAGAACTCTTTTATTCTCACCCCGCTATATACTGCTGCTATGGCATGACCAAGTTCATGAACAAGGAAACATAGTATCGTGAGTATGATTGTTGCTATAAGATCAATCCAGACATTCTCCAGCGGTCGATCAACAAAACGAATCTCAAATCCGAAATAAGAATTCAAGACCAGTGTTAAGAAGATGAGGAGGGGACACCAGATGATTGCGGAGGAGAAGAGACTGTAGATAGCTTTTATCAGGAGATTTATCTCACGCCCTTCAGATTGTTTGAATTTGATGTTAAATACTTTAACACCCAGTAAATCCATTTCATCGTCAAACACCTTCTCATATCCACATAACAAGCCGGCAATTCTCAATCTGTCAATAAACGCTGCAACATTTATTTTTTGTTCCGGGTGTGAATCAGACATTTCTTTGGAAATCTCATCCTGCGTTTTGTTGCTTTGCAACATCTCAATGATTTCGCTTGCGTACAAATACGTAGTCTCGTTCATTTTAATAAACGAGTTTGCGGATTTGCTCCCAAGCAAAACAAACTTGCTGTTTAACATACCATCCTGATGTATGAACTCAACATCAGGAACCAGTTTCAAATCACAGCTCATAGTTTGTCCATTTGTCTTCCTAAGAAACTCTGCACAGAATACCGATTACTTAGTTGTTTGATGTTGTCCATGAATTTGTTTCTTGACTCGGATTCAAAAATTCTTGAAATCCAGTAGATGACTCGTTCGCCAATCGCTTTCTGAACAATACACCGGATCGGATCTACACCAGCTTCACACCCGGTAAACATATATGAGCCTCCAGGACACCA
>DUPE01000231.1 GCA_012838475.1 Clostridiaceae bacterium
ATGGGAGTTGAGATCCCATTTGGCTTGAAGCTATCAGTGCGTTCTTGAGAATGTACAAACTCAATATACTGCAAATGTTGCTATTAGCATCACCGACGATATATGCTAGTTTTTACAAAAACTTTTAGTTTTGTATTTATGAAAGACATGCCTTATTCTTTTTCTAATGCTTCCATAAACTCGCGGACTACTTTGTTAAAGGCGACCGGGTCTTCTCTGGGTGTATCGTGTGCAGTACCTTTTTTTACATAAGTCCAAATTACCGTAATTATGTCGAGCATATTTTTGATTCGTATCAAGCGGATTAACTGCATTATTTACTTCTGTACTGTGTATGTGGGCAGAATCTTGGACGTACACGACAAAGATTGGAGCAAGAAAATGTATCCGAAGGAAGCCGGCAAAAAAGCGGCAAAAAGAAAGCAGCAAATTTAATTACTGAATAAACTTGGGAGTCGCTTTGATAGATATTTTAGATTGTTGTGATGAATGTTCTTATCGTATGTCTTTCCTTTAGTGTAGACTTATCGGCAGATACAAAGACAGGTACATAGAAAGGGTAATTTTTATGGATAAACAAATTGCAAAAGGATATACCAAAAGCGATGAGGTCACGGACTTTGTCTATATAGCGATGGACAGTGGTAATCATATAGTGATTGAGCTTGATAAAGAGGCGGCACCAATCACTGTCTCGAATTTTCAGAATCTTGTTTCGGAATCATTTTTTGATGGCATTATTTTTCACCGTATCATCCCGGGATTTATGATTCAGGGCGGCGATCCGACCGGAACCGGTAGAGGTGGCTCCAAGACCGAAATAAAGGGGGAATTTGCATCTAACGGTGTCGATAACCGCTTGTCTCATGTACGCGGAGCTGTGTCTATGGCCAGAACACAAATTCCTGATTCAGCGAGCTCACAGTTTTTCATTTGTCATGGAGACAGCTTATTCCTGGACGGCGAGTATGCAGCCTTTGGTAGAGTCATCGATGGGATGGATGAAGTTGATCGCATTGCCGGGCTGAAGACCAATAGAAGTGATTTCCCGGATACACCGCCAGTTATGGACCAAGTGTTTTTCGTAGCTTTGACAGAGATCTAAACTGTCTAAAACATCGGATTTAGACGATAAACATATATTATGAGCGAGTGATGAGCCAGCGCAGGTAAAACGCTGACTCAAAGAGTATAGATATATACCAGAAATAAGTAATGAGCTAGCTGCAGGTAAAGCGCTGACTAAAAGAGTATAGATATATACCAGAAATAAGTAATGAGCTAGCTGCAGGTAAAACGCTGACTAAAAGATTAGGGATACATAGCAAGAGCAAGAGATTGGTCGAGCCGAGCCGGGTCGGCATAGGCGGGTAGGCATGGTAAGACCGTGGCGTGTAAAGTCAGGCAGGGTCAGATAAGGTAGCTTCTGGTCGAGTCTAGTCGGGTAGGTCCGGCCGGTTCTTAACAGGTCAAAGCGGGTGAATAGGCGCCTTCTGCCACTCATCTATCTTTTTTATAACCGGATTACGGTGCAAGGAGTTTAGAGATTATTATGAAAAATGTGATATTAAATAATGGGCTGGAAATGCCTGTAATAGGATGTGGAATCAATACTTTTGGAAAAGTAAATAATAGCTACCACGAGAAGTTAAGGGGAGATACTGTGGAAGTTGATATGGCCATAGATAATGGCTATAGACACTTTGATACGGCTCAGGCCTATAGGAATGAAGAAGTTCTGGGAGAAAGCATTGCCAAGTCAGGGATAGTCCGGGAAGAATTCTTCATTACTACGAAACTGAATACATTTGAAGGTTATAAAGGTCAGGATTGGCTTCGATCCGAGGTTGAAAAAAGCCTTAATAAATTAAGAACTGAATTTGTAGATATGTTTTTAATTCATAACCCTTGGGATAATCCTGTGGAGATGGCAGAAGCTTGGTCATTGCTGGAAGAGTATTATAACGATGGTACTTTTAAGGCTATTGGAGTTTCAAATTTCTCAAAAAAAGATCTAGAGATAATCTTGGGAAGTTGCCAAGTAGTACCTGCGGTAAATCAAATTGAATCTCATGTCAGTCATTGGAATGACGATTTAATCGCCTACAATACTGAGAAAGAAATTAAGACAACTGCCTGGTCTCCTTTGAGGGGGCTGTCAGACTCCTCTAGAAAAGTCCTCGGTGATATAGGGGATAAATACGGTAAAACCTTTGCCCAGGTAATCCTGCGTTATCAGATTGAACGTGATGTTATAGTTATTCCGAAGTCTCATAACAAAGAGCGCCAAGCCCAGAATCTAGATGTATTTGACTTTGTATTGAGTAATGATGACCGTGAACGAATCGCCAGACTGTAGCATCGAGTATAGGCGAAGATAGCATGTTTATAAATTAGACGTCTATCATATGATTTTTTCTAAGGCGCATGGGGGATAAGTAAGCATTGCTTCTTGAATCGTAAGGGGAGACCCGTCTCACTTAAGAGAGTCTTCCCGGAATTTGGCGAGGCTTATGCAGCTATTATTAATAATGAATAATGCCCTTATCAGGGATATTGTGTCATCATTGGCGGCAGACCACTGAACATTGCTTTACCAAAGGTAGCGGGATGTTGAGTATAGTGATCCTGCCGGCGGCAAACTGTTGTGTATAGCGTTTCTTTGTCAGAAACTGTCCAAAGAGAATTAACGTTTTTCTGATGATATAATTAAACAAAATTCTATGAGGAGCATTTGTGTACAATTTTCTTGCCTTGCTTAGTGGTGTGTTCATTGCCCTGATGGTCGCCGTGAACGGTGATCTGACTGCTATTTATGGCAATTATAATGCGACCTTCATCGTCCATGTCATCGCGGTAATATTCGCATTTGCTTTCAGCAAGTTAGGCAGGAAAAAACTTTTTCCGAGAAAAAAGCTGCCACTGTGGTTTTACTCAGCCGGAGCTTTCGGAATATTCTCAGTCTTTTTTAGCAATTATGCCTTTGGCAAGATCAGCTTAACCAGCATTTTGGCACTGAATCTTTTTGGTCAAACTGTGTTTTCGCTTTTGATCGACAATCTAGGTCTCTTTGGCATGGAAAAGCACCCGTTCAAGAAATCATCGCTTATAGGTCTGGCATTTTCACTGACCGGTGTTGCGGTGATGATGGATGATGTTGCTGGAGCAGATCTGGCTGCATTGATCGCAATTATTTTGTCTTTTGTAACCGGACTAAATACTGTCCTTACCCGTTCGATAAACGCCAGATTATCTGAGCATGCAGGTGCTATGCCCGGATCCTTTATCAATCATCTGGTCGGCCTGCCGTTCACTCTAGTACTGGCTCTGGCGATGCCTGGAAACGATATGACTAATCTGACTCAGCGCCCGGATCCGCAATTTTGGATTTATCTGGGAGGGGTGCTCGGAGTCTTAGTCGTCTTCGTTATGAACATTACTGTGCCTAAGATCTCTTCTTTCCGTTTGACGCTACTGGCTTTTGTCGGGCAGGTCTTTGTGGGCATAGCAATTGATTTAATAGTGAAGCATGATTTCTCTCACGTGACATTCTACGGCGGGCTTATCGTGGCTGCCGGTGTCGGCTTCAATATCCTAAATGAGTATCTGCAAACTTCCCGCAAGAAGAGAGAAGGGAAGCAGTGAGGGCCAATCCTGACCGTGAAATTTTGTAATTTTAACGCTTGCGCCTTGATTTGCAGCCGCTAGCGCTTAGCCATTATTAAACATAATGATACACAATTGCAACAAACTGTCGTCAAAATGGTCTTATAATTAATCATATAGCACTGAATAATTATTAATATATACGGTTTCTTGACGTATCAATAGCAAATGAATCTAGTTTAGGCACTGTACTTAAAATTCTAGAGCTACTTCGTTTCGCTTGGTGATTTATGCTGCTACTGATAATTGAATGGTTATTTATGGGAAGGACAAGGGAGACAATTAATGTCAACTGATATTTTATTAGTTAGTGATTCAGCGTCTGATCAACAAAATATCCAAAAAATTTTAAATGACTACAATGTCCTAATCGCAACTAATGAGCCGGAAGCCATGCGTGTGTTAGAGGCGAATAAAACGGTGTTTCTAATGCTGCTCGACATGGATATTCCCGACCTGGACGGCATCAGCTTTCTTCAAACTCTTAAAGCGAGTGAAAAACATAACAATCTGCACACTATTGTTCTGAGTGAGCGTGAGGGATTGGGAAGAGTGATAGCCGGTCTTAAGCTGGGAATAGTCGACTATGTCAGAATACCTTTCGATTCATATTGTTTAAAAGTTAGAATCGATGCCCGGACGGAATTGTTAAAATGCCAGGACTTATTGCAACAGTCATACGAAGATGCTGCCATAATTTTCGAGACGATTTATATGCAGGTGCCTGTTGGAGTCTCGATCTTTTTTACTGATTTTTCCGGTTTAGATGGAATTAACGGACAATACAACTATAATCCGGCATATCAAAGGATTTTGGGAAGGACAGAGAAAGAGCTGCGCAGGCTGGGCTGGGAAGGCGTTACCTATCCGGATGATTTGGAAAAAGATTTAGAAAATTTTGAAAAGCTAAAGAGCGGTGAAATCAACAGTTATTCCATGGAAAAGCGGATGTTGAGGGCTGATGGTTCGCTGATATGGGTACATATCCTTGTGGCTACAATTCATTTGCCTGAACATCGCGGTTTCAGTTATATTACGGTACTTCAAGATATTGACGATCAAAAGACTATGACTACGAGTCTCATTGAGAGCGAACGCAGCAAATCTGTTCTGCTTTCGAACCTGAATGGCATGGCTTATAGATGCGCTTATGACCCTGATTGGACAATGGAGTTTGTATCATCCGGCTGTCATACGCTGTGCGGATGCGAGCCGGAATCTTTAATCGACAACAAAGTCTTCTCCTTCAATGATCTTATCGCCCCGGAATACCGTAAATACCTATATAAAGAGTGGAGGGCCGCTCTTGAGAGTAAAGCAAAATTTCACTCTGAATATGAAATCATCGATGCCGATGGTAACCGCAAGTGGGTTATGGAATTAGGAGAAGGAATTTTTGACGAAGACGATGAAATCGAAGCACTCGAAGGAATAATTATTGATATTACCGATCGCAAAGACGCTGAAGATAAATTAAGATATGCTAGTGAACATCACTGGACGGGGCTGTATAATCTTAACCATTTAGAGACGGTGCTGGCAGAGGATTTGTCAGACGGGACAGTATTAGATAGCGCCTTAATAAGCGTCAATTTGAATTCCATGTATTCCTTGACTGTGAAATACGGTATGCAGTACAGCCAAAAGTTGACCGCAGAGATTGCTGCAGCCTTAAAAAAGCTAACTACCGGACAAAGACTACTCTTTGCGACAGCATCTCACCGTTTTGTATTTTATGTTAAAGAATATAAAAACAAGGACGAGCTGGCAGATTTCTGTGAGGAGATCAGAGTTGTTGTAAAATCATTCCTTGACATGGATAGGATCACTTTTGGCATCGGAGTGTACGAGATTTCCGAGGCAGCTGTGGACGGCATTGAGGGGATGTTATATTCAATTCGACTAGCATCGGAAGAAGCTATCGCTTCAAAAGATGAAAAAAATAATATTTATTTTTATGATGACAAACTGGAGAAAAGAGTTTTTCGTGGCAACTTGTTGCGACATGAACTGGCGTCAGTTGCTGAGGGTGAAGACCAAGACAGAATAATTCTGCAGTTTCAGCCCATTGTCAATGTAAGCGATAATAGCATAACCGGTTTTGAAGCATTAGCAAGATTTGAAAGCAAAGGACTGGGGAGAGTGCCTCCTTTAGAATTTATCCCGATAGCGGAAGAGACTAAGGATATTATCTCGATTGGGAATGTAATTATTCGCAAGGCTTGTGGATTCATTAAAAGACTGCAAGCTAATGGCTATCATGATGTCAAAGTCTCCATTAACATTTCACCCATACAGCTGATATACGAAGAATTTGTCGATAATGCTGTTGGGATTTTAGCAGAGATGAATGTCAAACCATATTACATCTTTTTTGAAATTACCGAATCAGTATTTTCATCAAAATTCGAGCGAATAAATGCTGTTCTTGCTCAGTTACGAGATCACGGCATAGAAAGTTCGATCGATGACTTTGGCACAGCGTATTCCTCTCTTTCCAGGCTGACTGAACTAAATGTCAATCATCTGAAAATTGATAGGCCCTTCATTGAAAAAATCAAACACGTTGAGGCAGAGGACTCAATCACGAATGACATTATTTCGATGGCACATAAAATGGGTCTTTCTGTGGTAGCGGAGGGAGTAGAGAAAGCACATCAATTCGAGTATTTAAAGCACTATGGTTGCGATAAAATCCAGGGATACCTCATCAGTATGCCCATGGACGAAGATGATGCCATAGAGTTTTTGAAGCTCTGGGAGAAGAAGGAAGCTATGTAAATAAACGCGGAACTGTTTTGTCACATATTATTCTGCTTCAACTAGTCTGCTACTAATGGAAATATATTGGCTTTATACATTTATTTGGACAAAAAAACAGCGGACATAAGCTCGCTGTTTTTTGCACTTAACAATTTTGTTAGCTGCTGCAGATTTATCAATGTCAGACTTAATCTCCTTGTCATTCTCCTTGTATATTGTTGTTGTAGAAATTTCAGTGTTTCTACAACAGGCATTTTTGTTATTCCCACACTCCACGTGGGATAATGAAACCGTGCAGTTGAGGGCGTCGTTGTCCCTCCTTGAGACCAGG
>DUPE01000218.1 GCA_012838475.1 Clostridiaceae bacterium
AATTGACCAAGCCTGATCACATTTTCAAAATGAAACCGCTGTACACATTTCGTGGAAAAGTAATTCGCGGCAAGGGCAGAGGTAAGGTATATGACATGCCTACTGCCAACATTGACGCCGGCTCTTGCGGAGATCTGCCTGAGCTTGGCGTCTACGCTTCGCTTACCACGGTAGAAAATGACAGGTTCATCAGCGTCACAAACATTGGCTATCGACCTTCCGTAGATGACGAAGACAGGGTAACAATAGAGACCCATATTTTAGATTTTGACAAGGAAATATACGGGCAAGAGATTACATTGGAGCTGTATCACTTTCTCAGGGCAACCCGGCAATTTGATTCGCTCCATGAAGTAAAGGATCAGATTAATCAGGACTTGGTCCGCACAAAGGAATTATTTAGTGATTTCATAGTATAATTAAGTTTGATTATTGTTTCGCCTGCTAAATATTGAGGAGTGTTAGGGAGACGTGTGTTATGGCTGAAATAAAAACTTTGAAATGCCCAAATTGTGCCGGACCGATAGTCTTTGACCCCGGTGAGATTCAAATTCAATGTGGTTATTGCGATAGTATTTTCACTCCCGAAGAGCTTTTGAAGCTGTCTGAGCAAACCTTTGCCACTTCGGAGATTGCACCTGCGCCGGATGAACCTTTGTATGGTTATAATTGCAGCAACTGCGGAGCCAATGTCTGGACTGATGATACCACTTTAGCTACTTACTGCTTTTATTGTCACAGTCCCGTTATTGTCGCCCCCAGGATAGCAGGGGACTTTGCGCCGGACGGGTTGATACCTTTTAGTGTTGATCAGGACGAAGTCGTTAGCGCCTTTACAAAATGGTCAAAAACCAGAAAATTCACCCCCCGTGACTTTGGTACCAAAGAGCATCTCGACCAGCTTAACGGAGTATATTTACCGTTCTGGCAGGCTGATGGCAGTGCCAAATATCGTATTATAGGGGAGGGTGTTAATACGCACGAAAGCAGAATGGGGAATGTAGTTACAACCAGCAGTGAGTTCTATGAGATCGATCGGGGCGGAATATTCGAAGCGAATGCTATTACTTCTTTAGCCAATGACAAAGCTGCTGAACAGCTGGTTATCGGTACTGACCCTTTTTCTGAAGGGGAAATCATGGAGTTCAATCCTGCTTATCTGCAAGGTTTTTTCGCCGAGAGAAACAATATCGCCAAAGAGCAGGCAGAAGATGCTTTTGTCCGTAAGATACAAGCGGACGCAACCGGCATTGTTTCAAACAGTGTAGACAGATATTATGACAAGACTTCAACTAAAGTGGAATTCCTGCCTCTACAGCTTACAAACTGGAGACTGCTTTTACACCCTTTTTGGCTTTTGACCTACCGCCAGGACGACACTACTTTCCTCTATTGTATGAACGGCGTGACCGGAGAGTCCTATGGAGAACTGCCGGTCAGCAGTAAACGGTTGCTGGCAGCGGCTCTGCTTCTTGGTTTGGCAGTATTTATTGTACTGATGTTGTTGGGGTATCTGATATGACACAGGCAAATTGGGAAGGAGGCAACGTACGAGCTGCCGATCAGGAAAAAAATATTGTATCCACCTTTAAAGACCGCGTGCCGGTGTTTAACAAAGCCAGGTGGTTTTCTATTCTGGTGATTGGATTAGTTATTCTGATTGCCTTATGGTTTATTCTACCAAGCTCAGGCCATCCATTGACGCCCAGACCTAAGGATAAAAACTATACTCCAAGTGCTGAATTTAAAGCAGTACAGCCTTTTGTCGCCAAATCCCATGACGAAGAAGGAGCTGAAGCTCGCAGAGAAGAGGCCAAGGACATACCCGGCCGGGAGAGAGATCCTCTGGTTGTGGATCAAGCGGATTTATTTTCTGCACGAGACGAGAATCTTCTAACCGAAAAGGCGACAAGAATTTCTGCAGAATTCAACACAAATTTGGTCATTCTGACCGTCGATTCCGCCAAATTATCTGAAGATACCAGAGAAAAATCTGCAAGCATTTGGGCCCGAGACTATGCAGATGATTTTTTCGACTATAATCAGTATGGTGATGATGGCGTTCTGCTGTTAATCTCATTGGATCCTCGTCAAGTATGGATTTCTACCACAGGAACTGCAATTCCGCTTTTCTCTGATGCGAGAATTGAACATATGCTTGATGAAATTTTTAAGTACGCTGACTTATCCAATGGCGATTATGCGATGGCACCCTATATTTTTCTCGATCATGTTGAGCTAAATCTACAAAAAGGCTGGAATGAAAGTGGTACTGCCGGCACAGATAAATTTTTAACAAAAAAATATCTCACTGATACTGAAGCGAAAGCCGCATTGTTGGCAGGAGCAGCACTGGCTTTATGCTTCTATGTGATTGTCCGTTTGCGCTACGCCTCCAGAGCTGTGCCTGATATTTATGATGTTAGAGAATTGGCTATTGCCAGTGAATCAGACCTGCAAGATAAATATATCACCACTAAAACAACTACCAGACGCATTTCTTCAGGATCCGGAGGCTCCGGTGGCGGGGGTGGCAGCTCCGGCGGCGGTGGGTTTAGTTCCCATTCAGGATCCAGCGGCTCATCGCACGGTGGGGGTGGCAGAGGCTTCTGATTTTTACAAATCTTTTTTGAGTTACAATAGGGAACAAGAGCATTGTCGAGCGTTTATACAATTTCAGGCTTCTAGTATCTATATAGTATGAGGGAATAACATAAGACTGTAGATTAAATACAAAGAGTGTAGATGATTAGTTTTTTCTGTAAGATATGGGTCAGCAAATTCTGAATGTATATCTACTTTTTAGGCTAAGAGGTGACTATGACTAAGACAAATTCAATTTATAACTATCCACTGATAGAAGTAAGGCAGATCAATGATTTAAGAGATATGGTACGACAAAGCAAAGAGCTTTACGCAGACAATGTAGCCTATCTCGTCAAAGATCCTGTAGCCGCAGGAAAGATCAGCCCCTACGATGTTGACATTAAACAAAAGAGAAAAGACGAGCAGGATTTTCTCCCGATCTATTTTGATCGAGCCGCTGCAGATTTTGAGGCCTTTGGCAGTTGGCTTTATGAGAAATTCCCGCAGGGAGCACGTGTCGCCGTAATCGGCGAAACCAGATACGAGTGGTACGTCACATATATGGCAACTGTCAATGGGAATGGGATTATCATTCCCTTAGACAAAGAGCTGCCTTCATCTGAGCTCCTGACCATGTTAAAGAGAGCGAAAGTCGATGTCTTAGTATATGCAGATATAGTATATCCTAAGCTGCAAGAAGTAGAAGATCAGCTGCCTCCGGTAACCATAGCAATGGATCCTCCGCAAGAGAACACTTCCAGTTTATATTTCTGGGACTTATTGGCTGAAGGCCATAAGATCAGGGAAGAGGGCAATACCAGTTATGATGACCTGCACATCGACCCTGACGAAATGCGGATCATTCTATTTACCTCCGGTACAACTACAATGTCCAAAGCAGTAATGCTCAGCCATCGCAATATCTGCGTTAATCTGATGGGCATGTGTTCTATGATTAACATTGATGAAAGTGATACCTGCCTCTCTGTGCTGCCCATCCATCATACCTATGAATGCACATGCGGATTTTTGTGTGAGTTTTATCGCGGTACTACTGTCGCAGTCTGCCCCGGACTTCGCTACATCGTATCCAGCATGAAGGAGATTCAGCCCTCCTATGTTCTTATGGTGCCACTCATGGTTGAGTCAGTTTTCAATGGCATCATGCGCAAGATCAACTCCGACGCGAAACTTAAAAAGAAATTTAATTTTGGGCTTAAGCTTTCCAATCTTCTCCTCAAAATCGGGATAGATGTTCGAAAAAAAATATTCAAAGATATTCATGCAGTGGTGGGGCAGAACCTCCGTTTTCTTATCGTTGGAGGCGCGGCTATCTCAGGTGATTTGATCAAAGATATGCGCGCCTTGGGTATTCACTGCTTTCAGGGCTACGGTCTGACAGAATGCGCGCCTATTTTGGCGCTTAATCGAGAGTTTTACTACAATGACAACTCAGCTGGTCTGCCTTTACCCGGAGTAGATATAAAAATAATTAATGCAGATGAAGATGGCATAGGGGAGATTATCGGCAGAGGACCCAATGTCATGCTGGGTTATTACGAAGACGAAGAGAAAACTGCTGCTGCTATTGATGACGAAGGATTCTACCATACCGGTGATATAGGTTATATTGACGAGAATGCCTTTGTTATAATTACCGGTCGCAAGTTGAATGTCATTGTTGCTAAAAATGGTAAGAATATCTTCCCTGAGGAAATCGAATTTATATTGATGCAGCACGATTTAATCAAGGAAGTTATCGTTCACGAGGTCGAAGAAAACGATAATATGTTGCTTAGTGCTATTATTTTCCCTGATCAAGATGTTATGGACAACGATGAAGAACTCAAGGACAAGGAGCTGGATTCGACTGAAGTTAAGGCCAGGCTTGAGGAAATTGTCAAAAACGTTAATAAAGATCTGGTCACATACAAAGCAGTACGAAGAGTGGAAATTCGAACTAAGGAATTTGAGAAGAATACATCCAAAAAGATAGTGAGAGCTAAGAAATACGACTAATATATACATTCAAATACTTCCTGATATGCCGTGATTATCATTGCATATCAGGTTTTTTGTCTTGAAGTTAAGGAGAGATCAATGTCTAACAGAATTGTGCGCACTCGTTTCGCGCCCAGCCCAACCGGTCATATGCATATTGGCAACTTGAGGTCAGCACTGTACGAATATCTGGTTGCTAAATCACAAAAAGGCAAATTCATCCTTAGGATTGAAGATACAGATCAAGAGCGGGTGGTCGAGGGGGCGGTGGAAATCATCTACCGGACATTGAAATCTTGCGGACTTACATATGATGAGGGACCTGACATCGGCGGTCCTCATGCTCCGTATATCCAATCAGAACGTCGCCAACATTATCTTCACCATGCAGAACGCCTGGTCGAAGAAGGAAAAGCCTATTATTGTTTTTGCTCCAAAGATAAGTCCGTTCTAAACAGCGTCGATGATCCTGCTGATAATTTTCATAGCTATGATCGCAGCTGCCGCAACCTGTCTGCGGCCGAAATTGCAGCACATCTGAGCAACGGAGAATCATATGTCATTAGACAAAAAATGCCCCTTACCGGTACAACTAAATTTGTAGATGAAGTATTCGGGGAGATCGCTGTTGAAAATAAAGAGCTGGAAGACCAGGTTTTGATTAAGTCGGATGGATTTCCCACCTATAATTTTGCCAATGTAGTAGATGACCACGAAATGGAAATCACCCATGTGGTGCGCGGATCAGAATACTTGTCCTCCACGCCAAAATATAATCTGCTTTACGAGGCTTTTGGCTGGGAAATACCCAATTATATCCATCTGCCTTTAATTCTGGGAGAAGATGGCAGTAAACTCTCCAAGCGCCATGGAGCAACCAGTTTTGGCGATTTGGTCAAATTGGGCTATTTGCCGGAGGCTATTGTCAACTATATTGCGTTCCTCGGATGGGCACCCGGCGGAGATACCAGAGAGATTTTCTCTTTGGCAGAGCTGGAAAACACCTTTTCTGTCGAAGGAATCAGCAAGTCGCCAGCCATCTTCTCTTATGCGAAACTTGACTGGTTCAATGAACAATATCTGAGAGTTTTGAGCCCTGATGAGTTTGTTGAAATGATAAAACCATATACTGATGATGTATTTATAGACAAGGTTTATGATCCGGCCTTATTGGCACGAATTCTACAGACTAGGACAACCAAATTATCTGACATACCTGATATGATTGCCTTTTTCAGACAGGCAGATCCTCTCCATATTGAGCTTTATATGCAGAAACGTTCAAAACTCAATCCCGAAGCCGGTGTTGAGATTCTGACGGATCTTATCGCTGCTTTAACTAATCTTTCTGATTGGACGGAGAATTCAATTAAGGATTATTTGAATGCATACGCTGAAGACTCAGGGCGCAAAGCAGGTCAGGTGATGGGGGCCTTGCGACCAAGCCTTTCCGGACGCAGTGTAACGCCGGGCGGCGCGATTGAGATGTTGATTATTCTGGGTAAGGAAGAATCACTGAAAAGGCTGACTGCGGCCTTACATTTTTTGCAGCAGACTGCTTGAACTTATTTGTCATGTTCTTGTTTTCTCAGCTAACTGTATGAACTTGTTGCCATGTCCTATTTTTGCCGTTCTAAGTTTGAGCCGGCCGTTTGTGATAACCGGTCGCAGAAATTTATCTTAATCAATTTACATTATTGATTCGACTCTTATGTTTAATTGTGATTCAATATTAGAGTCTATTTTTTATATAATTATTCATTTTCTTTAAGAAACGGAAACGTTTCATTTGCTAAAGGGGGAGCATATGTCAGATAGTCTAAAAGATGTTGATGTAGACAACAGTGAAATGATGGCAGGGAATTTTATTCATGATATTATCGATGATGATATCAGTGAAGGGGGCAGACACTTTGGCCTCAGAGTACATACCCGATTTCCACCTGAACCTAACGGCTATTTACATATTGGCCATGCCAAAGCAATTTATATAGATTTTGGCACCGCTAAGAAGTATGGCGGCCTCTGCAATTTGCGTATGGATGATACCAATCCCAGCAAAGAGAAAACAACCTATGTCGAAGCAATAAAGGAAGATGTAAAGTGGCTCGGATATGATTGGGATGATCGCTTCTATTATGCCTCGGATTTCTTTGAAGACATGTATTTATTTGCCGAAGAGCTTATTCAAAAAGATCTGGCCTTTGTCTGCGAACAAACTGCTGAGGAAGTACGTCTGAGCAGAGGTACTTTGACACAACCAGGCACACCGTCTCCCTGGCGTGACCGCGATCCGGCGGAGAGTCTGGATTTATTCCGCCGCATGCGTGCCGGTGAATTCCCTGATGGCAGCATTACCTTGCGTGCAAAAATTGATATGAGCTCGGGTAATATGAACATGCGCGATCCTGTAATTTACCGCATAATGCGCGCTACACACCATCGTACCGGAGATGACTGGCTAATTTACCCAATGTATGACTTTGCCCATCCCATCGAGGATGCGATGGAGCATATCACACATTCACTTTGCACCATTGAGTTTGAAGACCATCGCCCGCTTTATGACTGGGTTATTGAAAATTGCAGCGTACCTTCAAATCCCCGCCAAATAGAGTTTGCTCCCCTGGGGATCAACTACACCGTAATGAGCAAGAGAAAGTTGCGCGTTATGGTTGAAGAGGGAATCGTTGATGGCTGGGATGACCCGCGCCTGCCAACCTTGTGCGGTATGAGACGTAGAGGATATACTCCTGAGGCCATTATCAAATTCAATCAGAGAAATGGTGTATCCAAAGTTCCTTCTACTGTGGAGTTTGATTTTCTTGAGTTCTGCGTGCGTGAAGACTTGAATGAAAGGGCTACACGTGTTATGGGCGTTCTTGATCCCATTAAACTTACGATCGAGAATTATCCTGAGGATATGACTGAGACATTTATAGTAGACAATCATCCTCAGTATCCTGACCAGGGTAGTCACGAGATTTCCTTCTCACGTCATCTATGGATTGAAAGAGATGATTTTATGGAGGAGCCTGCCAGAAAGTATTTCCGGCTTTATCCGGGAAATGAAGTAAGGCTCAGAGCAGCCTACATTGTACGTTGCACAGGCTGTAAGAAAGATGAAGACGGGAATATTACTGAAGTTCTGGCTGAGTACATACCCGAAAGCAAAGGTGGCGTCGCACCGGATGGACAAAAAGTCAAAGGCACCATCCATTGGGTAAACCGTAAGGATTGTCTGAATGCCGAAGTTCATCTTTATGACAAATTATTTAATGTAGAGGATCCAGACAGTGAAGGCGCTGAATACAAAGATCTGATCAATTCCGAGTCCTTAATAGTAGTACCGGAGGCGAAATTAGAGTCGGCAATACAAGAATTAGAGTCTCCGTCAGGCTTTCAGTTTATGCGCTTAGGCTATTTCAAAGAGGATTCTAAGCTCAGCACGCCGGATAAGCCTGTATTTAACAGGGTAGTTACCCTCAGGGATACTTACAAGCCGTAGTTACGGCGGAAATGGAAAGCGTTGAGTCTCTGAGTCATGACAAAGAATGTCATGTAGAGTCTCCGTTACAGTAACCAAGCATATGTTCGGATATATAAGACCTCATAAAGCAGAGCTGTTGATGAAAGAGTTTACTCGTTTCCGAGCTGCTTACTGCGGCCTTTGCAAGCAAATTTCCAAGCGTTATGGGCAGATTCCCAGAATGTCCGTGTCATACGACTTAACCTTTCTAGCCTTACTGCTGATAGCCTTGTCTCCTGATGATGCACAGATCGAGCTCGAGTCATGTATTCTAAATCCTCTAAAGAAAAAACCTATCCTAAAAGGACATAAGGCCTTGGAATTTTGTGCTGATATGTCCGTTCTTTTGACTTGGCTAAAGGCCAAAGATGACGCCAGTGATGAGAAAAAAGTAAGAGGGACAATATTGTCTGCAGCTTTAAGTAGGTCAGGGCGCAAAGCAGAAAAGCTCTATCCGGAACTAAGTGATAGAATTGCTCTTGGCCTCAAAGAATTGAGCCTGACGGAGAAGGGAGATCCATCGATTGTTTCTGCGGATATTTTTGGAAGCATACTCGCGGATATTTTTGACTCTGCGATTGTTGAAGTCCTTAGTGATTTAACATCCGAATTTGCTGCCGCCTTGACGGATAGCGGCAAAAGTCTGGGGCGCTGGGCATTTCTGATTGACGCAATTGACGATTTCGAACTTGATACTCATAATAATGAATGGAATCCTTTTATGGGTCTAGACTTGGAAAAAGCCAGAAAAGAAGCAAATCATCTCTTGATCGAAGAAGAGATAAAGCTGGATCGCACATTTGCGCTACTACCTTATGAAAGAGACGGGTCGATCATATATAATGTGATCGTACTTGGTTTACCCTCTGTGCGGCAAACTGTCATGCAAGGTGAAAAGCTAAAAAGATTATAATTTTGGAACCTCGACTAGAGATGGAGATTATTAATGGCAGCTAAGAAGAATCCCTATGAAGTGCTGGGAATAAGACGTGGGGCTAGTGAAGATGAGATTAAGCGCGCTTATCGTGATTTAGTCAAAAAATACCATCCGGATAATTATAAAGATCATCCCTTAGAAGATCTGGCTAAAGAAAAGATGCAAGAAATTAATGAAGCTTACGACTCACTAACATCCGGCAATCAGCAGGCCAATACCCAGAATCAGCAACAGGGGAACTATAACCCGTGGTATGGACAGCAATCAAGGCAGAATCAGAATCCCTTTGGTCAGTCTTATTACGGCTCAAGACAAGACAGTTGTCTAAACGATTTATGTTGCTTATGTTGTGCCGACTCTTGCTGCGAATGCATGGGCGGAGATCTTTGTAGTTGTATCTAAAGTTTACATGCCTGATTTAAGAAAGCAGGATACGAGAAGAATCGCCATGAGCGGCTTATTGACTGCCCTGGCTTGGGCTGTAGTTATTATTGCCTCTTATTTGCCTGCAGGGCGTTTTTTTATTTTGGCGGTATCTTCTCTTTGCATCGTCATAGCATGGCTGGAATGGGGTAAAAGGACAGCTGTAACTGTTTATCTTGCAGTTTTCTTCTTGTCTCTGATTTGGCCGGGGCTACTCAGAGCATTAAGTTTCCTGTTATTGTTTGGTCTGTATCCGATTTTATTTCTATTTTTACGCCAGAGATTTGCCCGCTGGTCTGCTACTGTGATTATTAATGTAGTGATGACAGCAATAGTGCTCGTGGTAATTTCAGTTTTGGGATTGGACTATTTTATTAGCAATACCGGAGCTCTCAAGGGTTGGCTACTATGGCTGGCCGTAATATTGTCAATTCAGATTGTGCTGCTTGCTTACAATTATCTTCTTGGCAGTTTCACTCAATTGTGGCTGGAGAGAATCAAAAAAAACAATTAATATTCGAGAGAGCATTAGAGAAGTCTAAAACCTTCTTCCTGAACCCGAACAGGCAGCCAAACTACTGCCATTAGAGCATTAGAGCGATCTAAAACCTTCTTCCTGAACGCCAAATATGTCGCCAGTAATATAAAATGCGAAAGATATTTCGCAATAAATAATATGCCATGATCATTATTAGAACAACGACCAGAAGGAGAATTAGCCAAGCCAGATTCGGATTATTGTTCAGGTTCTGAAGGAAAAGTGCTACTTGAGATCTTGAAGACAGAATGTCACGATCCGGGCCTACATCGACGGAGATTTTCATGCCGTTTTTAAGAGTAAAGACCACCTGTCCGGTGATTGTTCCCGTCGTCAGAGGTAGGAGGTAAGGGGGATTGCCTTGATATTGAATATCTTGGGTTAGGAACAAATCATCCTCAGGATGCATAAAATAAATTGTCTCCAGATATACCAGCTCGAAGATATCTCCATTCTCAGCACGCTCCCTTAAACCTTCCATTTTCTCGCCTGCAGAGACTAAAGGAGACGTCTCATAATAATTATCGATCGCACTGTATAACTGCGTTGTATTTTGAATCAAATTGCCTTTTCCCTGAGAGACAGCCACAGTAATAATCGAAAAACCTTCTTTTGTCTGACCTGAAGTCAAGGTTAAGCTGGTAGAGTCTTGAACATTGTACGCCTGCTGGACCTGCCCTTCGCTCAGAGTCCAAAGGTGACTTATAGGTGAGCGCATAGAGACGAGACGCTTCCCGCCGTCATCAACTACAAGAAATGCTTCATAGATTCCAAGCCATTCTTGAATAGCCGGCAGAATCTGCAAATTCAGCATAAACTTGACTAAGTCTGTAACAGTAGTAGTGTTTTGTAGTGATCGGTCTGCTGCTAACAGGTCATTATCTTCGATGCCGGCACGAATAAAAGAAATATGCGTATCTCTGAGTCCCAGGTCATGAGCGGTGCTGTTCATCAGTTCGATACAGCTCTCCTCGTCTGAAGCCAGAGTTTCTGCAATGGCCACAGCCGCACCGTCAGAGTGATAGAACAGCATACGGTAAATCAAATATTCTAAAGGCAGAACCTGCCCTTCAGAAAGTGTGATTTCATCGGGCGGGACTCCAGAAAGGTCGTGATCCGCCAAAGCGGCATTGCCACTAATAAAAACCTGCAGATTGAGATCCAGCATCTCTGCCGAGAGCCCCGCCAAAAACAGCCGGGATAGGCCCGGAATCTGAAGTGTAGTATCAAGGTTCTCGCCATAAAGGAACTGTTCACCAACAGTATCGTATACTCCGACACTATAAAGGCCATGTTCAATCTCAAGATTGCGATAGATGAGGTCAGGATTGATTGTCTCATTCAAACCGCTTTGGCCGGCAAATATTCTGACAGCATTACCACAGGGGATAAACATCAGCAAAACAGCAAGCAATATGGCAAGTAGCAATTGCCTTTTCTCATTTTTTCTTGCATAAGCTGACTTTATCTTGTTCACTTTGGCTCCAAGTTCAATTCTAATCAAATTTTCTTAATTAACCTATATTATAGCCTGATTAAAGACGTACAGGTATCAATAGTACCACTATGGAAAAAATTCAATAATCGTTACCTGTAGGATTAATATTTGCCGTTATATTTGCCACATTTAAATACTGACAAGCCTCTCCTATTTGCAGTATGACAACCTAACAAGTAGAATAAACTTGCACTTTTAACAGAGGATATGGTTAACGAGGATATGCGGATAATTTATTTGATGGATAAACCAAATATTTCCAAAATGCTGACGAAAACAATGATTGCCATATTGGCGGTTATGCTTGTGATTATTCCTCTTTTTGCCTGTAGCAACACAGTGGATGAAGGGAACAAGATCGCAAATTATGGAAGTTATGGAGCAGATTTCGCTACAGCTTTAGCACGAAGTTTTCCTTTTAGAAGTCCAGGTTCTGAGCAAGAAAGTGGAGCGTCTGTTTTAATTGCTGCAGAACTGCAAAAACTTGGTTATCCAGTGCAGATTCAGGAGTTTAGTTATACCGATAGTCAGGGTGTGATGAGGAATTCTCAAAATATTATCTGCCAACTGGAGGGAAGCGGGTTCACCAAGTTAGATGATGAAGGGAACACGACTACTGAACTTATAGATGAGCGTTGGAATCTAATCGGCGCACATTATGATGTGGTTGTAACAGACAAAGACTATCAACCGCCTACTGATTCCGGACAGTCGGAACAAGCTGACGAACAAGAACAAGTAGATGACGAAGACAGAATTTCCTCCGGTGGTCAGGCCGCTGATCCGGATGTACCGGCAGACACAACAGATGACACTGAGCCTGAAGCGGAAACGGAAGACGATTTTGACACAAATCCCTGGCAGATGGAGAGAGAAATACCCGTTCCCATAGACTTTAGCACTTATGATGGAATCAACAATAACGCTTCCGGAGTTGCTGCTGTCTTGATCGCTGCCCAAGAAATGCTTGCTGACCAGCCCGGTTATGATATTAGATTTGTGTTTTTTGGAGCCGGTACAGATGATTTTGCAGGAGCCAAGGCATATCTGGATAGTCTGTCAACTGCAGAAATGGCAACTCTCGAAGCAATGTACAATCTGGAGGGCATTTACGCAGGTGATAAAGTCTATGCACACTCCGGCACTAATTCTGTGTCTGCAGGCAATGTAAAGGATTATGAGATGCGACGCAAGCTGTACGAAGTTACAGATGTTTTTTACAATTATCGCCTAAACACCAATAACGGTTATTCACTTTATACCAACCAGTCTTCCATGCTGGTAAATGCAGGTAAGGGAGGCTCCAGCGTCTTCTCCGAATGGACTTTTAAGCTATCAGACCACACCCCCTTTGATCAGGCAGGCATACCTGTAGTCTATATTGAGTCAGGTGAGTACAATATCAATTCACTCGCTGAGTTAGGCATTGAGAGTAAGAATCCCAGTTTTAGCAGCACCGGCGGCAAGATTTCCGGCACGCCCTTTGACTCTTCCGGCTATCTGGAGGATTTGTTTAGACATATGGCGGAGCCTTCGTCTCTGGAACAATTATATTTGTCACCAACTCCTCTACCTGACGGCGCTGAATCCACACAAACTGATGAAACGGTAATTAGTGAGAGCGAAGTTACTGAAGGATCTGCTGCAGTCGACATGAAAGATCTACCTCGTTTGGAGCAACGAATAAATAATACTGCCTTTATTCTGGTAAAGGCAATGCAAAGAGAACCATCCGGTTCTAGATTGGTAAGAAGGTGATTTGATGTCTATGCTACTGAATGGCTCTACCATCGCATCTATCCCTGCCTGGGCATTCTGGTTGATTATTCTGATCGTAGCCGGCATTATCGAGATAAACACTATTAATATGGTGTCTATCTGGTTTGCTTTAGGCGCTCTGGTCGCACTGCTGCTGGATCTGATCGGGATTAACCTGACAACACAAGTTGTTGTGTTCTTCATTGTTTCGCTTCTGGGCTTCATAGCTTTCATCCTCTTGGTTAAGCCTCGCTTTACCAGCGAGGGTACCGGGATAATTCCTACAAATGCCGATAGAATTCTGGGGCAAAAAGCCATAGTGATTTATAGGATAAGCCCCATGGAAAACGTAGGACAAATTCACGTTCTGGGGCAAATTTGGAGTGCCCGCTCTCACGATGGCAGCATGATTGAAACCGATACTTTGGTTGAAGTTGTAGATATTTCCGGTGTACATGCGATAGTAAAGCCACTAATCGGGACTGAAGAATAATTTTTTGATAGCAACGAAAGGACATAGTTATGTTTAATCTCACAAATCTAAATAATATTCCTCCGCTTTTGCTGCAAGCAAGTAATTATTTGAACTTAATTATTGTTATAGCAATTGCCTTTATATTGCTTTTACTTATCATCCGCAATATACGCATTGTTCCGCAAGCTAAGACCTTTGTTATTGAGCGGCTTGGTACTTATCATGCCACTTGGCAAACTGGCATTCACGCCAAAATTCCCTTTGTGGACAGAATTGCCAATGTCATCACATTGAAAGAAAGAGTAGCAGATTTTGACCCTCAGGCTGTAATAACAAAAGACAACGTTACGATGCAGATCGATACTGTGATTTTTTATCAGGTTGTAGACTCCAAGCTCTACACCTATGGCATAGAAAATCCCATCTTAGCAATTGAGAATTTGTCTGCCACTACCTTACGTAATCTGATCGGTGATCTCGAGCTAGATGAAACGCTCACCTCGCGTGATGTTATTAACACTAATATGCGCCTAATCCTGGATATAGCAACAGACCCCTGGGGTATCAAGGTGAATCGAGTTGAGCTTAAAAACATCATGCCGCCTAGAGAGATTCAGCAGGCTATGGAGCGCCAAATGAAAGCCGAACGCGAAA
>DUPE01000038.1 GCA_012838475.1 Clostridiaceae bacterium
GCCTCTCTTTGTCGTGAAGAATGGTGCGGCGGAAAGCAATCGCAGGCTTGTCGTCTTTCGAGATTCGTTCGGATCGTCGCTCGTGCCTCTCCTCATTCCCGCCTACAGTGAAATTCTTGTCGTGGACCTCCGGTACGTACGCCCAGATGTAATAAGCGAAGAGCTCGACCTATTTCACGATGCCGACGTTCTATTTCTTTATTCGACGACCGTATTGAACGCTCCGGGCGCCTTTCCTGTTTCGTGAGGTTGCAGAGTGCTGCTATCATCACTTCATTTTCGAACGTAGTTAAATCGTCTCAGTTCCAAGTGACGCAAATGAATGTCTTTTCTTTTATAGGAGATAATACGCCGAAATGATCTATGATATTAACCTCAAAGGTTAAATTTCCTTGACAAATTACAAAGTCAATACTATACTAAATTTACCTTGCAGGTAAATTAATTATAGAGGCAAAGAGTTGGAAGTTACGTACAGAAATAGAAAAATTGAAAGAATTTGTACGGATGCTCGAATTGCAGAGAGAACATACGGCAGTGAAATGGCAAATAAAATACATCAGCGTATAGATCAAATTACCGCCGCTGATACTGTTGAGGTGTTGGTTAAGTTTCGTATTGGTAGATGTCATCCTCTGTCGCAAAACAGGAAGGGACAGTATGCGATGGATTTGGTTCATCCTTACAGATTGGTATTTGAGAAACACGGTGAAGAGATCCAAGTTGCTAACATTTTAGAAATCGTTGACTATCACAAGTAATGTTCATTTTAAGGAGGTAGCACTATGGTGAGAAGTCGAAGTCACATTGCAACGCCACCCGGAGCGACGATTAGGGAGCAATTAAGAGATAGAGGGATGAGCCAGAAGGAGTTTGCGGCCAGAATGGATATGTCGGAGAAGCATATTAGCAGACTCATCAATGGAGATGTGCAGCTTACCCCCGAGGTTGCGGTTAGACTGGAGATGGTACTTGGAGTTCCGGCAAAGTTCTGGAATAACCTCGAAGCCATTTACAGAGAAAGAATAGTTAAAGTAGAAGCCGAAAACGCTATGGATTCAGATGCTGAATTAGCCAGACTATTTCCTTACAGCGAGATGGCGAAGTTTGGGTGGGTTCCGGAGACAAGAGATGCCAAAAAGAAAGTTATTTATCTAAGGAAGTATTTTGAAGTTGTGAAACTCTCGCTGCTTGAAAGTGAGCAGATTACGAGAATTGCCTGTAGGAGATTGGCGATTACGGAGAAGAGTGATCTCGCTTTGATGGCGTGGATACAGGCAGCAAAAATCAAGGCTCGTGATATCAAAACTGCACCAATTGACATCAAAGGATTGATTGCAGCTATTCCTGAGATTCGAAAGATGACTTTGCTCAAGCCAGCGATTTTTTGCTCCAAGCTTAAGAAAAGTCTTGCTAACAACGGAATCGCTTTAATTTTCCTTCCGCACCTGAAGGGATCCTTCCTTCAGGGTGCCACATTTCTTGATGGTAAGAAAATTGTTGTTGGACTAACAGCCAGAGGTAAAGATGCCGATAAGTTTTGGTTTAGCTTATTCCACGAACTTGCTCATATTATTCTAGGTCATGTAGGGCAGTCAATGGGAACATCTGATGAAGACGAAAAGGCGGCAAATGCGTGGTCAGCTGATACATTAATTGGCGCAGATGACTTTGATGCTTTCCGGAGAAAGAGAGATTATTCCAAACAAGGGGTTCTTAGATTTGCTAAGGAACAAGAAATTGCGCCTGGAATTGTTGTAGGAAGGATGCAGCGTGAAGGAATGATTAAGTACAGCGTGCTAAATAACCTTAAGGAGAAATATGAGATAGCAGTCTAAAAAATCTGTTGATGTCTGTTGATGTTTGTGTCTGAATGCCGGCATTCAGCACTTGTCGAAGATTTTTCTTTCTGCTACAATGCATAAGGTTTGAAAACGGGTGGTCCGCTGCAATTGCGTGCAAGAACATCCAACGAATACATAAAGGAGGTACGCAATATGGACTATATTAAAGCGGTTGAGCAGCC
>DUPE01000063.1 GCA_012838475.1 Clostridiaceae bacterium
CGCCTTCATCGTCCAACTCGATCTACCAGATTTAGGTTTAGCGCCTTCAACGTCGTCCAATCTGATATGTTCAGATTAATTAGAAGTTCAGATTAAGCAGAAGGACTGGGTTTACACTGAGGCTTTAAGAAATTAAGAGGATTTCAGTCATGAATAATAAAATATTTTTCTTTGATCAAGAGAGCAGAGAAGTGACCAATGATCAAGAGAGCGGGGAAGCGACAAACTTTTTTGCCATGCTCCATCGCATGAGATATATCAATCGTTGGTCATTAATGAAGAATACCGAAACTGAGAATATCATGGAGCACTCTTACGAAGTTGCCGTTATAGCCCATGCGCTGGCGCTGATACGCTGTGAATATTTCTCAGAGGACAGAATCTGTCCGGCACCGGAAAAGGTTGCTGTCATGGCCTTGTTTCATGATCTGCCGGAGATTATGACCGGAGATATGCCCACTCCTGTAAAGTATGCTACAACTGAGATGAGAGAGAGTTATGGAGTGGTTGAGCACGAGGCTGCTGTTAAGCTTCTGACTATGCTCCCCGGGTACTTGCAAGAGCATTACAGACCATTGGTATTGCCTGATATTACCGACAAGGAAGTCTTGGAGATCACTCTACTGGTCAAGGCGGCAGATCGCTTTAGCGCCTATATTAAATGCCTGGATGAGCTCAAATCAGGGAACAGAGAGTTCAAAAACGCCATGCAGGGAGTAAGAGAGCGTCTGGGAAAGATGAATCTGCCCGAGATCAGTTGGTTTATGGAGAATGTCATTCCTTCCTACTACAAGACTCTGGATGAGCTGGATGATTAATCCTGAATTATCTGAGAACAATGAATAAAATCTGAAAAGAATTACGCGGATATTGCGGAGAGCCTACAAGTAATGGTCAATCGCTTATAAGCAGTGTCCTGAATGCGTTTTAGCCATATTTGTTCACTCCCTCTATGCTAAAATTATTTAATAATTATGTGTGAAATGTTTAGAAGGAGGAACAAGGTGAGCTGTAATCCAAGTATAAAAACTCGCATCTGTGTAGTATTCATTACTTTGCTCCTGGCTTTTAGCTTCTTCGGTCAGGTTGTTCTTTCCGCGTCAACCGTTGATCCTAACATTGAACAAGCGATAATTGATTTTGCATATCATTCGGGGACTTCCAATTCAGATATAAATACCAAGACGATCGGTACTGATCAGGGACAAACAGCTCTTGACGACACAAATTCCGGCAACCCGGACCACTCTAGTAATGATGCTGACCCATCCCTGACTGATTCGGGCAGTACTGATCCGGAAGCGACATCTTCGGAACAGACCGCCACGGAGCAATCCACTTCAGGTACAGACACAGAGACATCCGGCAAGAGTTCGGATTCTACAACCGGTTCCACAGATAGTGAAACTCTGCCGGAAAGTACGACTGCTCCCGATCGGGGGATGCAGATAATGAGCCCAATGAGTTCTCCCTGGAATGCGACGGTAAGTGCTACAGCAGGTTTGCGCCTTCGCGCGTTGCCCACTACAAGCTCTATCAACCTGGGTCTGAAGAGTCATGGTACTAAATTATTAGTACTTGGCTATGTAGATGGAACTGCTGTCAACGGGAATACACGCTGGTATGCTGTAATTACAGAACCGACAGGGGTAATTACTGATCCTCCCAGACCTGAAGGATATATGTCGGCTGAATATGTGTCCCTTTATGCCGGCGTGACGGTTGGACCATACGTAGATCAGTCAGATCCGCCCCCGGGCGCGGACGATCCTCTCAGCGATAGTGAATTTCAAGCCATGCTTGATAGAGACTTCCCGGTCAGCTATCATGCGGGACTCAAAGCACTACACAAGTCATATCCTTATTGGACCTTTACTGCTAAGAACATTAACCATGATTGGAATTATGTAATATCCAAGGAGTCTCCAGGCAAGACTTCTATGGTTTCACGTAGCTCTGTTACCTCACTCAAGTCCTATGCTGCGGATTCTTATGATTATGCCACGAACACATGGAAGAGCCTTGATGCCGGCTTCACCGGAGCTTCCGAGGAAGCTATCCGCTACTATATGGATCCCAGGAATTTCTTGAACGGCACTCATATATTTCAGTTTGAAAATCTGGGTTATGACAGTAGTTTTCAGACAATGGCGGGCATAGAAAGAGCTTTACAGGGCACTTTTATGGATCCTGCTTCCGGATCTCAACATGTAAACTCTCAAGGGAAGATTGTTTATCTGGATTCCGCAGGTAAGCAGAAGACGATCAATAAAACCTATGCACAGGTCTTTATGGAAGCGGCGCAGATCAGCGGAACCAGTCCATATTTTCTGGTCAGCAGAGTTGTTCAGGAGGTAGGGCGGAGCGGCAGCGCCTCCGTTAAAGGAGTTCACGCCACATATCCGGGAATCTATAACTATTACAATATCGGAGCCTCATCAGGAACCAGCCCCATTACCAACGGACTCAAATATGCTTCGTCGGGTACCACTTATCAAAGGCCCTGGAATAACCCGGAGAAGGCTATTGTTGGCGGCGCTCTGTGGATAGCCAATGGTTATATCAATGCAGGACAAGATACACTATATTTTCAAAAATACGATCTTGTGGGCTTTTGGCATCAATATATGTCCAATATTATGGCGCCACCCTCTGAGGCGTCTAGCGTTCAGAACACTTACTATAATATGGGAGCAATCAATCTGCCCTTTAACTTTGTAATCCCGGTTTTTAAAAATATGCCTGCCACGGCACAAGCCAAACCTACAGATAATCTTTGTCGCAATAACTGGCTAAAGAGTATTACCTCGCCTGCGGCGTTGCAGCCAGCCTTTAAACCTGAGGTGTACAGCTATACTCTCAAGTTGACAGCTCCCGTAAACAGCATCTCTCTGACGGGAATTCCCTATCAGTCAACATCCGAGGTAACTGTCAAAGCCAACGGGAAAACTGTCCCGGCAAATAATATCCCGATACCTGCGAGTTCCAGCTCTCCGCTCGTGGTTATACTGACAGTTAGCGCTCAAAAGCGCGATGTTCAGCGACAATATACTATTACAGTCGAGCATAAGGGGTCAGGTGGTACTGTCATCGCCCCTCCATTGCAGAGCAGTGTGTACAGTTTTAATACCGGCATCATTTCCGGCTTGAATCCAAAGAAAAATCAGCATCTGGCCGAGAATATTCTGCGAGATCTCAAGCTTAGCTCCAGCAGTTACCAAATGAGAATAAAGAACAGCACAGGCAA
>DUPE01000136.1 GCA_012838475.1 Clostridiaceae bacterium
GTAATACAGGAGGTCAATATGGAGACTCTAAACAAGTATATTACAAATATCTTCGCAGGACTGCCTGACTCCTCCAACAAGAATGTTGTTAGAGACAAAGTTCTGCACGACAGTCAAGAAAAATATAATAATTTACTCTCTCAAGGGCATAGTGAAGCAGAGGCTTTAGGTATTGTTTTTCAGCAAATGGATATTGATGAGATTCAGCGTTCCATAGTGTCAGAACCGCACACGTCACAATATGACGGGCAACAGCAGGCTTTCCGGGATGGATACGAACCGTCCAAGCAGCAATATGACGAACGGCAGTCTTTTTATCGAGGATACGAAACGGATATGCAGCAGGACAATTCTCAGCAAACCTTTCAACATGGACTGCCCTATCAGTCTGCTCAACAGGCTCCGAGATCTGCAGCTGAGCAAGCCGAGATTGATGATTTTGTCTCGAGCTTTCGTCGTTTTCAGCCACGCTTCGCCTTTGGTATCGCTTTTGGTGTAGTGATGTGCATATTGTCTATAGTATTCGCCGGGCTGGTATCGATAACATGGGAGAATCAGGCACTGACTGCGGCTGCCTTCTTCGGGCCAATTGCAGTAGGAGTATTCTTCTTTATAATCTTTGGCATGCGTTACTCCAGCTATATGAGCTATTTCCGCGCTAAAGGCATGTACGAATTTCTTAGTGTTGAGGAGCAGGAGAAATTGCGCAAATTGGAACAGCAATATAGGTTTACTCCGGCAGATAAGGCTTTCAAAAAGGAAAGACGTCGCGAAGTCTTAAGCTCCGTACTTTGGCTGTTGACAGTAGTTGTCTATCTGTTGCTGGGCTTCCTTGCAAATTTATGGCATCCGGGTTGGATCGTCTTTATACTTGCGGCAGCCCTCCAAACAGTTATCTCTTTGGTATCGTAAGAAGATCAAGCATATTGTTACTCTATAGTGAGGTGACTCCAAAAAGTTGACGGAAAACAGCGGACGAAAGTTCGCTGTTTTTTGTTAAGCTGCAAAAGCTTTTTAGTATGACATAGGGAATTATCCGATCGGTCTTTACTGATATTTGAAATCAAATGCAAGATTTTGGTCAAATCAAAGAGTGCCTCTTTGCAGACTGCTAATGACCTTAATCGAATTGTCAGGTACTAAGCAGGATTTTCAATAAAGCTGACCAGGGCTGTAACAGCTTCGTTAGCGTCTTCACCATCAGCTTGAATGGTAAGTTGATCGCCGTTCATAATACCAAGAGAAATCACCCCTAAAAGGCTCTTGGCATTTGCTCTTCTATCGCCTTTGATTAGATAGATGCTGCTGTTAAAAGCTGATGCCTCGTGTACCAGATGAGCAATGGTAGAATCACCTTTTGCAGTGCCTGTAGAGTTGAAAATTGTGGTTTCTTTACGCATTGGATCCTCCAGTAGATAAGCGTCTTCGTCATAGTCAAACTTATTAACCAGTAACGCCATGCCATGTATCAAGTATAATTTTGTCAATAACTTTTTTCAACTATATAATCGCTCTCGCGGCTAATCATACTATTTTCATAACTGACAAGATTATATGATTTGTTTCTTAGATGATTTTGCCAGATCTAAAAATGAATATAGCAATAGTTGCTCCGCGGCTGACGTAACATCAAGAGAATGTTACGCACTTTCGATGTAGTAGCGAGATTGTGCCGACAATACCGCAGTCGTCACAACAATCTCTGGCAGTTGCCCTCTTTTGATTCAA
>DUPE01000047.1 GCA_012838475.1 Clostridiaceae bacterium
ATTCTGGCATTAGTAGCTTGTGAGACAATTCGCACTATAGTTTGCCTCAATAACGACGATTGTTACAGCTGCCGTCAGTGTTTTTTATGTGAAGGAGCTCAGCCAAAGACAGCCACTGATTGTTAACTGTCATCGAAGTGTGTTATAGCTCACATTCAAGCACTAATTTTTGCTATTCCTTAAAGAAAATTCATTAAAACTACTACAGTTCAGCTATAATAAAAATACACAATGTCTGTTCTCGGATAATGATTTATTGAGAACCAGTAATTAGATCGCATTGTCGATCAAGAAAGGATGTGCCCTATGATTATAGATATCCATGGAGTAGGTATTAAGGTCGGAGAGGGATTTGAGAGCAAGGTCAAAAAGAAGATGCAGAAGTTTGAGCGTTATTTTGGCGATGAAGCTCATGCTGTGGTTCGTTTTCAACACGAAAAAGAGGACGTCCGCACTGAAGTTACAATTAAAGTAAGATCTCATTTGTATCGCGCTGAGTCTGTTGCTCCCGAAGCTATCATGTCTTTACAGAAGGCAATTGACGTAATGGAGGGTCAGATCCGCAAGCAAAAAACCCGCATGAAGAGGCAAAATCGTAACTATGACTATATGAAAGATTATATTGCCGATTTAGAAACCAGTGTCGAACAAGAAGACGATGAGGATTTGCCGATTATTACTCGACACAAGAGTTTTGCCATTACCGCTATGGATGCCAACGAAGCTGTTTTACAAATGGAGCTTTTGGATCATACATTTTTTCTGTTTCTGAACCCGGATACAGGCAAGGTGAACCTTGTTTATAAACGCCTGGACGGCAACTATGGTTTAATAGAACCTGAATATTAGTATTATCATTTAATAATATAAATTTGATCAGCGGCCGCCCGAGGGCGGCCGCTTTTGGAAATTGGAGTTTAACAAAAGGATGTCTCCATCTGAACTAAATAAAAATAATTTGAAACCGGGGCAGAAAGACTCAAACCCTGAGAGTAAGAGCTTTGAGAAAAAAATTAAAGCTGCCTTGCTGCCGGAGCACTTATCTGATCCGAGAGAGTATGATCCCAAGTCGGATCCTCTGCTGCAAGATCTGAATCCGGAGCAGCTCGAAGCTGTTACTCATGAAGGAACACCTCTATTAATCCTGGCAGGTGCCGGCTCAGGCAAGACACGAGTAATAACTCATAGAATCTCCTGGCTGGTGCAAAGGAAAGGTGTTGATCCCGGCCGGATTCTTGCCATCACTTTCACTAACAAGGCCGCCAACGAGATGAAAGAACGCGTGAGCCAACAGATTGGTCTAGCAGCCAGGGCAGTCTGGGTGGGGACTTTTCACTCAATGATGCTGAGAATCCTACGCCTGCATTCGGAGTATCTGGACTATGACAGGTCGTTTTCCATTTTGGACAGTGACGATCAAAAGCGGGTACTAAAAGAGAGCATGGAAAAGGCCGGCGTCAGTGACAAAACGAGTCCGATCCGCCAGATTCATCAAGAGATAAGCAAAGCCAAAAACAAACTAATTTACCCTGAAGAGTACGCAAAAACTGCGGGCAAAGATTTGAAAATTAGACAGATCGCAGAGATCTACGGCTATTACCAGAAAGAATTGAAGCAAAATAACTGCATGGATTTTGACGATATCCTTGCATTAACGGTTTTTCTTTTTAGGCAGCAGCCTGATATCCTTGCCTATTATCAGGAGCGTTTTCTTCATGTCCTTGTAGACGAGTATCAAGACACGAACTATGCCCAATATGAACTGGTTCGTATGTTGGCAGCTCGCCATAACAATCTTTTTGTTGTCGGAGACGATGATCAGTCAATCTATAGTTTCCGGGGCGCTAATCTGATGAATATTCTGGATTTTGAAGAGGATTTCCGCGGTTGCCGCGTGATTCGTCTGGAGCAGAATTATCGCTCAACTCGCACCATTTTGGCTGCAGCTAACTCAATCATTTGTCAGAATACTCACCGCAATCATAAAAAGCTTTGGACAGATGCCGATGAAGGCGACAAGATTATTTTTTATCGCGCATATGATCAAAACGACGAAGCCACCTATGTAGCCAATCAGATAAAACGTCTGATGTCAAAGTCCGAGGAGGGCCTGGAAGGCAGGAATATTGGTATTCTCTATCGGGTAAATGCTTTGGCAAGGAATCTGGAGAGTTCGCTCAGAGACAGAGGCATTGCCTATCGCATATACGGTGGTATGCGCTTCTATGACCGTAAAGAGGTAAGGGATGTTGTCGCTTACTTGCGTCTCATCTCCCAGCCTGATGACGATGTTGCTTTGCGCAGAATTATCAACACTCCCAGACGCGGCATTGGAACTACCACGCTGGAGGTTTTAAGCGCCAAGGCTTCTATGGAAAACAGCTCCATGTTTGAGATCTGTAAACGAGTAGACGAGTTTTCAGATTTATCTTATGCCGCTTCAAAAATCCGCTATTTTGTTCAGTTGATAACAGATTTGCAACAGGGATTGGCAAGAAATGAACAAGAGTTTGGCTTTTTCGTCAAACAAGTAATCCACGACTCGGGCTTGCGCAGAGAGCAAGAGGCTTTATTGAGTAAATTACCCCTGGAGGCAACAACCCGGATTCAGAACATGGATGAGCTTATCTCTGATGCGATGGAATTTGAAGTCAGGCTGGAAGAAGAGCTGGAGGAGCTAAGTGAGTTCCCGGAATTATTGGTGGATCAGCCGGACTTGTCTCTGCCTCTAAATCTGGCTATGACTACCCGCGCATATTTGGAGCGAGTTGCTCTTTACAGTGATCTGGATCAAGAAGACGAGGAAGACGCTGTCAGCCTAATGACAATTCACAGCGCCAAGGGCTTGGAATTCGATGTTGTTTTTTTGGTTGGCGCTAATGAAGGCTTATTCCCGAGTGAGCAATCTCTCTATTCGCCCGCGGACATAGAAGAAGAGCGCAGGTTAGCCTATGTGGCAGTAACCAGAGCAAAAAGAAGACTCTATATCACTGCGACCAGAAGTAGGTTGCTGTATGGGCAGACCATGTATCGAGAAGTATCCCGCTTTATCCGCGAGATTGAAGATGATCTGGTGATAGAGGAAGGCGGTTCACGGCATGGTGATGTTGAAAGCCAATATGAACGTTCGGGCAGTTCCGCAAGAGGTTATGAACGCAGAACCGGCAGCTTCGAAAGCAGATCCCGAGAAAAAAAGGAATGGGATCCTTTCCTGAGGGACTTCGGGGCCAAAACCGGGACAGCAGATGTTGACCAGGAAAGGGTAAGGGCAGGAGTATCAGTGTCCGCCTTCAATAAAGCAGCAAATGACGGGAAGCGGGGATTGGATTATACCACGCTGACACCGGGAGATCAGGTCAGACATGAGCGCTTAGGGATTGGCACTATCAACAAGATAACCCCCTTTAGCGGCGATGCCATATTAGAGATTAAATTCAAGAGCGGCATTAAGCGCTTTAAGGCTTCACTCTCGCTGCTTAAGCCATTGGAAGGATAGTCAGGCACTTAAACTTCACTCTCGCCGCTTAAGCCATTGGAAGGATAATTTGGCGAATTTGGCGCTTTAAGGCTTCGCTCTCGCTGCTTAAGCCATTAGTGGATTAATTATCAGACAATATCTGCTATTATTTATTTAATCAGCAGGGAGGCTAGAGATGAATAAAATGCCCCGAGAATTAAAGGAAGAGATCGAATTAAAACATCTTAGTCCTTATGCGACCAAAAGCAGACTCAGTCGCGGTCGCAGACGCAGGCAAGATGACTGCCCGGTGCGTACCATGTTTGAGCGCGATACCGGGCGCATTATTTATTCTATGCCTTTCCGACGCTTGCGCCAAAAGACACAAGTGTTCTTCAACCCCCGCAATGATCATATTTGTACGCGTATGGAGCATGTCATCTATGTGATGTATTTGTCTATGACCATCGGCAAAGCCTTAAATCTCAATCAGGATCTGATCCAGGCAATCTCACTAGGTCACGATCTGGGGCATGCACCCTTTGGACATGCGGGTGAGGATTCGCTGAACAAGACTATAAAAGAACAGGGTGGCAGGTTTCGTTTCCAACACGAACTGCACTCCTTGCGCACGGTTGATTTGCTGGCTGAACACAAATCGCAACCGGGCCTTAATCTCAGTTTCGAGGTGCGTGACGGCATTGCCAGTCATTGCGGCGAATCGATCTCTGAATATAAGTTGGAGCCTTGGCGCGACAAGACTGAGGCGGAGCTGATTCTCGGTGCGGAGGAGCACAGACCTCCCGCCACGCTGGAAGGCTGTGTGGTGAGAATTGTCGACCGCATCGCTTATGTAGGCAGAGATATTGAAGACGCTTATCGGGCAGGCCTGATGAGTTTCTCTGACATTCCGCTCCATATCCGGGCAGAGCTGGGCGACTCAAATTCTGCAATAGTAAATACACTCGTTCTTGATCTTCTCTCAAACAGCTACGACCAGGATGCCATTGTCCTGAGCGAGGCCAGAGGTGAGGCTTTGCGGGAATTGATAGAGGAGAACTATGCCAGGATTTATAAAGCGGACCAGATCATAGCTTATGAGAACATGGTCGAAAATGTGATCAAAGGCCTGTTTAAAGCCTTCCTGGCAGCGGCACAAGGACAGTTTTCCACCTCTCCTGAAGGAGAGCTGGCCTTAGAGAACTTTCATAATTTCCTGAAGCGCCATCCGGAAAAGGATGCTTCGCCGATCCGCAAGGTGACAGACTATATAGCCGGCATGACTGATCACTATGCTACGACTACCTTCAACTCGATCTACCAGATTTAGAGTTAAGCGCCTTCAACGTCCAACTCTATCTACCAGATTTGAGTTAAGCGCCTTCAACGTCCAACTCGATCTACCAGATTTAGAGTTAAGCGCCTTCAACGTCCAACTCGATCTTCCAGATTTAGGGTTA
>DUPE01000162.1 GCA_012838475.1 Clostridiaceae bacterium
AGCATATGCGCCAAATGCCTTTCCGCTCCAACCAATTACTTTTTGTGGGATAACTGAGTGCAAGGTTGAACTTATCTTTGCTCCTCCGCTTGACCAGTCAAATGTGCTTCCGGCTTCAAGTTCACCATTTAACTTAGATTGCTTTATATCTTGATTCCATTCATTCCATTTATCAATTTCGGAAAGTAATTTCCATACAATTTGCGGTAAAGCATCAATTTGTATGCTTTTTTTTGCTTTCACAGGAGCATTTTCATTTATTGGAATCATTTTGAGAGGTTTTGATGTTATTTTGAATTTGAATAGGTTCATAAATTTATTCCCCTGCAATATATTAACAGGTTCTTATGATTAACAAGGTTAACAAAATAATGTTTGAGAGGAGAATGTTAAATACCTATTCTAAAGAAGCATTTATAGCTTCGAGTGCAGTGTTATATTTATACTTGAAACCTGCTTTGATAATTTTCTCCGGAGAAATACGACTACCTTTAAGTACCATACCCGCAGATTCTCCCATAATCAATTGTATTAAAAAAGATGGTATAGAAGGAATTAAGAATGGACGTTTCATAGCTTTTGCTGCTGTACGCATAAATTCTTTATTTGTAATGTATTCAGGCGCTACTGCATTATATACACCATTTAATGTAATGTCTTCTATTGATTTAAGGTATAATTCACATATATCATCAAGGTGTATCCAGCTTGTAAATTGTTTGCCATTACCAAAAGGGGCACCAAGCCCAAATCGGGTGGGAAGTATCATTTTTTTAAATGCATCACTCTCTTTTGCAATTACTAATGAAGTGCGAAGAACTACAGTTCTTACGGCTAATTCATTATTAAAGCGCAATGCTGCTGATTCCCATTTTTTGCAAGTTCGACTTAAAAAATCGTTTCTTCCGGGCAGATCTTTTTCATAGAATATTTTATTTTCGTTGGTATACATCCCGTAGTAACCAACAGCAGATGCAGAGATAAATGCTTCCGGTATTTTGTTCATAGATTGAAGTGTTTCCAACAGAAACTTTGCTGTTAAAACTCTACTTTCTACGATCTGCTGCTTTTTCTTTCTTGTCCATGATTCATCGCCAATGTTGGAGCCGGCAAGATGTACGATAATATCTGCCTGCTCCAAAGCTTCCTTATCAATTTCTCCTTTAATATAATCCCATCTGTAGCGCGGAGTTTCGGCTTTTATATATCTTTCGCGACTTAGCCAAATAACTCTATACCCGTTTTCTTTAAGCTTATCGGTGAGCTTAGAGCCTATCATTCCGGAGCCGCCTGTGATTAGGATTGTCTTCATGTTTTATCTTCTGCTTCCACTCATTGCTATCATTATATAATAGAATAATGTTGCAAGCGAGCTTAGTGCAGCAACTACATAGGTATATCCTGCCCACTTAAGAGCATCTACGGCCTGAGCATGATTACCTGAATCTGTAATTCCGGCAGTTTTGAGCCAATTAAGTGCCCGATTAGTAGCATTTTTCTCTACAGGTAAAGTTATAAAACTAAATAGGGTTGATAGTGCAAATATAGATATACCAATCCATATTAATGTAGGGAATGTTTGCATCATAACTATTCCTAAAAGAAGTATCCACATTACCCATTTTGATGTAGATGAAACTATGGGTACAAGCG
>DUPE01000024.1 GCA_012838475.1 Clostridiaceae bacterium
AGATTACACAAAACGAAGAGGGCATCGTCAGGACAGGAGAATTCCCCACAGTCATTGTCGATCTACTGACATTCTATCTTCTGCAAGATGCTAAAAAGACAGGCGTGAAATAAGATGCCTTAAACCCAAAGGGGGTGAAATATTCACTGATTATTTAACAACACTCAGGGGTGAAATATTCATTGGTTATTGACAGAGACAAATAGGTTGACAATTTCTCTTATGAACTGCAAGTTAAACCGAAACGCAATTCTGTACTCTGCGTGTATTTCCATCAGGCTGAAACCTGGTAAAACTTTACGCAAACTACAATATTGAGCCGCTTATATCATTATTTGGATCGGCGCATGCTATCCGGAGCGAAATGTCAGTTAGCCAAACAATATCTTCAAGAAGCCGAACTTGCCCACCATGCCATGACCAAATTTTTTCACGGAAACGGGGATATCATTTATCAGCTCCCCGCGCCACTCTTCAATGTGCTGATCGAGAATTCGCGCTCCCGTACCTGTTTTCCACGCTTCTTCTCCCTCAGCTCCGACATAGTAAATAACATGATAGCCAAACTGAGATTTCACCAGTCCGACATCACCTTCCTTGCGCTGAGGATCCATAGCCCAGGTCTCGTATTGCTCATCGAAACTGCCTATGCTGATATCCTCGTATATCCCGCCATCCTGGGCGTTGCCGTCCTTACTGTGTTCCTTCGCCAATTCGCCAAAAGCTTCCTCTGTCTTCTCGCCGGCATTATATTCCGCCAGCACAGCTTCTGCTTCCGTTTTTAGTTTTGCATCCGGGGTATCAATACCGTCTTCGGCTCTAATAAGAATGTGGCGTGTGGTATACGGCAAGACATCCTGGCGGGCACGGTCTTCAAACTGAACGACAACAAAGCTCTTGAAAGTTTGAGCGGCAGAGTCTTCCGTCCCATCTTCCTCTTCATCAACTTCAGGCGTAGAGGTAGCTCCAGAGGTGGACTCCAAAATCGTGATATCTCCCGTCTCGCGCTCTTCAGCAAATAACCAGTTTCTAAGCTCAAAATCAGAAATGCCGTTATATGTTCTGAAGGAGTGTTCAAACAAATGTGGTTCGTTGGTCAGGCTTTCTTTTATGGTGGCATTCTCCATGTTGTCTATGGCGCTCTCGATAAAATCCTTGCCTGACTCAAGATCCGTTTGCATTTTCTCTGCTTGAATCCTGGTATGATTTTCTATTTGTTGCTGGCTCGTCTCATCAGTGCCCTGGGGATATTCCGCTACAAATTCGACTGCCTTATAATCAACCATGTCATAAAGATTCTCGTTTTCTTCATAGAGCTCTTGCATTTCTGATTCTGAAATTTCTACACTTTGCTTGTAGTCATCCATATACAAGGCAGCATAAAAGCTAATAGCATAGAAGTTTTCCAGTTCCTCAAATCTGCTGCCCGGACCATAAGTGACCTTTAGCAGTGTCGGTACTGATACATTGTATGACTCGGCGCTCTCTTCTATCTGAAGTCTCAAATCCGCTAAGCTGTTCTCCAGTGTTTTCTGATCCTCATCTGAGAGCTCAAAACCATTTCTTTTTCCTTCTTCGTAGAGGGAAAGAGAATTATGCCACTCTCCAATTGCAGATTTCCTGATAAGCTGACGATAATTTTCCGCCTCTTCATCGACAAAACTCAACTCAGTATCCAGCATTTGCTGACCTTGTTCAGTAAACACATTACCCATATTCCACATATTGGGATTGACCGCTTGCATGCCGAAAACAGTATTGACATCTGCCACGGAGAGCTTCTGATCACCAATAACGGCTGCAGTAGTAAAACGTTGCATTAATCCTGTTGAGGTCAACAGCCAAAATGCCAAGGCTGCAATTATAACTATGGCGGCAATAATGCCGGCGATCCTGCCCGCCACACTATAACCTTTGATTTGCTTCTTCTGACCTGAGCTGTCCTTTTGTTTGGCGAGACGTTCCTTGCGTTCAGCTCGAGTGGTCTCTGTTTTCCAGGTGCTGTCGTTTTTTTTGCTCATTTTCCCCTCGACTCAAAAAATGTGTTATTAGACACTATAGTAAATAGCCTATCCTTTTTTACACGAAAACATATTATAGCAGATTATTCCGGAGCAACAGAGGGCTTTTCATCAGGAAGAACTTGCAGGTGAACGAGGCTGATTCGATTATCCTGAACTTTTTCTACTCTAAACTTCCCCCTGTTAATAACTATTTCGATTTTTTCGCCTTCTTCAGGTATACGGTCCAGGTGGGCGATAATCATACCCGCAACAGTATCATAATCTTCTTTTGGCAATACTATCTGGCAAGCATCCTCGATGTCTTCCAGCTCAACCCCGCCGTCTAACTGCCATTCGTCCTCACTTAAGCGAATTATGCTCTTTTCTTCCTCGTCGTATTCATCTGCAATTTCGCCCACAATTTCTTCGACAATATCCTCCAAAGTTACTATTCCCGCAGTACCACCATACTCATCAATGACAATTGCCATCTGAATTCTATTTTGCTGCATCTCCTGAAAGAGATCTTTGATGATGCGAGACTCCGGAGTAAAGACCGGTTTGCGCAGCAGACTTTCTATGGAGAAACCCTTGTCCTCCTCCTCATAAAGCCATTTAAGAATATCCTTTGTATGGATGATGCCGACAATATTATCAATAGTCTCGTCGTAGACAGGATAACGAGTATATTGATCTTCACCTACCGTTTTCATAACATCTTCCAAACTGTCTGTCACGTTGAAGGCGGAAATATTGGTGCGGTGGGTCATAATTTCTCCGGCGCTCTTATTGTCAAATTCAAAGATATTCTCAATCAGGTCCTGATCTTGTTCCATAATATGACCGGCATCCTTGCTGGCATTCAAAATCATGCGCAGATCTTCTTCGGTTGCCGCGATGACTGCCTCCATATTCTCAAGTCTAAACAGCTGTGCCAGCTTTGAACCTAAGAATAGACCCAGCGTGGAAAAAGGCAGTACAGGTAGAGTAATAATCTTGTAGAAATAAACTCCACTGTAACTGATAGCCTTTGACTTGGCTCTGCCTTGCTGCTTGGCAAAGGAGTCGCAAAAGACATAGACCAGGAAAAAAAATAAAATGACCAATGCAGCGACGATTAAAAAGCGTAGTGCAGCGGAGGGATTAGAAATTGAAGGCAGGAGATAATTAAATATACCATGTGTAGCGGCTGCTGCAGACAAGGAAAGATAAATTATACGCGCAGCGTGGATTCTGCTAATAAAGCGTCCGGCCAAACGGGTTTCACGAACTAATATACGAGCAGACAGAGATCCCCCTTCTGCCCTTTCCTCCAGCTCATGATCATCTAAAGCTATTACAGCAGCTTCAAAAGCTGCATAAAAAGCGTAAATCAAAAGAAACAGACAGGCAAGCAACAAGAACTGCCACCCGTTATCAAAAAAAAGTGTCAAGGATAATCGGGGATTCCCCCCCGAGTCAGCCAGAGCAAGTTCTGTCACCTAATCTCCTTAAGTAATGTCAAATATGCACCTACATGCAAAAAATAATGACCCTATGGTAATTATTCTTCTTCACGCTGAGCGTCGGCAATTACCTTATCCGCAACAAATTGCGGAGCCTGCTCATAACGGGCAAATTCTGTATTATACCAGCCACGACCCTGAGTCATGGACTTGAGATCCGTAGAATACCTCAGCACCTCAGATGTTGGCGCCTCCGCCTCAACAATTTGGTAACCATAATTCTCACCATCCGGATTGATGCCCAGTATTCTGCCGCGACGTTTATTCATATCGCCCATCACATCACCCAGATAATCATCCGGGATATGCACTGACAGCTTGCTAATCGGCTCTAACAGCACCGGCCCGGCTTGGGGCAAGCCTGCTCTATAGGCTAAGCGCGCTGCCAGCTTAAAAGACATTTCATTAGAGTCAACCGCATGATATGAGCCGTCAACCAAAGTTGCTTTAATTCCGACAACCGGGTAATTAGCTAAAGGACCTTCCTCAATAGCTTCCAAAAGTCCCTTCTCGACTGCGGGGAAGTATCCCTTAGGTACAACTCCGCCTACAATTTGCTCTTCAAAGACAAGTCCGTCTGAGTCAGTTGGTTCAAAGATAATCCACACATCACCAAACTGTCCATGACCGCCTGTTTGTTTCTTGTGGCGGCCTTGTACCTTGACTTGTTTCTTAATCGTTTCACGATAGGCAACACGAGGCTCGGAAAGAACTGATTCCACCCCGAATTTTGCCTTCAATTTATTGGTCAAAACGTCCAGTTGAATTTCGCCCAAACCGGACAAGAGAAGCTGTTTAGTCTCAGGATTGTTCTCTATCGTGAAGGCTTTGTCTTCATCGGCTATTCTCAGCAGTCCCTGCATGATTTTATCTTCTTCGCCCTCTGTAACAGGGGAGATAGCCATTGTCAAACTGGGAAGAGGTATGGCTGGTGGTATGATTTTAACTTTGTGCCCACTAACACAGAGAGTATCATTGGTGCCACTGTCACCCAGCTTCGTTACAGCACCGATATCGCCCGCGACAACTATATCAGTAGATATTTGTTTTTTACCTCTAAGGTAAGAGAGTCCATTGATGCGCTCATCTGTTTCTTTGTTAGCATTGTAGACTTGTCCGGTGCCCGGCATAGCGCCTTGATAGACTTTGAACATGGAAATGCGCCCTACAAAAGGATCGACAATTGTCTTAAAGATATAGGCCGCTAATTTGCCGTCCGGATCAATAAAAATCTCTTCTTCTGCGCCATCAACAATCGCCTTTTCGGGTGGTGTGTCCATAGGAGTCGGCATGTAATTGGCAATAGCATCCAAGGCAAAACTCACACCAAGATTATGTTGCGCAGATCCAGCAAAAACCGGCCAAATCGAACCCGTCAAAATAGCATGGCTCAGACCGGAATTTTGCTCTTCGGGTGTAAAAGCTTCGCCTTCAAAATACTTCATCATCAGATCTTCATCGCTTTCCGCGATTTGTTCTTGTAATTGATCGTAGAACTGATCAACGGTGTCGGACAGGTTCGCGGGGATCTCGGCTTTATCCATCTTGCCCTTAGCTGCGTACGCGTATGCTTGTTTTGCCAGAACATCAACCAGGCCTGTCACATTCTCATCTTCTACAATAGGCAATGCTAAGGGAACAATCTTGCTTCCATAAGCTTCCTGCAAGGCTGCAAGTGTTTTATCAAAGCTGGCATTGGGCTCATCGAGACGGTTAATAAAAAAAGATATTGGCCGATTCTGTTTCTCCGCCTGTCTCACCGCCTTTTCAGCTCCCACAGCAAGACCGTCTTTAGCACTCATAACGATCATGACAGAATCACTTACTCTGAAACCCTGGATCTGTTCAGCGAGAAAATCAAAATCACCCGGCGTATCGAGTAAATTTATTTTTTTGCCTTGCCATTCGACAGCTGCATAAGACAGATTGATGGTCATTCCACGGCGAATCTCTTCAGCATCAAAGTCGGTAACTGTATTACCGTCATCGCTTCTGCCCATCCGTTCAATAGCTCCGCAATTATATAATGCCGCCTCTACAAAGGCAGTCTTCCCTGCCCCTCCATGACCTGCCAAAGCAATGTTTCTGATATCAGCTGCTTGATATTGTTTCATTAGCTACCCCCGCTCAATAGTTGTTTATTGTCCAAAAAGGGGCAGCGCTGCCACTTCCCCGATTAAACATGCGAATAATATTATATAGTTTGACGGTGAATTTAACAATATCATTCACCGGCCGTTCCCGTGCTTTCTCGGTCTATGGTCTGTTGTTGCGCTGTCTGAGGCATTGCCTGCTTCTACACCGTCCGGGCTTTTGCCTGTTTCTGCACTATACGAGCCTTTGCCTATGGCAACACTTAATCGATTTTTATCCTGTTTCTATGCTTTTTCGGTCTTCTTGTCTTGCGCACGTTTCGCAGCTTTAGATTTGGCATTCGTTATGGGTATGCCTGCGAAACTGCTAGTTATTGCAGATCCGGGACAGACATTAATACAATTCCTGCACCTGATACATTCAGGACTATTATGTTCGGTAACAGGATAGATGCCCATCGGGCAGACTTTGGCGCACATCCCGCAATCGATACACTTTGTAGCATCAAAACCAAAACGATAAAAGCTGATGGGATGAAAAATGCCCAGAATGGCGCCCAAAGGACAAATATAACGGCAGAAGGCCCGGGTAATGAAAATTGTGGCAACGACCGTAAGGATGGCCAACAGTAACTTCCAGGAGAAAATAGCACCGACGAGGGATCGCAATCCTGAATTAACCAGAAGCAAGGGCAAAGAAGCCTGTATTGTACCGGCAGGGCAAATGTACTTACAAAACAACGGTGCCCCAATGCCGTACTGATTGACTAAAATTGCCGGCAGCAAAAGAACTAAAAGGATTAAGATTACGTATTTCAGATAACGTAAAGGACGGTCAAGCTTTAACTGAATTTTCTTCTTTCTGATCTTAGCCAAAAGATCCTGAAGCAAACCAAAGGGACAGAGCCAGCCACAGTAAAATCTGCCCGCCAAAATCCCAAATACCGCCAGCAAGCCGGCCACATAAAAACTGAAATTGAAACCGGGATGGTTACTGACTGCCTGCAGGGAACCAATCGGACAAGAAGTTAGCGCACCCGGGCAAGAGTAGCAATTGAGTACCGGCAGACAGATTTGTTTGCTGTCTCCGGCATAAATATTACCAGCAATAAAACCTTTGAGATTGCCATTAATTGCCAGCGCCCCCATTGCCTGAATCAAATGCCGTCTTTTTATCCTCTTGCCCATAATCATCCAAGGCCTATGCATTCCAGACAAACTCGGATCGCTTTAACCAAAACAGTGAGCACTTCCTGACGGTTAATCCCAATCGCAATGCATCCTACTGCTATCAATAGAACAGTTATCCTAAGTAACCAAATACTGCGATCGGACCATTTTAGCTGTCTTTTCATTCTTGATCTCGCCATAAAATTTCAATATTGTAACTGTTAGTATAGCAGTTGTGAGCAACAGCATCATTTTGACTTGCATTTTTCTCTTTGCGGCGTAAAGTAATTCGCGCCATAAACACCTGCCAGAACTATAACTCCACCGACTAGCATGCTGACATTGAGTTCCTCATTTAAAATAAGAATCCCCGCCAAAACAGTAGTCAAAGTAGTAAGACCGGCGAAAGACACATTCCTGTTCAAACCGAGCACTGAAATACTGTAATGCTGACCGACATAGGCAATAACAGAGGACAGCACCCCGAGATACAAAACAGCGATCAGGAACTCTCGGTCATGAAACGGCAGTAGCAACCATTCTGATACCGTCCCTAAAGCAAGATTTCGCGTCAGAGCTGCGCTGCCAAAACCTATGGTGCCAACAATCATCATGACAAAGGTCTTCTCCGCACTGCTATATTCGCAATATTTTGCCGAGAGAGAATAACATGTAGCAGCACTGAAGACCGCTACGGACAGTGCCAGATAACCTGAGATGTCAAACTTAATGCCGGCGATGCTTTGACCAAGCACAATTATCAACACACCAACGACAGTCAGAATAATAGATAAAGCCTGCTTTTTTGTAGGAACTTGCTTGGCTATGGGAATGCCTATGAGCATGGAAGCGATAGGAATTGTGGCAATAAGTAGACTGGCTTCAGTAGCCGAAGTGTGATACAAGCCAATCGATTCCATGGTGAAAAAAACTAGAGGCTCGGCAACCGCGATCGCTATCAATGGCCGAATTTTCTTGCCTCTCAGATCTATGCAAAACACTTTGAAGGCGATCAAGACTAAGAAAGTCAGAAAAGCTAAAAAGAACCTCCAGCTAAGCAAGTTGAGGAAATGAATGCGGACTACAATAGTGCGTGTAAATAAGAAACTAAATCCCCATATCACACGTGTAATCAGGGTAGTGATAACAGCCTTAGTTTGCTTGCTTTCCATGCGAATTCTCTCTGGCTTCTCTTCTTTCTTGAGTAAAGAAGTTGGCACCGTAAACACCGAGTAAGATTATGACACCGCCGATTATCATGCTGGCATTAATCTCCTCATGCAAGATAAAGACACCGGCAAGCACAGATGTCAACGTGGTTACAGCAGAGAAGGATACGCTGCGATTCATACCAATGACAGAAATACTATAATTTTGTGCTACATAACAAATTACAGAAGCAAACACGCCCAGATATAAGACAGCAATCAAAAACTCTCTATCCTGAAGGGGCAGCATCAGCCATTCCCTCACTGTTCCCGCAGCTACATTCTGTACCAGAGCTGCGCTGCCAAAACCAACAAAGGCAACGACCATCATAACAAAAGATTTCTCTGCACTGGAATACTCATAATGTTTTGCTGAGAGAGCAGAAAAGATCGCCGCGCTAAAGACGGCTATCAACAAAAACAAGTAACCAATAATATCAAAACTTATCCCTTCCACACTTTGCCCCAGAATTATCACCAGGACACCCACTACGGATAAAACAATGGATAGTGCCTGTGTTTTAGTAGGAATCTGCTTGGCGACGGGGATGCCAACGATCATGGCTGCAATGGGAATTGTAGCGATCATTAGACTGGTTTCGGTAGCAGACGTGAGTTGAATACCGATAGACTCCGCCGCAAAAAAAATGAGCGGCTCCGCAATTGCTATCTTCAGCAAGGGCAATAGTTTTTTTCCTTTGAGATTAATGGTAAAGACTTTGAATGTTACTAGAACCAGAAAGGCGACCAGCGCTATGAGGAATCGCCAACTGAGGAGATTGAGGATAGAAATACGCACAACAATACTGCGCGTGAACATAAAACTAAAACCCCATATTACACAAGCAATCAGGGTTACAAGAACTGCTCCGGCTTGACGTTTTTTCGTGCTCACCTAAACGGACTCCTTTGTTAAGCAGCCTGGTCTGAGCTGGCCAAGCAGTCAGATCCGAGCTAAATCTGACAATACTCAGCAACCGGAAAGATTGTTCAGATTAAAAAAACCTTCAATAAGAGGACTTTGATCAAAATAATCAATCTGCATAGCTGCCTTCACATGCTGCAGAGTTTTTGCCGCCTTGATTCTGGCTTTGGCAGTACCTGCCTCCAAAACACCTACAACCTCAGGTATTCGTCCCTGCCATTCATTTCTTCTTTCCCTGATAGGTCCCAGTTCTGTCTCCAAGACTTGTGTCAGAAATTTCTTGACCTTGACATCCCCCAGTCCGCCCCGCTGGTAATGCTCCTTCAATTCCGCCAAATTGTTATATTCCGGCAGAAGATCGACAAAGTGCTGATCAGAGGCGAAGGCATCCAGATAGGTGAAAACCACATTACCCTCAATCTTGCCGGGGTCAGATACGCGTATATGGTCAGGATCAGTGTACATGCTGTTGACCTTCTGTTTAACATCCTCAGCCGGGTCCGACAGATAAATACAATTGCCCAGAGACTTGGACATCTTAGCCTTGCCGTCGGTTCCCGGCAGACGAGACCAAATCTTCTTCTCGGGCAAGAGAATATCGGGCATCACAAGAGTATCACCATATACCGAATTGAACTTATGCACGATCTCGCGGGTCTGCTCCAGCATAGGAGCCTGATCTTCGCCCACAGGGACCGTTGTCGCCTGAAAGGCTGTAATATCCGCTGCCTGACTGATAGGATAGGTGAAAAATCCTACCGGTATGCTCTGATCAAAGGCCCGCATTTTAATCTCAGTCTTAACCGTTGGATTGCGCTCCAGTCGGGCAACAGTCACCAAATTCATATAATAGCAGGTCAGCTCAAAGAGTTCTGATATCTGAGATTGGATGAGAACGACGGATTTTTCCGGATCTATGCCCGCTGCCAGATAGTCAAGAGCTACCTCAAGAATGCTCTCTCTGATCTTGCCCGGATCTTCAGCATTGTCGGTCAACGCCTGAGCATCAGCAATCATAATATAAATTTCAGAAAAGTCACCGGAGTTTTGCAACTCTACCCGCCCCCTGAGTGATCCGACATAATGTCCCAGATGCAAACGTCCTGTCGGCCGATCTCCGGTCAGAATGATTTTCCCCATCCGTGTTCCTCCTATTTGTGCACGTTATTGACCAGCATAGCAAACGCACAATTCAACGCTAATTTTTTTGACCTCGTTCCTGCAGAACCGAAGCAAAGACCGAACCTGCCATAATACAAAAGGCACTGAAATAAAGCCATAGCAGTAACATGATTATACCGCCCAAAGATCCATAGACAACAGCATAGTTAGCAAAATTCGTCACATAAATACTGAACAGGTAGGAAAAAAGTATCCAACTTATACTGGCCAATATCCCGCTCAACCAGGCCTTGCCAAACCCCAATCGCTTACCTTTGGGGAAATATGGACCATAACGGTAGAGCAGTGCCAGGCCCAGTGACAAAATGACGAGCGGAATCAATGTAAGCGTATAATTCCATAGCATCGCAGCGAAATTACCCCAGGAAAAATAATCCTCCAAATAAGAGTAAATCACACCACCAAAGACTTGGCTCACCAGCATTAAAGCTATCAACACAACCACGAGTACTGTCGCTGCCAGTGCTGCCAGACGTGAACGCCAAACAGGTCGTATATCCTCTCCCTGGTTAAAGGTTCTGGTCATGGAACTTAATAGATTATTCATACCGGTTGAGCTGGACCATAGAGTAAGCAGCAGTGAAGAAGATAATAAAGCGGCACTCCTGTTCCTGACTATACTCATGATGATTGGCTGGAGAAGATCGGCAGAAGCAGGGGGCAGTAATGCCATTTGTTGTGATAAAACCTCCTCTTGCCCAAAACGGGAATAACTGAAGATGCTCAGCAAAAAAATGGTGAACGGGAAAAAAGATAAGATAAGAAAATATGCCAGCTGGGCGCTGACCAGATTTACTCGATCTTGACCCAACCTCTTAATCCAAGCAAATAGTACGGAGAAAAATTTGTAGTTTGAGAGCCTGACTCTGATCCGGGTCAAAGCACCCTTAACCCCTGACTCGACATTATTTCTCGCTGATATCTCCTTGCTGCAGTCACCGCCGGCATCAAGCATCTCCTCGTCGCCTGCCCCGCCTTCTTCAGGCATATTCTCCTTGTGCTTATCTTCCATGGCAAACTCTATATCAGTTGCTGATCTGGTCATGAATCAGCTCAGACAGCTCTTCCTCACCCGCTGATTCAATCTCATCCAAATTCAGTCTGTTCATGTCTGTCCAACCAAGCTTATGCTTTTGCATGAAACTTTTGATATTTTCAATCTCTACGTTGCGTTTGATCTTCATTGTGGTGGTCTTAACCATTTCTTTCGTACCATAAAAATAGGTCTTGATCGATTTAAATGTAGGCATCTGGGCGTTGATCACTCTAATTACTTCGTCCAAACGCTCTCTCACAGTCATGTCATCTCCCTGTTTCTTCAGAGAATCCAGTTTTTCTTCATCCAGCACGATCTTGGCGCTGATGATTGTGCTTCCTCTGCTGTCTTCTATCCCATAGACCATAGTCTCTTTGATGAATTCATGTCCCTTAAGAGCAGATTCAATCTCTTCGGGGAAAATCTTTTTCCCCGATTCCAGTACGATCATTGACTTCAAACGTCCAGTGATTTTAATCGTGTCGTCTTTGGGATTGATGAGCCCCAAATCCCCCGAGTGAAACCAGCCGTCTCCATCAATGGCCTCAGCAGTTGCCTCGGGATCGTTCAGATAGCCATTCATCAGAATTGGTCCCCGAATCAAGATTTCCCCCGGTTCCTTCGGATCGTCGCTATCTATGGCAACCTCAATTCCTGTCAGAGGATGCCCGACAGTGCCGGGCTTGAATAGGCGTAAATTACATCCTGCGACCACAGGGGCAGTCTCAGTGAGACCATATCCTTCAAGAATTCTGAAGCCGATATCCTCGAAGAAAACAATCACTTCCTCGTTCATAGCAGCTCCACCGGCAATGCCGATCCATAATCTGCCTCCGAAAGCAGCCAGAATATCTTTGAAGAACACCCTCCTGAGGTCAATTCCTATCTTGCGCAAGCCGCGGGATAGCTTGATCATGCGCCGCACCAATTTTTCTTTTTTCTCTTTTTTGATTGCGGTCTGTATGCGATTATAGAAGGCGTCAAAGATTGCAGGGACACCTATGATCATGTCTACTTCATATTCTTGAGCGTTTTGCTGAACATAGCGCAGTCCATCACAAATATGAATGCAGCCGCCAAAATAAAGTACACATAAGAATCCGCAGGTGTTCTCGAAAGAGTGATGCAAGGGCAAAATTGATAGCGATCTGAGAGTGTCATCGAATTTGACCACCCCGGCCAAAGCCTCGATATCCGCAGTAATGGCACGATGGCTCAGCTGTACTCCTTTGGCCAGATCCGTCGTACCTGAGGTGAAGATCAAAATTCGGCTGGCATCAGGGTCAGGGAACTCATATGGTGAAGGTGGAAGATTAAAATTAAAGCCTCCATGGAGATAAGCCAGATCGCCCACTGCTGCATTCTCAATTTGCGGTTCAAGGCAAGACTTCTCTACTAGACGCAAAGATGCGGCGACATTTCTCATCTCCTCATAACCGAAGGCAATAAAATCTTCAAAAGTGTAATTAATAAACCCGGGAGCCCCGGTTTCGCATGGTTGCTCTACGGCATCCGCCTGCAAAGAAGAGTCTTTGACAGCGGAAGCAGCATTGGGATCGGACATGGAGGCCAAGATTTGTTCGCGGTCACGGATTATGCCCCTGCCCTGCTGCATCATGACCAGCGTGTGCAGAGAATCATTCTCTTTGGCAATCTCAACAATGGTGTCATGGTAAGATATGTCATAAAAAATCAAATCCACCTCGGCACGCTTAACCAGCGGAGCGATTTCTGCCCCTTTAAGCATGCGGTCAAGCGGGACGATAGTGCCGGCTCCTAATACCGCTGCAAGATAGGCGAGCATCCAAAAATAACTGTTTTCTCCGATTACGGCGATCTTACCATTTTCTATCCCCAGGCTGTGCAAGGCGTATTGTAAAGCCAGAATATCTGACTCCATCTGACGGTATTTCACCGTGATAGGTCCATCTTTAGGATTGATACGATAACGGACACATGGATTGTCCGGAAACTCCCTAAAGCTGTATTGGAGCATTTCGTTAAGCGTTTTATAGGAACGAGCCTTAAACCATTGTTTTCCTGTTACTTTTTGCATCAGTACCTCATTACAATTTGTGATTGCATCTTAAACTATTTGCTTCGTTTAGTCTTCGCTGTTAACTTTACTGCAGAAGCACGTCCTCTGCGGTGACAAATATAGCGCTAGCAATAATTGCATAAACAACACCGGGTGAATACTCATAATTTTTCACTAGCCGACAACTATGTTGATTAGTCTGCCCGGCACGAAAATCTCTTTTATGATTTTTTTGCCTGAAGTCTCTCTGGCAATAGCTTCCTCCGCCTTCGCTGCGGCAATAGCATCTGCAGGGGCAATATCATGGGGGAGATCCAGTCTGACTTTTATCTTGCCATTGATCTGAACTGCTATCTCCATGGTAGCTTCGATAGTAAGATCTTCCTCCCAAACCGGCCATTTTTGACCTGTAATCTCACCTTCATAGTCCATAAGCTCCCATAATTCTTCACAAACATGAGGTGCAAAAACACTCAGCAGTATAAGAATCGTGCGGTACTCCGCGTCATTAACAGAATTTAGTTCGTAGAGACGATTTACCAAGGTCATGAGCTGAGCGATGGCAGTATTCCCTTTCAAAGAATCAGTATCTCGCGTAACCTTGCGGATAGTCTGATGCATCAAAGTTTCGGTCTCCGGGCGGTATTGGCTGCCGGGTATGGCCTTGCCTTGCAAAGCCCATACTCTCTCAATGAAGCGACTTACGCCCTTAATGGAACTGGTGCTCCAGGGGGCCGGCTTTTCAAAGTCTCCGATGAATAATTCATACATACGCAAGGTGTCTGCGCCATATTCACCCACAATGTCGTCCGGATTGACGACATTACCGCGGGATTTGGACATTTTCTCGCCATTCTCACCCAAAATCATGCCGTGTGAAGTGCGTTTAAGATAAGGTTCCGGTGTCGGCACTACCCCGATATCATGGAGAAATAGATACCAAAAACGACTGTAAAGGAGATGGAGAGTCGTGTGTTCCATACCGCCGTTGTACCAATCTACCGGCAGCCAGTAGGACATAGCCTCCTGAGATGCGATCCCGGTATCACAGTGAGGATCAGTATAGCGAATATAGTACCAGGAAGATCCTGCCCATTGCGGCATTGTGTCTGTCTCGCGCTTTGCAGATCCGCCGCAGTTAGGACAGCTTGTATTAACCCAGCCATCCAACAGGGCCAATGGTGATTCTCCGGTCTCGGTCAGCTCATAAGAGTCAATCTCAGGCAGAATTAAAGGAAGCTCTGACTCAGGTAAAGGCTGCCAGCCACAATTCTCGCAATCAACCATCGGGATCGGTTCACCCCAGTAACGTTGGCGGGAGAAGACCCAGTCTCTCAATTTATAATTTGTAGCTCTGACCCCGAGACCGTCTTCCTCCAGGCGCTCCATAACCTTTTCAATCCCATCCGACACAGAGAGCCCGGTAATGAAGCCGGAGTTAACCAATATACCTTCTTCGATATCAGTATAAGCCTCGACACTGATGTCACCACCCTCCACTACCTCAACAATAGGCAGATCAAAAGTCTTTGCGAACTCATAGTCTCTATTGTCATGGGCGGGCACAGCCATGATGGCCCCTGTGCCATAGGTAGCAAGGACATAATCGGAAATATAAATAGGAATTTCCTGCTTAGTCGCGGGATTTATTCCTCGAACACCGTCAAGGCAGACGCCGGTTTTGTTTTTATTTATCTCAGAGCGCTCAAATTCAGACTTTTGAGCGGCTTCATTCTGATAATCCCTGATTTCGTCAACATTAGCCAGCAAACCACGTTCAATCCACTCTTCCAGAATCGGCAGCTCCGGCGAAAGCACCATATAGGTTGCACCCCAGAGCGTGTCCGGGCGGGTAGTATAGACGATCAGGCTGTCGTTGCCGGAGGTTTTAAATTCGATATCCATGCCATAGGAACGGCCAATCCAGTTGCGCTGCTGGAGCTTAACTCTTTCAATGAAGTCCAGTTTGTCAAGACCTGCTAACAATTTGTCTGCATATTCCGTGATTTTCAGCATCCATTGACTTTTAACTTTATGAGTGGCAGGTGTATGACAACGTTCACAGGCTCCATCTACTACCTCTTCATTGGCGAGAACAACATGACAGGAAGGGCACCAGTTGACGTTCATTTCCTTTTTATACGCCAGTCCATGTTTATAGAGCTGCAGAAAAATCCATTGCGTCCAACGATAGTATTCAGGATCAGTAGTGTTTACTTCTCTGCTCCAGTTGAAAGAGAAACCCAAACTCTTAAGCTGCTTCTTAAAGCGCTTGATATTATCTTCAGTAACCTTGGCCGGGTGTATATTATTCGCAATGGCGTAATTTTCGGTCGGCAGGCCGAAAGCGTCCCATCCCATCGGATAAAGCACATTAAAACCTTCCATTCTCTTCTTGCGAGCAATAGTGTCCAGTGCGGTGTAGCTGCGAGGATGTCCCACATGCAGCCCTTCACCTGAGGGGTAAGGGAACTCAATCAAGCAATAATACTTAGGCTTTTCCGGCATCTTATCTGCTGTAGGCTGCTCTGCCTCAAAGACACCGGACTCATCCCACTTTTCCTGCCATTTTTTCTCAATCACATGAAAGTCGTATTTCTTCATTCTTTACAACCAGCCTTAATTTAAATTCAAAACATTATTATGCAACACATTAGTAATTCTTGCTAGAGCAGTGATTTCTGCACGATTCTCAGTTGCAGTCTGCGGCCATTGCCGCTGTGTATTATCGAGCTGTCGACTACTCTTGCCAAAGCAGGGCAATTCAGCTCGCACACAAATATATCCTGTGATAAATCATGCAATGGAAGTTAATGTCCGGAGTGGCGGAAGACACTATCTGTATCGGTTCAAGTTAAAAATAAACTTGTTTTCATAAAAGTGGGAGCGGTCCAAAAAACGTTCGTCCAACTCTTCCACGCCCAGCTCCTCTGCTAAAGTCTCTTTGTCTGAGAAGAGATTTGTACCCAGGCCAAGGCGATTGCCCTCAATCTTGTACCCTAAGGCAGCCAGCGTGGTGGGGAAAATATCTGTTGCCATAAATTCTCTGTTTTTGGTATTGACCGGAACAGCTGCGGAGTTAAGAAAGCAATTGTATATTGCACGTTCCTCATAAGGGATATCTTCGCAACATTCAGCATTCATCGTCAGATGGTCGCCGATGATAATAACTGTCGTGTTCTCATAAAAATCCTGTTCTTGCATCCAGTAGACAAACTCTGTCACCAAGTTATCGGAACAGGCCACAATATTAAAATAATCATTGTCGTAGGTATCAGGGCAGTACTCACAGACTTCTTCATTCTCGAAATGGGTATCGAGCGTCAACATAGTAAAAACAAAAGGCTTTTCCATAGAGGAGAGACGACTCAATTCATCCTTGGCAAAATCAAATAATTTGTGATCTTCAAAACCCCATTCACCTTCATAATCCTGTGTAACAAAGCCGGCCTTTTGTGCCCAAACTAGATCCTTAATCAAGTAGTTGCCATGCTGATCATAAAACATGCGTTTGCCGGCAAAGGTCGAGTCTGAACCCATCATCAGCAAATTTGTGTAACCTTCCGCCTCGAGAATATCTCCCAGACTGGTTACCCCCGGGAAGAACTCTTCTACTTTGGTAAGCCCTGTTGTTGCGATCGGCATCTTCAAGGGTAGACCGGTTGTAGTACCAAAGATACTTCCGGCAGTCCAGCTAGTACAGGAGCTGTTGCGAAAGCCTCCAATTTTCTCATTATGAGAAAAATTGACATTTTCTGCAGCAAGCTTAGTAAGGCCGGTTAGCAGATTCTGATCCATGGAGCCACCGGATTCTTTATCCATAAAGCTTGATTCGACAGATTCTAGGTAAATGAAAACCAGATTTCTCTTCTCTGACGGTGCCCGCAGAACATCATCTGAATCGACATAATTGTTTTCAATAAAACTACTATACGTAAACTGCGCCTTCACATAACCGTAGACATCTAAATTATACTGAACAAGAAAAACCTCCAGTATAATCAGAGCAATTACAATAGCTTTACTGAGACGAGATTTCCATTTCTTGCCACTCATGCTAGTAGCAGCAAAACGAGATCCCTCCTCTTTTGGCCAAATAAGAATTCCGAAAAGGGCAGTGCTGAGGAGCGACGGAATAAGTGTCCAAATAGCACCGTCTACTATCAGTCCTCTACTGGTTCCCGTAACAGGCACACGAAGATGGTACATAATCTCGGACAAATTTAAACTGTCGTAGGTGGTGATCGCCCAGACCGTCAGGAAAAAAGCACAAACCAGAACAAAGAAGAGGAAAACTTTAATGAGGGTGCGACGCCTGAGGGAAGATTTATTTAATATTGTTTCTTCGTTCTGGACGGTCATAAATCATCGCTCCAAACATTTTGTGATACAAAGAGTCTATCTCAAATGGCAATTATACAATCTAAATTGCTGTCGTAAATATCAGTATAACATGCCAAATCCTAGTAATTTTCTGACAATCAATATATATCATACTCCATGTTCCGGCTACTCTCTTCTCGTATGTGTTTAGTGTGCTACTGTATGCTCTGGCAATTTACTCCTTCTCGCAGTCCGATGTTCAATCGTAAGCATCGCACTTAAGCGCCAAAATTATAGTAGAATTACTCTATACGTCAAGAATATATGCACAGCCGTGCGAATTATTCGGACGATGTCACATCAGTAATCGGTATCGGCCACGGTAAGGATTATCAATCGCAGCAAGAGGTATCGGCCACGGTAAGAGGTACCCGCCACAGTGAGAAGTATCAGCACCGTAAGAGGTACCCACCACAGTGAGGAGTGTCAGCGCGGTAAGAGGTATCAGCAACGGTAAGAGGTACCCGCCACAGTGAGAAGTATCAGCACGGTGAGAGGTACCCGCCACAGCGAGGAGTGTCAGCACGGTAAGAGATACCCACCACAGTGAGGAGTTTCAGCGCGGTAAGAGGTATCCGCCATAGTGAGAAGTATCAGCACGGTAAGAGGTATCAGCCACGAAGATGTATCCACATAAGCAGAATCATCCTGGAGGGATAATGTCTGATCTAAAGTCTTTTAAACTTTCAAAGTACGCTCATGACTTAGAATGCGCTGATCTATTGACCGGACAATATCCGGGATCTGACCCTGTAATTACCGGACTTACATATGATTCCAGGGACATCTCCCCCGGCAGCTTGTTTGTCTGTAAGGGTAGGCATTTCAAGAAAGAGTATTTGCTGAAGGCGATAGATCGCGGCGCAGTCGCCTATCTTGGTGAAGATAACCTCCATGTAGATCTGCCCCTTCTGCAGGTTAGTGATGTGCGCGTGGCCATGCCTATTTTGGCACAGCGCTTCTACAATCACCCCGAAAGAGAAATTGAAATCATCGGCATTACCGGCACTAAAGGCAAATCAACCACCGCCTTCTATCTGCGTGAGATCTTGAACCTGTGGCAATTGGCTGCCGATGCCAAAGAAATCGCCTTCATCTCAACTATTGAAACATATGACGGCGTAGAGAGATTCGAATCACATTTGACCACCCCGGAGGCTATGGAGCTTTATTTACGTCTTCATAACGCCCGCAGCAGCGGGATAAAGTACTTGGTGATGGAAGTGTCCTCCCAGGGCCTGAAGTACAACCGTCTGGACGGCATCTCCTTCTCAGCTGCTGCCTTTTTGAATATTTCAGAAGATCACATCAGCGACATAGAGCACTCCGATTTCAATGACTACCTGCATTCGAAACTGAGGATCTTTCGGCATTCGTCACGAGTTGTGCTTGATCTGGATCAGCCTGAGAGCCCCGACATCCGGCAGGCAGCTAGCGAGAACAACAACACGATTTATTATTACTCCCGCCAAAACCCAGTAGCGGACGTCTTTGCCACCAAAATTATTAAGTCTGAATATGGCTACAATTTTGATGTTCTGATGCCCGAAGGCGTCTTCCCTTTTGAAATCGAGATGCCCGGACAGTTCAATATCGATAATGCCCTGGCTGCCATTAGCCTGGCTCGACTGGTTAGCTGTCCGGTTGAGTTCATGCAACAGGGTTTAAAACAAGCTCGCACACCGGGAAGGATGGAGCTCTTTGCTACGAAAGACAGGAAGATTCTGGCTCTGGTCGATTATGCCCACAATAAGCTGTCATTTGAAAAGCTCTTTGAGACTGCCGGATTAGATTTCCCCGGCTACAGAAAAGTAATAATCTTCGGCTGCCCCGGCTCTAAAGGAATCAGCAGAAGATATGATCTGGGCACCGCCGCGGGGCATCTGGCTGATTATTCCTATCTTACCGAGGAGGATCCGAGGTATGAAGATGTTGTAATGATTTCCAAGGAAGTCGGCCGCCATATTGAGGCGGCGGGAGGCAGCTACGAGATAATAGCTGACCGCAAAGAGGCGATCAGGACTGCCTTTGAGCAAGCCAAGGATAAAACATTGTTGCTTATTGTCGGCAAGGGTGCGGAAACTACTCAAATGCGAGGCGACAATTATGTAGAGGTGCAGTCTGATATCTCGATCGCACAGGAACTTGTGGCTGAATATGATCGCCTTAATACTTGATTGCAGACATTAAACTTATGCTGATTCTCTTCCCCATTGTGGCAGTTCAGTGCACCCGCCTATGTGACTTGCATACTAAGTGTTCTTCGACTGTGAGCGACAGCTCAACAAGAGTACACATTTCTGATAAACCTGTTGATATTACTAATGTTACCATCGCTCACGCCTCATCACTCCAGCAGGAACAAGGGCAATACTCTGCATCTGACTATAAAAGCAGTTATAACGGCAGTTCATCTAGCGGGCGTCGCAAGATATAAGCGCCTTCGCTTCTATCTGATCAGGTAACAGCGTCACAAAAATTACGAAGTCAGATATTTTCCGCCTATTGCTTCTTAGAATTGATTTTACGGAGTATAGTAAAAGACGATCAGATTAATAAGGAATTATTTGTTGGAGATTCGAGCCACCAGCGACAACTGCTTTCAGCAATACCTGATTTGGACTAAACCAGGAAGTGATGTCGATCCGATCTGAGGACTGCAAATAGTGTTATTCGGGTTTGAAGATCGCAGGTGCTGTTAGGCAGGACTAAGATCGCAGGTGACGCCAGGAAAATGATGACAACTATCACTATAAGATGAAGGGTGAGAATATGAAGATAAAAGAACAATTCAGTGTAGATGGAATGCATTGCAGCGCTTGTAGTAATGCTGTCGAGAAGGCTGTTTCAGCCTTGGAAGGAGTTTCTTCCGCTGAGGTCAATTTATTGCTTAACTCGCTTCATGTAGAGTTTGACAGTGACAAGATTACGTCCCGGGAGATTGTGAAAACCGTAACTGATGCCGGATACACTGCCAGACGTAAGAGCACCACCGCCAAAACTGCTTCAGACGGGGCGGGACAAAGGCCCGACTCAGCTGCCGGCAGTGCCAACGTCGCCCAGGAGGACGCTTTTGACACCTATTCGATCTCACCTGGCAGTGCTGATCTTGAAGATTCAGACTCCAGCATGTTGCCGGAAGAAATTCATATGCGCAAGCGAGTCATCTGGTCGATTGTCTTCCTGATTCCGCTGATGTACATAACTATGGGCCATATGGTCGGCCTTCCCCTGCCTGCCTTTTTGCACGGAACCGAGAACAGCGTCTCTTTTGCGCTCATTCAACTCATCTTGACAATTCCGGTAATATTCCTCAACCGCAGCTACTTTAGCAACGGCTGGAAAGCAACTTTGCGCAAGAGCCCCAATATGGACACCCTGGTGGCCTTGGGAGCGGGTGCTTCTATGGTGTACGGTCTCTTCGCCTTATTTAGAATGAGCTACTCACTTGGAGCCGGAGATCTCGAGACCGTCGCCTCTTATCGTGAGAATCTATATTTTGAATCAGCTGCCATGATTTTGACTCTTATCACATTGGGAAAATATCTGGAAGCGAAATCCAAAGGAAGGACCACTCAAGCTATTACCAGCCTGTTGGAGCTTGCCCCTGAGCGCGCCTTGCGCCTAAATGCCGATGGTTCAGAATCCGAGATTGCTTCTTCAGAGCTGATTGTCGGAGATAAGGTAGTTGTGCGCCCGGGGCAGAGGATCCCGATGGATGGGCTCCTGGTCGAAGGGCAGTCGGCAGTTGATGAGTCAGCCTTAACCGGAGAGAGTATGCCGGTCGAAAAACACGTCGGCAGCGAAGTTACAGGTGGCACTCTAAACACTTCCGGTTCTTTTATCTTCGAGGTTACACGTACTGGAGAGGACACCACATTGTCCAAAATAATTGACCTGGTGCAGAATGCCGGTGCCAGCAAGGCTCCGATAGGCCGCCTCGCTGATAAAATCGCGGGTATTTTTGTACCGATCGTTCTCCTGATAGCTGCCGTTACACTGGCAGCCTGGCTGATTAGCGGCAGCCCATTTGAACTGGCAGCCAACATGGCGGTTTCAGTCCTGGTCATCTCCTGCCCTTGTGCCCTGGGTCTTGCCACTCCGGTCGCCATTATGGTGGGCACCGGCAAGGGAGCCAAAATGGGGATCTTGTTTAAATCCGCCTCAGCTCTGGAAGGGCTGTCACATACAAACGAGATCGTGCTGGATAAAACCGGAACAGTCACAACCGGCAAACCCGCGGTAAGAACAATACTGGCCAAAGAGGATGAGAATGACTTCTTATCCGTTGTTGCTTCTCTGGAGCTTCCTTCCGAACATCCTTTAGCCCATGCCGTCGTGTCAGAAGCCAGAGAGCGTCAGCTAAATCTGTTTGACGTGCAAAAATTCCAGGCTCTCCCCGGTAACGGTGTCCAAGGTATCATTGGTCAGGACAGCTGGATCTCAGCCAAGCCCTCATATTTGCAAGATATGGGCGTAGATTTGAGCGAGTACCTCCCAGTTAGTGAGGAAATGTCGCTTAGAGGCGAAACACCTCTCTTCTTCGCTCGGAATCAAGAAGCGGTTGGAGTAATATCAGTAGCTGATCAGATCAAAGAAGACAGCAAAACCGCTATTACCGGCTTGATTAACATGGGCAAGAACATCACCATGCTGACCGGTGACAATATTCTGACCAGCAAAACCATCGCAGCGGAAGCCGGAATAACCAACGTCGAGGCAGGACTCCTGCCGGGAGACAAACAGGAAATCATCAAAAACATGCAAGAGAGTGGCTCTAGAGTCGCTATGGTGGGCGACGGCATCAATGATGCTCCCGCACTGGCAGAGGCTGATGTGGGAATCGCTATCGGAGCCGGAACTGATGTAGCTATCGAATCAGCGGATGTTGTCCTGACGCGCAGCAGTCTGATGGATGTATGGAATTCCACCCGCCTGGCCAATGCCACCATGCGCACGATTAAGCAAAATCTCTTCTGGGCCTTTTTCTACAATGTCATCAGCATCCCTCTGGCGGCGGGTGTTTTGTATCCCAGCCTGGGGATTAGGCTTAATCCCATGATTGCGGCTGCAGCCATGAGTCTAAGCTCGATCTTCGTCGTCACAAATGCTCTGCGTCTGCGCAGCTTTAAACCAGTGAAGGAGCAGGATTAGCAAGTTTAGTCGGGAAGAGATCAAGTCAATAGTATATTATTCCAAATTATTAGCAGGAGAAGATGCCAAAGTACGAGAACTGTGATTTGAGAATATACGGCATAATTTTAGATAACTTCCCTATAAAATCGGATCAACTCACCGGAGCCGTCTTGCTCCAGAATTTCACAGATTCTCTTTTCCAGGACTTCCGCCTTTTTCTCTGCCGCGCTCTGATCTATGGCAACATAGGCAATGGTAAGGGCGATAAAATCCCAAAGGTCTTGCTTGTCTGTTTCAGCAATTGAGACATTATGTCCCGAACGGAGTTTTTCTGTAAGTTTTTGCCGCAGTATCCGCTTCTCCTTGAGAGAATGCGAATCAAAGAGTTTTATTTCTGCTTCAATTATCAGGATTCGATGCTGCACTTTTGCCCTCCTATCCGGAGCGGATCATACTAAAATCATAAGCGGATCATACCAAAACGAATAAGCGTGGGAAAAATCCATGGATATGCTGGCATAGTTAAATAAAGCGCCCAAGCGGTAATAAACATTTGCCTTGAATATTTCCTCAAATTCCGGCATTTCCTCAATCTGTACTAAAATTCCGTCATACCTGTACTGGATCGATTCAGGATTGTCTTCGAGAATCATTAATGTGGTGAGAAAATTATGTTTTCCGGATAGTATTCTCCAGCTCTCAAGGCCATAATCCATTTCAAGTCCACTTCTTAGCATAAGATGGTCAGGCAGTACGATATAACGTTCATAAGGACTGGGATGGTTCATGCTGGGGATATATATTACTAATTTTGTCTCCACAAACATGGGCTCGCTATTCAGCAGAGGTTTTATGTTTATTAGATAATCCTTTTCGGGCAGTCTGCCTATATCAAGATAAGGATAGATAACCCGCACATCATCAATCAATTCTTCCTCATACATACCAGCAAATATAGATACACCTCGAGCTGAGCCTGAGAAACTGTTCTCAGCGGTCTCCGGTAGATTAGTGTAAACTTTGTCTTTGTACCTAATCTCAAGATTAAAATCTATGTCCTGGAGTGAGATCAAGGGCTTAAATCCACCCTTCTCAAGATCAAAAATGGCATTCATCCCTGGACGAGGATAATAAGAAAAACTGGCGGGAAGATAGATTCCCTGATCATTTGTAAAGTATTTATGGGCACTCCCCTGATAAAGGAAACGTAATTTTCCTGACTCTGGCAGAGGATCTAATATTTCAACGGTATCCATATCTTGTTTAAAATTAAGTGACTGTCCTGCTTCGTCTTGAATGTCTGATACCAGAAATCCATGATATAAAGTTAGATAGAAAGGATCATTTTGGGGATTATTGTAAGTGAAGGAGAAGTCAGCTTTCAGTTGTCTGTCTATCTTAAAGGACAGATCATAGCTGGAAATCTCCAAAGGCCTGTATCCTTGAGAGTACTAGTCCTTACATCATCACAAGAAAAACTTATCGATACAAATTTGTATATATTCCACAAAATTATCTGAATAATTAATACATATTTATATTATCATACAAATAATGTCCTGTGTCAATATGCTGGTAGTTCATTCTTATCGTGCGAAGGTTCATTCCTATCGTATGACAGTTCAAGCTTCGACATAGCTCGCCTTCTTGGGAATTCCTGCCACACAGCTAGCTATATAGTCTTAAGACATAAAAAAGCTTACTAAGTATGAAAACTTAGTAAGCTCTCGTGGTGGGAGCGACCGGGCTCGAACCGATGACCCCCTGCGTGTAAGGCAGGTGCTCTCCCAGCTGAGCTACGCTCCCATGCTTGCTTATACTAGAGAATAATTCCGGTTTTGGCAAGTACATCTTGCAAAGAAGGCTCATAACTTCTATGACTTCTCTCTTCTCATATAATTACTGTACAGTTGCACATCTCTAGCCATAGAACCAATGGGGACTATCTCAATTTATTGGACATTTTTGCTCAGGCTGCAACCGGATGGAAAAACACAAAGTACAGAATTGCGTTTCAGTCTAACTTACAGCTCTCAAATATGTGAATTGTCAAAAAATATGCTTGTGCTCCAATAAATAATCCGTTACTATTGTTTTAGTAATCAGACTTTAATCAGTCCTGTGAGGCTGGAAGGATGATCAATCGAGCGGGCTGTAGCGCAGCCAACCCTTTGAGAACCTTCTGTCATCCAGGCAACGGGCTTTTTTTATGCCCCGGAAGGAGGACAGCATGCGGATAAAGTCCACTCTAATGGACAGAGAAGCGATGGACCGTGCACTCACTCGTATCGCTCACGAGATACTGGAGCAACATCGCGGAACAGACAATCTTGTATTAGTAGGCATTCAGCGTCGGGGAGTGCCTATGGCCAGAACTCTGGCCGACAAGATTGAAGAATTTGAAGGAACCAGGCCTCTGGAAGGTATATTAGATATCACCTTCTACAGAGACGACCTCTCACTCTTAACAGAGCATCCGATTGTGCGCAGTACTAATCTGCCCTTTGATGTTAACGGCAAAGACATCATCCTGGTTGATGATGTTCTTTTCACAGGGCGCACAGTCAGGGCAGCGATCGAGGCTCTCTTTGACTTGGGCAGGGCCGCTTCCATCCAATTAGCAGTAATGATCGATCGCGGTCACCGTGAACTGCCGCTGCGGCCGGATTACGTAGGCAAGAATGTGCCCACATCCAAGAAAGAGTTCATTTCCGTCTCGACAATGGAGTTTGACGGCAGAGAGGCCGTAGAGCTCGGAGAAATGGAGGACTGATATGGGCAAAATCCAACCACTGACGATCGAAGAGAGATCTGCCAGCCGGCCGAAGCAGCCGGCAGCCAGACAACTCTCCTCCCATCATCTGCTGGGCATGCAGGAACTCTCTGCAGCAGAGATCCAGCTGATCATGGATACAGCCTTCATGATGAAAAACATACTCTCCATTCGGACAAAGAAGACAGCACATCTGCAAGGTCGCTCAGTAATTACCTTCTTCGCCGAAAACTCGACACGCACTCGTCTATCCTTCGATATGGCTTGTAAATATCTAGGGGCAACGACCTCAAGCATAGGCGCCTCCGACTCCAGCTTGAAAAAAGGCGAGATCCTTTACGACACAGCCAAGACACTGGAGATGATGTCTACTGACATCCTGGTGGTTCGCCATCCGCAATCAGGCGCTCCTCATTATCTTGCTTCACGCATGGACGCCTCGGTTGTCAATGCAGGTGATGGAATGAATGAGCACCCGACTCAGGCCTTGCTCGACATGATGACGATGATTGAATATAAAGGCTCAATCAAAGGCCTTAAGGTAGCCATCGCCGGTGATGCCATGCACAGCCGTGTCATGCGC
>DUPE01000219.1 GCA_012838475.1 Clostridiaceae bacterium
ATATGATGTAAACCACAGACTGCTGTAAGCCAAAAACTGAGGCAATCCTCATGCTGATGCAAACCACAAACTACTGTAAGCCTGAATCTGATGCAAACCATAAAATACTGTAAGCTAAAAACTGAGGCAATCCTCATGCTGATGTAAACCACAGACTTGCTGTAAGCCAAAAACTGAGGTAATCCTCATGCTGATGCAAATTATAATGGTCTCTAAAACTATTTAATTCAAAACTATTGTCAGTGGGCCTGCGAAATTTGTGACTTCTGTGGGTTTATAGGGAAGAAACTTCATGTTATTATATATTTGTCCCGCAATGAGCTGCTCCAATGTAGTTGTAACTATACAGGGATGAGAGCTCTGCGGGTTTTTTGTCAAATTGAAATTTCAATTGCATATGAAGTTTCAATTTGATTTGGTGCGTTAATTTGTTTAGTACCGGTGATAGTGTTATAGCGTCGGGAGTTTAGCCTCCATGGCGTTTCGAAGAATAAAATAAACCATTGATATCATTTGTTTTATAGGAGGGATTTCATGGGAGCAATTGAAGGATTGGCTGTAATAATATCGGTTTCGCAGATAGCGGCTGCTATCTCTTTGTTAAACGGACTTTTAACAACCTTTGGACAGGCGAAAATCGCTACAGGGGCTATTGAATCTATAGCTAGGCAGCCCGAAGCAACGGATGATATCCGCAGCACTATGTTCGTCGGTCTTGCTATGGCAGAAACATCGGGTATATATGGCCTCTTGATTGCCATCATCATGTTATTTGCAAATCCACTGGTAGATATCTTCATTAACTTCGTCGGATAAATTGCTCTGACCGCTTTTGCATGATGTATAGAAAAAGAAAGGGGGCAGTTTAAGTTGCATGGAATGATTATTCGTCTGGCTCAGGCTGGCACTGATGAACGAGTTTTTGCCCTGGATCAGCAGACATTGATACAGATTGGCATTCAGATCTTAAACGGCATTATTCTGGCCGTTGCTCTAGGCTTGATTCTTTACAAACCTGTTAAGAAATATATGGCCAACCGCAGCAAGACTATTCAGACTAAAATTGATAATTCTGAAACTATGATGGCGAGGGCGCAAGAACTTATTGCGGAATACGAGTCCAAACTATCCAACGTAGACAAAGAATACGAGAAGGTGCTGGAAGAGGCCCGTATCAAAGCCGCTGCCGAAGAAAAGATCATTATGGAAGATGCCAGGAAAGAAGCTGACAGAATCAAAAAAGATGCTTTGGAAAGCGGCTCTATCGAGAGAGAACGGGTCAGGTTGGAGACACGCCCCTATGTCATTGAGCTCGCTACTCTTATGGCAGAAAAATATCTGACTGAAAGCATTAACGAAGAGGCCCAGGAGAAACTCTACGACGAGGTTTTATCCGAGTTGGAGGATGCAAGATGGCGCAGATAGAAGAACACTATGCGCAGGCTTTTTTTGAGATTTCTACTGAAAAAAAGACCTCTCAAAGTGATCTGGAACAGGCGCTGTTTGTTGAGCAAACGCTGAACACCGAGTCAGCACTAGATTTTCTTCTCCATCCCAGTATCAAGGAAGCGGAGAAACTGCGATTCCTGGAAAACACCTATGGTGAAACAGTAAGTACTCATATGATGGGGCTTCTATCTCTCATGCTCAGGAAGCATCGGGAAGAATATATCGTCCCCACCCTGAACAAATTCATTGAAATGGTCAACAGGCATAGTGGCCGTATCAAGGCCAGAGTAGTTTCGGCTATCCCCCTTAGAACGGAGCAGATCGAATCTATCCGGACGATGCTGTCCAAACAAATGAATGCGATTGTTGATATTGAAACTGAGATCGACCCTGACGTTATCGGCGGCTTTTACATCCTTGCAGAAGGAAAAATCTTTGATGGCACTGTAAGATCCCAGTTAAATAAAATGAAGAACGTTTTTTATAAAGGGAGTATGAAGGCGAAAATTGTCTCGGCCTCTGCCCTGAACGCGGAGCAGCTTGAAGCTATTAGAGATACTTTGAGCAGGAAAGTGGATATGAAAGTAGAACTTAAAACTGAAGTAGACCCCCATGTCATTGGCGGTTATTGCATACTGATTGACGGCCGTGTTTTCGACCGTACTGTCAAGTCTGAATTAGACAATACCATGAAGCTTTTACAGAGAGGGGAACTTAATGGCATATAAACCGGAAGAAACAGTTAATGTTATTAAGAAACAGATCGAAGCATATTTCGCCAGGCTGGATTTCTCTGAAGCGGGTACCGTTATTCAGGTTGGAGACGGCATCGCGCGGGTGTTCGGCCTGCAGAACGCCATGAGCGGTGAGCTCCTGGAGTTTGCTAACGGAACCTATGGTATGGCGCTTAATCTAGATGAAGACAGCATTGGTGTTGTCATCATGGGCTCCGACGCAGGCATCAAAGAGGGTGATCCCGTCAGGCTAACCGGCAAGATGACAGTAGTTCCGGTAGGCGACAGCATGCTGGGACGCATCGTCAATGCTCTGGGTGAGCCGATAGACGGCGAGGAAGACATCGAAGTTGACGGCTACAGGAATATTGAGACCCCTGCTCCCAGTGTAATCATGCGCAGAGAAGTCGATCTGCCTTTACAGACCGGCATTAAAGCAATCGACTCCTTAGTACCAATCGGTAAAGGCCAAAGAGAATTGATAATAGGCGACCGTGAAACAGGCAAGACAGCCATCGCCATTGACACAATCATCAACCAGAAGGACAAGGATGTCTATTGCGTCTACGTTGCCATCGGTCAAAAAACCTCCACAGTTGCCCGGATTGTTAAAGTCCTGAAAGAAGCCGGAGCGATGGAATATACGACAATCGTTTTGTCCGGTGCCAGCGAATCTGCGCCGATGCAATATATTGCACCTTACGCAGGCTGTGCCATCGCGGAAGAGTGGATGTACCAGGGCAAAGATGTTCTCATCGTCTATGATGATTTGTCCAAGCATGCTGTGGCCTATCGAGCTATCAGCTTGCTGCTGGGCCGCCCGCCCGGTCGTGAAGCATATCCCGGTGATGTCTTTTATCTGCACTCCAGACTGCTGGAGCGGGCAGCCTGTATGAGCCATCAATATGGAGGTGGTACACTCACCGCCCTGCCGATTGTTGAGACGCAGGAAGG
>DUPE01000073.1 GCA_012838475.1 Clostridiaceae bacterium
TATGTCGAAAATGTCAATGAGATGCTGTACAGATCCGGCAGCGATACCGGCTTTTGGCTGGATGATGAAGGATTCTGGCGTGATGAAGACGGTGATCTGATAGAAAGTGAAGCCTATACGCCTCCTCAGCACGAGATTATCTATCATAATGGTTTTGTTGCGGGTGTCAGACTAAGAATTCGCATCAGCTCAGCCGGCCGCATTAACGGAGCTTTAGATCAAAAGGCTTTGGTGGCTGCAGCTTTCGCTGCATCGATACCGGATGTGGACATGGATGCTCTGTCAGAATTGTCGAACTTAATTGGAAATATTCAGGGTGATTATGAAGCGACAGTCAAGGGCATAAACATTAAAAACACTGTTTCATACTCAGGTTATCGTACTGACGGTGAATATCTGTACGGCGAGGAAGATGCGGAAGACCGCTATTATGAGTGTGACTTTGAAATGATTCTGGAAGATTACCGGATGCGGGCTGCAGACTCGTATCGGGATATTTTGCTGCAGAGCTGAGTTCTCGTCGATGGCCCATCATCCGGCAAGCGGTTTATTCCTGTTCCATAATAGCCAGGATATCTTCAGCTCGCAGCTTGTCCTGCGGGTTAACGTATATGAAGTACTGTTCCAGGATATCGCCTGCCCTGATGGCGAAACCTGCGCCGTGCTCACTTTTCAGCCAATAAGGAATATTGTTGCTCTCCAGCATCCCTTTAGCCAGATCTGCTTCGATCCTGCCGCCACTGAATACTAATACTAAGTTCTCCATAGATTTGGCCTCCAACTTGGATGATATAAAAAAGCGACATCTGACTCGGACTAAGATAGTCTATTATCTCTCGAATATTTCCGCGACCCGGTCTGCCACCTGATCAAGCGGCAAGACCTCAACCTCGTCATTATCCAGTGTCTTCAGCTCGACCATGCCATCTTTGAGGTCGCGTCCAACTGTAATTCTGATGAAGGCGCCAATCAATTCCATATCATTGAACTTGACGCCAACTCTCTCATCTCTGTCATCCAGCATGACATCATAGCCTTGCTGTTTAAAGAGCTCATAAAGTTTTTCTCCGGTCTCCAGTTGGTCTGCTTCTTTAGTATTGACAACGACAATCGCAACTTGTACGGGTGCAATATTCTTGGGCCACAAGATTGCGTTATCCGTGTGATGTTGTTCGACGATCGCAGCCATGCAGCGAGCAGGGCCTATGCCGTAACTACCCATATACACAGATTTACGCTCATTGTTTTCGTCCGTATAATACAGGTCCATTGCTTCGGAGTACTTGGTTCCCAACTTGAAGGTATTACCGACTTCAATGCCATGAGCGAAATGCACGTATCCGCCTTTAATCGAACGGTCTCCCTGAGCTATCATGCGCAAATCGGCGATCTCCTCCGCCTTGAAGTCATCAAGATTCACATTGATGAAGTGATAGTCGCCTTCATTTGCTCCGGTAATAAAGTTTCTCATCAGGCTGATCTCCTGATCCAGGTAGACAGGCACATTGATGCCGATTGGACCGGCGAACCCGATGGGGGCACCGGTTGCTTCCCTGACTTCAGCGGCTGTGGCAAGCTGGCTTTCAAAACCGCCGATCAGCTTGCGCAGTTTGGTTTCGTTGACGTCGCGGTCACCGCGTACGCAGACAGCGACCAGATTACCGTCGACATTGTAGATCATGGTCTTGACGAATTTCTTGACAGGCATGCCCAGATGAACAGTGACGTCCTCAATTGTACGCGCCTCCGGAGTAAAAACTTTCTTGTATGGTTTCTTTTTTTCTGTATCAGGCTCGCCTAATAGAGGACAAGGGGTAACTTCAA
>DUPE01000004.1 GCA_012838475.1 Clostridiaceae bacterium
GACCGAAGGGGCCCCTCTCTGTTACTCACTGGCACGTGTATGACCCCCTACCCAGAAAGGCAGGTAATAAATTGGAAAAGGATAGACGGATATCTAAGGAGTACAAACGAATACGGAAAATTTACAAGGATTTGCCAGGTCCTCTTTTGACCTTGTACGAGGGACTAATTGAGCGTGCTGCTTATATGCGAGTGACACTGGAGGATTACGAAGTGGATCTTGATGAAGGCGGTTATACTGAGATGTTTACACAGTCTATCAACACCCCTCCATATGAGAGAGAGCGTCCGGTCGCACGGCTGTATAACGCTATGGTCAAAAACTACCAGGTCGTGATGAAACAATTGGCCGACAAACTTCCAGAACAATCTACTGCGGATGTGAGTGAGGAGATCTTGCGATTCGCGGTGGGTGGGAAAAAATGAACTGGCCGCGAGAATACCTCAAAGCAATACAGTCAGGCAATGAAGTTGTTTCGAGAAAAGTACGAGCAGTTTATGAAAGGGAAGTTGGCTGGATGGATAATCCACCGCCGGACTTTCCTTTTTACTTTGACGAAGAAGCCGGGCAGAGGCCTATCGACTTCATAGAGAGGTTTTGCAAGCATTCTAAAGGGAAGTGGGCGGGTAAGCCCGTAATCCTTGAATTGTTTCAAAAGGCTAAAATACAGCTTGTTTATGGTTGGAAGGAGAAGGACACACATAATCGGCGTTTTCGTGAGGTTGTTGATATACGAGGCCGGAAATGCGGGAAATCCACAGAAACCGCAGGTGTTGAACAGTATGCCTTGATAGCAGACGGTGAAGGCGGTGCAGAGGTATATTGCACTGCTAACAAAAAAGATCAGGCAGCAATCATCTTCAACGAAGCCGTAAACATGAGAGCGCAATCCCCGGCGCTCAGGAGCATTACAAAAAAGCGTCAGAGCGACATATATTTCCCTGCCACATACAGCTATATAAAAGCTTTAGCGGCAGATACAAAAACCATGGATGGGCTGAACGCCCATTTTTTTAGCTTGGACGAATTTCACGAAGCGAGAGACAGTAAAGTCTATGACGTCATGATTCAATCCCAGAGTGCAAGGGAACAGCCTTTAGCATGGCTTATTTCTACCAATGGCTTTGTCCGTGAAATGTTCTTCGACGACAAATACGACTATTGCTCAAAGGTAGCGATGTGGGAACCGGGCTTTGAAGATTATAGATTGCTGCCGCTTATATATGAACTCGATAGTAGAGAAGAATGGACAGATCCGCATTGTTGGGCAAAAGCGAATCCTGGGCTTGGTAAAATCAAGAGCATAGCAACATTTGCAGACAACGTGGAGAAGGCAAAGCGAGATCCGAGCTTTCTTCCAACGGTTTTAACAAAGGATTTTAATATCCCAGAGAATAGTGCGCAAGCGTGGTTGCCGTATGAGGCTTGTGTTAACGAAACCGTTGTACCGATTGACTACATGAAGAAATCCTATGCAATCGGAGGCTGTGATCTGTCGGCAACTACCGACTTAACGTGTGCGACATTGCTGATACGGAAGCCGAATGATGATAATTTTTATGTTCTGCAAAAATATTTCTTACCTAAAAGCCGACTGGACGATGTTGAACACAGTAACAACAGGGAAGCTCCGTATAAGCTTTGGGCAGAGCAAGGATGGCTGCATATATGCGAGGGTGCGACAGTTGACTATAAGGCCGTTACTCAGTGGTTTGTTGACATGGTGAACCAGTACGATATCCGGCCACTCTGGATCGCGTATGACGCGGCTCTCTCCGGGTACTGGCGGGAAGAAATGGAAAGCTATGGCTTCGACATGGAGAAGATACGTCAAGGCCCTGTGACGTGGACATATCCCATGAAGCAACTTGGAGGACTATTCGAGGAACACCGGATAATAAGCAACAACAACCC
>DUPE01000173.1 GCA_012838475.1 Clostridiaceae bacterium
AATGTACGATAATATTCAACAATACTCCAAAGTTAAGAGATATTTTGTGTGTTTAATCGACACGAATCGCATTTCTCATTGTGCGACAGACTTTGGTATTAATTTTTCCGCATAACCTCCCCAAATATATGAAAGAAGGTCTTGACACAACAAAATAATCAGTGATAACATACAAACAGATAGATGATATAGTGGTTAATTTCTGTTTAGTTGCCAGTATTTTTCTATCTCTGTTGTGGATCTTTTCAATTGAATCTGACACGTTGCGACGCGAAATTCTACTGTGTCATCGGAGCACTCTGCAAGTACGAAACAGGACGGGAAACCTGGCGTAGCTGCTTGACGGGGTGCTTTTTTGCGTCTGTAGAGGAGGTGAGGTATGCGCGAGAAACCCGCATTAGAGATGAAGGGGATTACTAAGAGATTTGGCAAGACCCTTGCTAATGACGATGTTAGCCTGAGCCTTTATCGCGGTGAAATTCACGCCCTATTAGGTGAGAATGGAGCTGGTAAAAGTACTCTGATGAACATTTTATTAGGAGTTTATAAGGCTAACAGCGGCGAGATTTTTCTTGATGGTGAGAGGATTGTCGTCCGGAATCCCAAGGATGCCGCGAATTTACGCTTTGGCATGGTGCATCAGCACTTTGAGCTAATTCCGACACTAAGCGTTGCTGAGAACATTTCTCTCAGCATGGATGAATCAGATTTCTTTATCAACGAAGGCAAGATGAACAAGCAAATCCGAGAAATATCGGAGAAATTCAATTTGCCGGTTGATGCAAGAGCGAAGGTTTGGCAGCTTTCGGTTGGCGAGCAGCAGCGAGTAGAGATTATTAAGTTGCTTTGTCGTGACTGTCAAGTGATGATTTTAGATGAGCCATCTGCGGTGTTAACGCCACAGGAAGCAAAGGAGATGTTTAAGACTTTGCGCAAAATGGCTGATGAAGGCAAGATTGTAATTTTCATTTCCCACAAAATGAATGAGGTTATGGAAAATGCCGATCGAATTACTGTTCTCCGAGGTGGCAGAGTCGAGGATGCGATGCTCGCCAAAGACGCGACTGTCGCCAGACTGACAAGGGCGGTTGTCGGTGCAAGGAAAGAAGTGCTTGAACCCAAACGCAGGGAGGCGGTCAGACGCGGCGACATGCTGCTTGAGCTTACTGATGTCTCAATTAAAAACGATAAGGGTCTTATAGCCCTGGGCGATGCCTCCTTTGAGCTGTATGAGGGCGAAATTTTCGCCATTGCCGGTGTAGCCGGCAACGGGCAGCGAGAATTAGCAGAGGCCTTAGCAGGTTTACGTAAGGTAACTTCAGGGACAATACGCATGAATGGCGAAGACATAACAAATACAAGTGCCAAGAAGCATATTGAAGCAGGTATTTCTTTCATACCCGAAGACAGGCTAAAGATGGGGCTGGTTCCGGAGATGAATTTGGAAGAGAATGCCATCCTTAAGGAATTTCGAAAACTGCCCTATAGCAAACATGGACTAATAAAGCGAAAAGCGGTTCGCAGCCTAACAGAAAAATTCGTCGAGGATTTTGATATTAAGCATGGCGGTACAGATTTGCCTACAAGCATGATGTCGGGCGGCAACCAGCAAAAACTTTTAGTCGCTAGAGAAATCAATGTTAAGCCAAAACTGATCATCGCCGCTTACCCTGTGCGAGGCCTTGACATAGGTGCAGCGGAATCGATCAGCAATATCTTGCTGGATCAACGAGACCAAGGAGTCTGTGTCCTTTTCATTTCGGAAGACTTGGATGAAATCTTTGAGGTAAGTGACCGGGTCGCAGTCTTGTGTGAAGGAAGAATCATGGGTATTAAGCGAACCTCTGAAACAAATTTTGATGAAATTGGCCGCTTAATGTCCGGTGAAGAAGTGTAGGGGAAGAGAGAAGATGAGCATATTAGTAGAAAAACGACATGTAGCCTCTGTTCCGAGAAGGCTTGTCACAACGATTTTGTTTGTCCTCCTTGGTTTGGCCTTCAGTTCAATATTTATTATTGCTAAGGGTTTTAATCCGCTGACCGTCTTTGGCAAAATGGTCTCATATTCCTTTTTGGGGGCATCCGGCATCGAGAGCAGTATTATGGCCGGTACACCTTTGATGTTCTGCGGTCTCAGCGTTGCCCTAGCTTTTAAAATGAATTTGAATAATATCGGTGCCGAAGGTCAGTATGCGATGGGCGCAATATTGGGCGGAGGATTTGCCTTATTTGGTCCGGACATGCCGGTTGCCTTGAAGATAGCCCTCATGCTCATACTTTGTGCGCTGGGCGGTGCGATCTGGGCAATGATAGCCGCCATCCTTAAGGCGCTCTGGGATGTTAATGAGACGATCGTAACTCTGCTGTTAAATTACATTGCCCTGTTGTTTTTAGATTATCTGTGTTATGGCCCCTGGATGGCTAAAAGCCAGACGTCGCCTAATACGGAGCGGATTCCGAAGGAGATGTTTTTGCCCAATATAGGCGACAGCGGAGTGAACAGTGTGTTCATATTTGCTCTTTTGTTGGCATTAGTTATGCTGCTGTGCTTCAAGTATTCGACCGTGGGTTACCAGATAGAAATGATAAAAAACAGCAAGCAAACTGCTGAGTACGCAGGCATCAACGTAAAAAAGTATATCGTCTTTGTCTTGGCCACGAGCGGTGCCATTGCCGGTTTGGCCGGCTTTGCCCAAGTTGCAGGTATTGTGCATAGGCTGCAGACGAGACTGCCGGGCGGCAGTGGGTATACCGGCATCGTCATAGCATACCTCAGCCAGTTTAATCCGATTGTGATTATCGTAGTTTCCATCTTGTTTGGCGGATTAATAAACAGTAGTGCAGTTGTACAAATTATGGGAGTGCCGTCACAGATAGCAACTATGATTCAGGGCAGCATAATGATTTTCGTAATAGCGGGAGAATTTTTTAACAGGTACCGCGTTACCTTCCGTCCATCGGCTAAAAAGTCGGCAATTCTGCTAGAAGGAGAGAAGGCACATGACTAGTTTTATTGTTTCAGTCTGTTCCACAGCGCTAGTTTATGCGGTGTCCATCTTGTATGCAGCCATAGGAGAAATAATTTCTGAGCGGGCAGGAGTCATGAACTTGGGCATAGAGGGTGTCATGCTTATGGGAGCAGTCTCCGGTTTTATGACTGTGATCGCGACAGAGAGCCTCTTGCTGTCGATGCTTGCTGTTATTGTCACCGGAGCTCTTCTCGGTCTGTTTTTTGCTTTCCTTACAGTGACGCTGCAGGCAGATCAGACAGTCTGCGGTATGGCCTTTTTAACCTTCGGCAGCGGCCTGAGCGGTTTTTTGGGTAAGAATGTCACAGGCATGGCATCAACCGTCAAGTTCCAAACTGTCAAAATTCCGCTTTTGTCCCAGATACCGGTTATTGGAGAGATTTTTTCCAGCAGGATTTGCTCGTTTATGGAGCTTACCTGCTGGTGCCCTTGAGCATGATCTATATTTACAAGACGAGGCCTGGAATGATTCTCAGATCTCTTGGTGAAAACCCCTCAGCCATAGATTCCGCTGGTTACAGCGTCTATGCTCAACGTTATTCCTATGTCATTATAGGCAGCATTCTTATGGCCATCAGCGGTGCCTGTATTACTTTGAGCTACACAAATTTCTGGAATGAGGGCATGACAGGGGGGAAGGGCTGGATCGCCTATGCTTTGGTCGGTTTTTCCGGCTGGAACCCCGCAAAGGCCGCTCTGGGGGCTCTGCTGTTTGGAGGTATCAGCATTCTGGGTATGAACTTGCAGGTTTACTTAACAGGTATACCTTCCCAGTTCTACGGCATGTTGCCTTATTTGGCAACAATCATAGCTCTGGTCTTAACTACGGGGAATTTCCGGAAAAAGCATACCGCGGAGCCGGCTGCCCTGTGTCAACCCTTTGATAGGGAGAATCGATAGGGGCTTAACACGTTACTAGTTTTTCCTCGTGAAAAACAAACATAAAAAACATAAATAAGGAGTAATGGCTTATGAAAAGGACAAAATTGGTTGCAATCTTTATTGTGCTGGCAGTGGTACTAACCTTGCTGGCAGGCTGTTCCGGTGAAAAAAAGCCGGAAACTGATGGTGGAGATAAATTAGATTATTCCAACATTAAAATTGGCGAACTGGCTTCGCTGGTCGTCAACGATGGAGGCTGGTGTCAGGCAACGCACCAAAGCCTTGTGGCAGCAATGAAAGAGCTGGGAATCCCGGAAGAGAACCTCATCCCGATCGAAAACGTAGCGGAAGAACAAGTTGCAGTCAAGAACGCCTACGACGCTCTTGTGGCGGAAGGTGTTGACATTGTCATTGGCGGCAGTGCGGGTTATGCTGCTTTCCTGTCCGACCTTGCTCCAAACAACCCAGATGTAGTGGTAGCCCAACAGGGTGACAAGGTTGACAATCTCATCGGTTATCAAATCCGTAACTACGAGGGTATGTTCGTCGCCGGCTATATCTCTGCCCTCATGGCTGAATCGGATAAACTCGGTTTTGCCGCCAGTATGTCCGAAGCTTCCGTTCGTGCCGCCATCAACGGCTATGCTTTGGGTGCCCGATACGCCAATCCTGATGCAAAGATACAGCTAGTCTGGTCAAACAGCTGGTATGACGTCGACCTGGAAACACAGAGCGCTCAAACTCTGATCAACCAAGGTATTAAGTATTTGGCTATTGAGGCATCATCGCCGGCAATTCCCCAAACCTGCCAAGAAAACGGTGTCTATTGCGTTGGCTACAACGTGGACATGCATGAATTGGCGCCGAAGGCTGTGATGACATCATTCACTTGGAATTTCACTCCCATCTTTAAAGACATTATTACTTCGGTAGTAGAGGGTACTGCCAGCGCTGATGACTATTACTACATTGGCGGCGAATGCGCTAACCTTACAAAATTCAATGACGAACTCGTGCCTGCGGATATCCAGGAAAAGGCTGCTCAGGTTAAAGAAGACATCGTCAGCGGTAAGATTAACATTTATGGCGGTGAATTGAAGGATAATCAGGGCAATGTGTTGGTAGCAGATGGCGAAACCATGAGTGATGCAGATATTAATCAACAGAGGTTTTTAGTAGAAAACGTAATTGGTACTTGGTAATTACTGAAGGCTGATAGTTTAGGAGGCAAAAATGGAAAAAACAGTGTCCAACTTGAAGAAATTAGTTAGAGCAGGCAGAGGCCTCATCCCGTCAGACAAGGTTATCTTAAACGGCAAGCTGGTCAACGTCATGACTAGCGAGATCTATGACGCCGGTGTGGCGATTTACAAAGATACTATTGTAGCCATTGGCGATGTAACAGATTACATTGGTGAAGAGACTGAAATCATTGATGCTTCAGGTCTATACATCACTCCCGGTCTGATTGACGGTCACGTCCACAGTGAATGCAGCAAGTTAAGCCTGACAAGCTTTGCCAAAGCAGTAGTCCCGTGTGGTACAACCAGCATTATTACCGGTATGGATGAGTACATTTCGGTGGCAGGGTTGCCGGGGCTGAAGGAACTTTTTGCCGAGATCAAGCAAATACCCCTGAAAGTGTTCTGGGGAGCTCCGCACACGACACCCTATACCTTCCCGACTTCAACGATCGCCTGTAATTTTACGCCGGAAATCCATGAAGAAGTGCAGAAGTGGCCTGAATGCTACGGTGTATGGGAAACGGTTCGAGAAGGCGTCCAGACAGAAAACGAAAATACGTTAGGAGCCATTGCGGTTGCCGCCAAGAATCGCCAGCCTATTTTCGGCTGTGCACCGATGGCGGTAGGAAAGGACTTGAACGGTTACCTCTGCGCAGGCGTTCGTTTGGATCACGAAAGCTACACTCACGAAGAAGTCGTAGAAAAAATGCGCAACGGCATGCACATGATCATGAGGGAGTCGGAAGTCACGCCCTTCCTGGTCGAAAACATCCGCGCAGTGACTGAGGTCAACCCGTACTTGGCAAGGCGTGTCAGCTTCTGTACAGATGACGTGACTCCGTCCGATATTTTGCAATTCGGTCATTTGGATAACGTTATCAGAATTACAATAAAGTGTGGTGTAGACCCAATGACGGCGATTCAGATGGCAACAATTAACAGTGCAGAGGCATACAGGATTGATGATCAGGTAGGTTCGGTTTCTCCCGGCAGAATAGCTGACATCCTGCTTGTTGACGATCTGGAGCAATTCAATGTGAAGCTGGTTATGACAAATGGCCAGGTTGTAGCTAAAGACGGCAAGATGAGCATTGATTTGCAAGCGCCGCCAAGGAGTCCGGTGTTCACGAGCAAGCTGAAGTGTGACCTGACGACGAAGGAAGATTTCATGTACAAGGTTCCCATTCAGCAGGGAACGGCTACTGTCCTTTCGATGAACAGCGAAGGCCCCTTCGTTCGCAGGAGACGTGACGTTGAGCTGAAGGTCGTTGACGGCGTCGTTCAACCCGATCCTGAACAAGACGTTGCCATGATATCCGTCTTGGAACGCTTCGGTATTAACGGTAACAAGTCATTAGCCTTCTGTTCCGGTTGGAAGCTTAAGAGAGGCGCTATGGCTTCTTCAGCAGCACCTGATGACAATAATTTGGTAGTGTTGGGCGTCGATGCCGAAGATATGTCTATTGCCGTCAATTTCTTGATTGAAAATGGTGGCGGACAGGTGATTGTGGCGGACGGAGAAATCTTGGGCTTTATCCCCCTGCCGGTCGGCGGCATTGTCAGTGACATCGAGCCTGAGGAAATGGCAGTTGAAGAGAAGAAATTGAATGCCATTGCTCATGAGCTCGGCAGTGACCTTGAAGAACCGCTCATGTATATGTTCTTCATGTTGATAACCGCCATTCCGGACTATGCCATTACCGATGTCGGTCCCGTTGATTGCATCAAGCTGGAGCTTTACGATCCTATTTTGGATTTGCGTGAAGACTAGTAAGCAGGTGAGCAATGAAAAAAGAAGAACTAAAAAAACTTATTGATGTAGCATCCGGCAGACAGTCCGCGGATCTCGTCATAAAAAACTGCCGAATAG
>DUPE01000138.1 GCA_012838475.1 Clostridiaceae bacterium
ATCAACTCCTCCTCGGAGTGCAAGTCGATACCATAATGGCAAGGAAAACGCAGAGGAGGTGAAGCGATGCGAACATGAACTTCCTTAGCGCCTGCGGAAAACAAATGACTGACAATGCGCTTTGACGTAGTGCCTCGAACAATGGAATCGTCAACCAATACTACTCTCTTCCCTGCGAGGACACTTCTGACCGGTGACAGCTTCATTTTTACGCCGCGTTCTCTGTCGGATTGTCTAGGCTTAATGAAGGAGCGGCCGACATATCTACTTTTGATCAGCCCCATCTCATTGGGAAGTCCACATTCTTCGGCATATCCTTGCGAAGCAGAGAGAGACGAGTCGGGTACGCCGACTACGATATCCGCTTCGACATCTTCCAGTTTTGCAAGTTCTCTGCCGCAGGCTTTGCGGGAAGAGTGAACATTCTTGCCGTCTATGTCAGAGTCCGGCCGAGAGAAATATATGTATTCCATAGCACAGATTGAGGGAACTCTCTCCGGTGCAAACTGAATTGACTCGAACTGCTCCTTACCCATCTTCAGTAATTCGCCAGGTCTCAGATCACGTACAAATTCAGCATTGATAATGGTGAAGGCGCAACTCTCGGAACTGAGAGCATAGCCCCCATTTACCCTGCCCAGGCAAAGCGGACGAAATCCATAAGGATCACGAACAGCATACATAGTGTTTTTTGTCATGATGACGAGTGAATAGGCGCCCCGCAATTGCTTGCAGGCAGCAAGTATCTTGTCAGCCATGGAGCCCTGTTCTCGCTGAATCAAATGGGCTATGACCTCTGTATCTGAAGTGCCCTGAAAAATACTGCCCAACTGCTCCAACTCATAGCGCAGTTCGGCTGCGTTGACGATTTCGCCATTATGAGCAAGAGCGAATGCACCTTGATGCGACCTGACCATGATTGGCTGGATGTTCTCCTGGATATCGCCGCCGCTTTTGGCATAGAGTACGTGGCCAACAGCATGGATAGCTTCCTTTCCAATTTCATCAAGCTTGGCTTTGTCAAAAACATCAGTAACCAGACCTTTCTCCTTGCGGGTCAAAATCTTGTTTCCGTCGCTGGTTGCTATACCACAGGCTTCCTGACCGCGATGTTGCAGGCTGTGGAGTCCGTAGTAGGTTAAAACACTGGCATCTTCAACCTTGTGTAAAGCAAAGATACCGCACTCTTCGTTAAGAGAGCTCTCAGGCAATTCAAATTCCGTCATTTTTCTTCCCGTTAGGCTTAATATTTCCGCGCATGGATTCAAATAATGATTTGTCATTGAAACTGATATTAATAGAGGAAATAAATTGTTCATTATCTCTGGTCTTCATCAATAAGCTAATGATTGTTTCGGTAACAGCCGCCGTATCCAGTGATCCGAAGGCTTTCCTGATCCCCCAGACAGCATCGAGTTCTTTAGGAGACAGGAGCAGCTCTTCACGTCTGGTACTGGAACGAGTGATATCGATAGCCGGAAAGATTCTCTTTTCAGATAGTTTTCTGTCCAGTAAGACTTCCATATTACCGGTACCTTTAAATTCTTCGAAGATAACCTCGTCCATTCTTGATCCCGTTTCGATTAAGGCCGTTGCGATGATTGTCAGGCTACCACCGTTTTCAATATTGCGGGCAGCGCCAAAGAATCGCTTTGGTCCATACAGCGCGCCTGGGTCGAGCCCTCCCGACAGCGTTCTGCCTGTAGGCGTGATCGTCAGATTATAAGCTCTGCCCATGCGAGTAATGCTGTCCAGAAGAATTACGACATCCTGACCCAGCTCTACCAGACGCATGGCGCGCTCAAGAACCAGCTCAGTAACTTTTACATGGTTTTCGGGTGTTTTATCAAATGTGGAATATACAACTTCTCCATCGATAGAGCGCTGCATATCAGTTACTTCTTCCGGCCGCTCATCGATAAGGAGTACAATCAGTTTAGCTTCCGGATTGTTGGTGGCGATCGCTTTGGCGATCTTTTGCAAAATTATGGTTTTTCCGGCCTTGGGCGGAGATACAATCATGCCGCGCTGCCCTTTGCCGATAGGCGCTACCAGATCAATTATTCTGGTTGAGAGTTCTTGTCTTGAGGTTTCCAGAGCATAACGCTCATTAGGATAAATAGGAGTAAGACGGTCAAAGTGTGGTCTCTTAATAACCTTATCAGGTGGCAGGCCGTTTACTTCCTTAACATAATATAGTGCCTGATAACGGTCATCACGCTGTTTTCTTACAGGTCCAACAACATAATCGCCGGAACGGAGATTAAATCTTCTTATGTATTGGGGCGGCACGTAGATATCATTACTGCTCTGAAGATAGTTTTCTCGTCTGAGAAAGCCGTAATTATCCTGCATGATTTCCAACACACCACCGAGTAGCTCCTGAGGACTGGCTTCGACATCAATCTTTTCTGCCGCATCGTTAGCCTCCGGATGAGCCTGTTTCTGCTCTTTGGCTTCGGCAGTGGAATCATCTGTCCTTTTGGCTGAACTTTTCATGCTGCGGGATCGTTTGGAAACTCTGGTATCAGACGAAGGCTTACCTTGCCTCGAAGTAGATTCTGTCTTACTTGCCGACGGCTTCTCTTGGTCAGGTAAATCCTTCTCTTTATCTTTTGACACCTTGTCATTATCTGATGAAGGCTTACCTTTGAATGTGTCGGTCTTATTCTTATCTGCAGATACTTTGTCGCTGCTTGCGGCTGCTTTATCTTTGTCTGCGGATACTTCGCTGCTTGCGGCTGCTTCATCTTTGTCTGCGGATGCCTGGTCTTTGCTTTTGAAATCTTTATCTTTATCTGCGGATGATTTGTCGCTACTTACGACATTTTGATCACTGTCTGCAGATACTTCGCTGCTTGCGGCTGCTTTATCTTTGTCTGCGGATTCTTGATCATCGCTTTGAGAAGGCTTTTCTTCGCTGCGGATATCCTTTGTCTTACGCACAGGAGACTTCCTCCCGCGCTTATCTACCGCTTTAACCCCCGTATCATTTGTAGAAACTTCAGGCTCTGCCTCTGAGGCAATATCCGGGACAGCATCCGAAGCAGAAGGATATTCAGATTTAGCTTTTGGGGCAGCTCCTTTTTTTGTCGTCTGCTTCTTTGGAATCTCGGGCTCAGACTCCTTCTCTGCAGGCTCTTGCCCTAATTTATCCTCTTCATGCAGAAGAAAGTCCAGCAGTTGTTTTTTCGTCATTTTTCTAGCTTCAGTGGAAGTTAAAAGACCTGCTACCTGAGCGATTACGGTAAGATCAGCTTTCGTCTTACCATGCAAATTTAGTTGAGACATGTACGGTTCTCCTCGAATTAGTCGGCATTCG
>DUPE01000128.1 GCA_012838475.1 Clostridiaceae bacterium
CTATAGGCCACATGCATTTCAAAGCTTTGGCTTCAGACTGTCAGGTAATAAAAATCTGCAGTACGGCCGCAGCAGGCGGAGCCAATGGATCAAACAATTATTTTGAAATTATCCGAAGCGACGGCAAAAAAGAGGAGCCTTTCGGTATTGTTGCCAGAAAGGTGATAAACAAGGGTGATTACGTTCGTATGGTCACTGCTACCGGCGGCGGATATGGTAATCCACTGCATCGATCTATCTCTTCAGTAATAGATGATGTTAAGAACGATTATATCAGTCGTGAGCAGGCTGCTGAAGACTATGGGGTGAATCTGAACGAGGATCTAAAATTCGTGAGTGAGAGTCCTGATAGGATTGCAGCTCAGCTAACTCTGAACTGCTTGACAAACCAAACAAAGTAACTGATAGATAATATTGATTTCAGTCAGTAATCTATACCGGATGTATCGCTAAGTTTCAGCGGTTAGTCCGTATGGTATCTGCTGGGCGTACGAACTGCAGAACTGCAGGTAGATGAATGTAGCCTTGGAGGATATTGCTGTAAAGGATACAAAGTGCATAAGAGGTAGAGCGGTTAACCCGTATGGTATCTGCTGAGTGCGGCACCTACTGCTGTGGCGAACTCAGCATTTTGTGGAATGATGATATTTACACCGTAGAGTTGTGAAAAGGAAGCCAGGACGGCTCTACCCGAATCAACACGCATTAAATTGCCTGTTACAACAATCGTCTTTGTATTCTCTACTCTGGACGCCAGAACTGCTGCCGTGCCGACAGACTGAAACACCAGATTGACAATGCCCCTCGCCAAATCTTCTGCTTTGGCAGTATCTCTTACCTTACCAAAGTTTGAAGCCGTGGTCTCACCGGTCAGGCCGGGAATTACCTTACGAGAGATGTCTCCGACAGTGAGGTCAACCATGCCCAGATCACCTTCCTCAGCCAGAAACGTCAAGGTATCGATATCGTGGACGTTTAGGATCTTATTTGCGAGGCCAAGCAAAGTGCCACCGCCAACACCGGAACCGATCACATGGCGAACTGATTTGCCGTTAGCATAAACAAAGGAAGTACCGGTACCCATGCTGACAACAACCGCTTCCTCTATACCCGCTGCGTAGAGCCCTCCCAAACCTACAGACAAAAACTCATCTGTCCGGGTGGTTGGCAAATCAAAAAGCTCTCCTTCAATATATGAAGCGCCAACTCCTGTAATCCTTATATCTTCAACATCACGAAGTTTGAGAGAATTTTGTTTGAGAAAAGCGCCAAAGCCACCGTAAGCTGAAGCGACAGGGTCACTTGCCTTTACCAAGCATTCACCAAGCAGTTTCCCGTCTCTGAAGCCGATAATTTTCGTCGTACTGCCACCGATATCCAGGCCCACTGTAACTAGACTCATATTAATCCGGAAAACCTACAATAGATTCTCCTTGCCTCCAATCAGAAACATTATAGTTTATGCTTCAGTTTTCTAACTACAGTATTACAGTCTATCTGCCATCTGGCAAACGATCTGGTTACAACTTGATAATGCCCTTTGACCAGCAAAAAATACTCTTCAAGAAATTCTGTGAGCAATCGCGACTATCTGGCAAACGCCTAATGCGAATACTTGCGATTATCTGGCAAACGATCTGGTTACAACTTGATAAATGCCCTTTGACCAGCAAAAAATACTCTTTAAAAAATTCTGTGAGCAATCGGATTTATTCGGCAATTTCTTGATCCGCACGTGAAAGCTATCCGGCAATTATCTGCTGATAATACGCCGGAACTATCTGATAATCGCCTTAAAATTATCTGGCAAACACTCTGGCATTACGCATATATTCATCAGACGCAAAAGCATAATCATCAGTACTATACCCATCACGGCCAATTCTGGTTGTGCGTGGAGTGAAGACAAAAATCAATTGTGAGACGGGTTGGATTTCGCCGTCCATCGCATAAGCAGCGCCGGTGACAAAATCTACCAGACGTTGTCGGTGCTCTGCTGAGATTCCCTCAATATTGCAGATTACTGTCTTGCCCTCGCGAACATAGTCGCAAATCTGCCACATAGTCTCCATACTTTGCGGTTCGACGATTTCAATCATTTGTTGATTGCCACCGGGATGGGGATTATTGGAACTCAAATTGAGTACACGACCGGATTTGCCTGCAGGATTGACATTTGGCGGCTGCCGCATAACGTCTGTCTCTGGTTCATAGTAATCCTCTTCATACTCATATCTGTTGTCATCATAATCGCGTCCAAACAGCTTATCTAGAAAAGACATCGCACGCCTCCTTTCATCGAGGGCAAATAACACCTCGACCAGCGTAAATTTCGTCCAATGGTATCAGAATAAACTCTATGCAAATTATAGATATTGCATCACTCTATTTCAATCAAAGA
>DUPE01000027.1 GCA_012838475.1 Clostridiaceae bacterium
TATATAAGGGGGATCAGCCTTTGTATATTGATGTCCGTCTAAGTACCGGTAACCACTCCGGCAGGGCAGTTATAGAGCATAAGCACGATCTCATCATGCTGCTGGAAAAAGACGGTCAGATAACATTTAAGAATGATACCGAACTATCAACCGATCTTAAAGACAGCATCAGTGTTGATGATATTTCTTCTATTTACGATTTCGCCACAACAGTTGATTTATCTATGCTCCACAAAATCAGACAAGCAATCGAACTTAACAGTGCAGTGGCAAGGGAAGGTCTCCAACAAGGCTATGGTCTGGGTGTTAGCCCCGCTCTAAAGGGTGCCAGCGATTTATCCGAGCTGGGCTTGGAACTCTATTGTGCAGTTCTGACATCTGCAGCTACCGATGTGCGTATGGCGGGTGTACCTATGCCGGTAATGGCAAACTCCGGCAGCGGTAACCAGGGACTCACAGTCACAATCCCGGTACTGGCAGCTGCCGAGTGGCTCAAGTCAGAAGAAGAAGAGCACCTGAGGGCACAAACTCTGGCACAATTAATTGCAATTCATGTCAAGGGCAGTTTTGGCAGACTATCCCCCCTGTGCGGAGCAGTCGCCGCCGGTGTAGGTGCCAGTTGTGGCATTGTATATCTTCTAGGCGGTAAACTCTCCGAATGCATCGCCGCCGTACAAAACGTTTTCGGCGCCATAACCGGCATGATTTGTGACGGCGCCAAGGCCGGCTGTGCACTAAAAGTATCCACTTGCGTTTTTACAGCAGTTCAGGCAGCCAAGGTCGCAATATCGGGCAGATCAATCCAACCCACAGACGGGGTCATCGAAGAGGATGTCGAAGCCACCATTCGCAATATGGAACGAATATCCAAGGAAGGCATGGCTGACATGGACAAACTGTTATTGAATATTATGCTAAACAAATAATACTGCAAATATATTTAGCTCCCCTCCTTGAGAGAAAATACTTAAGTGCCCCCAATGTTGGATCGGAATTTTAAATCTGAAACTGCTTAACTTTACCAGCCCCACCAAGCCCAATTTGTTAACGCATTCCACTCAAGAGCGACGATGAAAAAGGTCAGAACAATAAAGGCGCCACCCATGATCAGCAGTGAAGCCCAAGTTTTCTTTTCTTTAGCAGGTTGGCTTACAACCGAGGCAACACCGGCCAAGAGCGCAAAGAGTAGTGTCCCCTTATAGAAGTTATAGAAGAAATTATTTGGCCCTACTGCACCACTTGCCAAAGCAAAAATCATGGCAAGAACAGAATAGAGAAAAATAACATTGAAGTAAGAAGCATATTCTGAGAAGAGATTTTTGAATTCAATCTTCTCCTTTAGAAGATTTGACTTTAGTAACCAGGCGACTACCGGTATCGCAGCAACAAATATAATTACAAAGAGCCAGACCAGGAGAAAGCCCCCTGCATGCCAATTAAAGAAGGGCGCAATGCTTAGTGTATAAAACAGCGTGGTGAGGAAAGGAACAATCGCGGCGAGCAACATGTGCATCGGCTCTTTAGTACCCAGAATCCCTTTTAACAGCCAGCCAAAATAACGTTTGCCGTCAAGTGCCATTTGTGAAGGCTCTTTAGGCGTAGTAGCTGCAGGTATGGGGGCGCCCTGTGGCTGATATGGTTGTTGTCCCTGAAAGGATTGATCTACTTGTCCTTGAACTTGAGCATAGCCTCCGCCTTGAGGAGGTTGATAAGCCTGTGTCTGTGGCGGTGCATACACCGGTTCCACGGGAGGCATATATACTTGCTGTTGAACCGGAATATCCCCCTGCGCTTGAGGTTGGACGAATGCCTGTTGTGGGTGCGGAGGGGCAGAAACAGATTGCTCTTCCTCCGGTTTGTCCACTGCAGAAACATCAGAACTTTCTACAGGGAGGTTTCCCTCTTGCTTTTGCCCGCATTTGGGGCAAAATTGCGCATGATCAACTATTTCTGCATTGCAATTCACACAATTCTTCATCTCAACATCTCCTTTTAGTCAAGCCAATCAGAAAAAGAAGGCTACTGTCAGCAAAAATCGAATATATTTCACCCTATTATTTGTAGCCTTTTATTGCGTTAATTGTACCATACAATATATTTGACATCGCCAATTAGCTTGCGTATAATCGACGTACATTAGCGGAAAGGGTATATTCCTTTTGGTGAAGACTGGACCCGTTTTTACTATAATTGTTATCTAGACCTGCTCTGCGGGTGTAGTTCAATGGCAGAACATCAGCTTCCCAAGCTGACCACGAGGGTTCGATTCCCTTCACCCGCTCCATACGCCTTTTTAGCTCAGTAGGTAGAGCGCATCCATGGTAAGGATGAGGTCATCGGTTCGATTCCGATAAAAGGCTCCAATTTGGCTAAGATCCGCTCTGCAAAGGGCGGATCTTTATTAATTTAATCTAAGTTTTTTTGTCTATCACGCCAATAATTTTCGCTGCACTTCTCCTATGATGAGAACATCAACTCTGTCAATTGGCAAGAAGGAGGAAAACAAGACCGTTCCCTCATATTTACCATCTGATCCATCGAAAGAGCCTGAAGATCGACCTAGAACATCAATGGTTGAAGCATCTTTGTCTTGTAGCTTTATATCTCTTAGTAAAGAATCAAATGAAGAATATTGAGGGGCTACGAGATTAAAATGCAGTGGAATCGGTGTGATTATTACATCTCCGGAAATGTTTTCATTGTCAATTTTTACTAAAGTGGATGAGCTGATCTTTTGGATATCCCATTAGACGCTTAGTGGCTCATCAAGCTGCAAAACAGTCTCAGCATCAGCTGAGAAAGCATCTATTGATAATATGATAGATGTATCTTTAGCAAATATTGATACATCATCAGAATAAAACCAAAGCAAGTACGCCATTGTGCTGCTTTCAATATTAGTCCCAACAAGCTCGACCGCCTTTGATGTAGAAATAATGCTTTGATCGTCAGACAAAATGTTTACATTATCGGGGATAATCTCAGCCTCTTTGCCCATAATATTATTAGTATCTGCAAAGGAATATGAACTGCGAGTTAAACTGAAACGCAATTCTGTTGCAAATCTATTTACCAAAATAATTTCTGGATATATAATAAAACTATATCAGAACCATGACTGACTTTGGACAGATTAAGTTATGATTTTTTAGCAACTCTTTCTGAGGAGCAACAGTAGCAGCAAGCGCAGTGCGAAAGCACATATCTCATCCATTTATCAAAGATAAGTATCAAGTAGAGATAACCATATTGACAAACTCCATGAGAGTTATTGGGAATCAATAACAGCCTCTCCGATTTTCTATCCTTAGTGTTTCCAAATTGGAAAACTACGGATGACTAAGGCTCTGGTAATAGAAATAACGCTGGATCTTGTATGGACACACTTGTTTGCATTGTAGGGAGTACTGGTCATGAAACGATTAAGCATAATTCTTATAGTCTCAATATTTCTTGTGTCTACTTCAGCTTGCCAAAAAGCTGAAGTAGATATGTTGCATCTTCCTGAATTTGTACATAATTTTGCCA
>DUPE01000015.1 GCA_012838475.1 Clostridiaceae bacterium
GAAGATCAGAGAAGTAAAGCTCTTCCAGAAGAGAGCCGAACTGCTTTTGGCCAGCAATGATTTCCACAACCCCTACTTTATCTCTCAGGAATCTCCCCTGCGGGATGTCTCTATCATGGAAGGCAGGGAGATGATCAATTTCGGCTCCTACAATTATCTGTCCATGTCGGGTGATCCTGAAGTCAATGCCGCCGCTATTGCCGCTATAAATAAATACGGCACCTCCGCCAGCGGCAGCAGGCTGCTGGCCGGCGAAAAGGATATTCACAAGGATCTGGAAGCAGCCATAGCCCGCTGGAAGCATACTGATGACGCCCTGGCTCTGGTTAGCGGACATGCCACCAATGTCACATTTATCGGTAATTTCTGCGGTGTAAATGACCTGATCATTTACGACCGACTCAGTCATAATTCCGTTATTCAGGGAGTTTTACTCTCCCGCGCCCAAGGCAAATTCTTTGCTCATAATGATTATGAAGAGCTGGATGAATACCTCAGTAAGAACAGGGACCAATACGAGAAAGTATTGATAGTTATTGAAGGCGCTTACAGCATGGATGGCGATGTGGCTCCTGTACCTGAGTTTGTACGTGTCAGCAAAAAGCACGGCTGCTTCCTCCTTGTTGATGAAGCACACTCAGCATGCGTTCTGGGAGAAAACGGCGGCGGAGTAGATGAGTACTTTAATCTGGCACCGAATGATATTGATATCAAGATGGGAACTTTGTCCAAGGGTCTGGGAACTTGCGGAGGCTACCTGGCAGGCTCGCAGATGCTGATAGATTATCTGCGCTACAATCTCCCGGGCTTCACCTTCTCAGTAGGACTCAGCCCAGCCCTGGCAGGTGCTGCCTTGAAAGTACTGGAGATCATGGAGAGAGACAACAGCCGCGTAAAATCCTTGCACGAGAATATCGCCTATTTTGTCCGTCGTGCACAGGACATGGGCTTCAATACCTGCCTGGCCAAAGATACTGCTGTCGTCCCGATTATGGTTGGCACCGACACAGCTGCTTTCAAGCTTAGTATCGACATGATGGAAGACGGCATTATCGTCCCGCCTGCAATTTTCCCTGCCGTTCCCAGAGGAGAAGCCAGACTGCGTTATTGTCTGACCTCGTCCCATAAGCCGGAACAGATAGAATATGCGCTGGGAGTTCTAGGCAGACATATGGAGAAATTGAAGGAAGAAGAAGGCAAGCAATAAGGATATATGTATTTTTTAGGAATTGGCACTGTTGTTAATATAGCTGCCGTACTTGTAGGAGGAGCAATTGGGCTCCTCCTCAAACATGGTCTCAAAGAGCGGTTTCAGGAGATACTGCTGCAGGCTCTGGGCTTGTCAGTACTGTTTGTTGGCATAACCGGTGCTTTGCGCGGTTTAATGACTGTAAACGGCGGCATGCTGGAAACGCAGAACATCCTGTTCATGATCGCCAGTATAGTATTAGGTGCTTTGCTCGGCGAATGGTGGCGTCTGGACGATAGACTTGACAGTATCGGCGAACGTCTACGTTCTTTAGTCAAAGCGGAAGATGAAAACAACAAATTTGTAGAAGGCTTTGTTTCTGCAAGCATTATCATCATTGTCGGAGCCATGGCAATCGTAGGGCCTATCCAAGATGCTCTGATGAAAGACCCCACCATGTTATATGCGAAATCAGCCCTGGATTGCGTCATTTGTCTGGTGCTGGCTTCCAGTCTGGGCATCGGTGTCCTTTTTGCCGCCCTCCCAATGGGATTGTATCAAGGAATCATCACTATCATGGCTGGATTGATTGAGCCCTATTTAAGCGCAGAGCTTACTTTTAATATTTCCTTTATAGGCTCCCTGATGATCTGCTGTATCGGTATCAATATGCTGTGGAAGACGAAGATTCGCGTAGCGAACTTCCTGCC
>DUPE01000184.1 GCA_012838475.1 Clostridiaceae bacterium
AATCAAAACCTAAAGCTACAAAATCGGCCATTTCCTGAACTGAGTTGGGTGCAAGGGTTATAAGTTTATAATCGCCGTGTCCACCACCTTTAACAGTCTGAAAATAGTCTGCCTGCGATGGTTGTATTGTACCTAAACCAGGTCCGCCACGCTCAACATTTACAATTAGGCAAGGTAATTCTGCACCAGCCATATATGAAATTCCTTCTTGTTTTAGACTTATACCCGGGCTTGATGATGAAGTCATAGCATATTTACCACAGGCAGCACCTCCATAAACCATATTGATTGCAGCTACTTCACTTTCTGCTTGAAGTACAACCATTCCTGTTGTTTTCCATGGAGCCTCGGACATAAGTGTTTCTATTATTTCCGACTGTGGTGTGATAGGGTAACCAAAATAGCCATCTACTCCGTAGCGAATTGCCGCATGAGCGATTGCATCATTTCCTTTCATTAAAGATATTCCTTTTGCCATAACTACCCTACTCTCTTTTTATAAATGGTTAAACATGCATCGGGACAAACATAACCACAGTTTGCACACCCAATACACTCATCTGGATTTTTCATATATACGTAGTGATACCCGCGGTTGTTTACCTCCCGTGGCTCAAGTTCCAACACATCAGTGGGACAAGATACTACGCAGAGATCGCACCCTTTGCAGTGATCTCTGTTTACCTCCACATAACCAATAAATTTTGCCATTATTGAGTTGATTTTAGATTAATTTTTCTACAAATATACTGTTTTAGTTAGTTACAAATAACTAAAACACTTTTTTTATTTAGCAAATCTGTTGATACTTTTACTGATATGCCTATAAATCTCTCTCACTTCATTATCATCAATAAGTTCAAGTTGTTTATTTAAAATCTTTTCATCCAACCTTACTGCTGGTCCGGTTTGTGCATCTAAAGGTTCAATTTCCATCACTTTTGCAGCAGTTTCAGCGATTAATGGTTTTAATACATCAAATGGGACTCCTGCCTTTTTAAGGATCTCATGAGAAAGGGTATACATATGATTAGAGAAATTATTTGCAAATACTGCTGAAAGATGTAAATATTTTCGCTGATCACTTTTAAGGAGTTTAACATCATCCGAGATTTTCTTTGCAAGCTCTGTGAGGAAACCTTCGGTCTCAAATGAGTTGCCCTCTATAAATATGGGTACTTTAGAGAAATCCAAACTTCGGTTTTTACTGAAGGTTTGAAGAGGATAAATTACACCATATTTTTTAATTCTAAAAGCAGTTTCTGATTTATCATTTTTTGGAGTTGTTGGTATTTTTTGGATATTTAGATCTGAGATTATCGACGGATTATCTGAATTAAATAGCTCAATAGAGACGCTTCCTCCAGTGTGAACCCATATACCATCTGTGACGGGCATTTGATTTACTATTAAAGGGAGGATGTCATCTTTGAGAGAAAAAATATATAAATTAGCATCGCGTTTAATGTAGTTTATATCATTAATCGCCTCAGCTCCCACCTTTTCTGCAAGGATTTGAGAGTTTTGTATAGTTCTGCTATATATCTGAATAATCTGATTACCCGCTTCCTTTAATGCTATAGACAAATGAGTTGCTACATTACCCGATCCAATAAAAACTATTTTCATTATGGAATTTATTTACAAAATATGACAAGTGCTTACATGTAACTAAAACAATTTTTATATTTTGTGATTTTTGCATAAAAATCACAAAATTCTAATACCAATCTTATCAACTCCTCTTAGAGGATCATCACCCATTAAATGTATAATTCTGAGATTATAAT
>DUPE01000175.1 GCA_012838475.1 Clostridiaceae bacterium
CATCATTCAATCCTGGATTAATAATGGTTTGGATGCCGACACTAAAGTAATGTGCGAGATTACCTCTGATTTGGTCATACAAAACAGATTTGATCTGATTATATAGATAAGGCTGCCAGTAGGCTGACTAATTTGTGTCTTAGGCGGCCAGTTAGCTGATTTTTGTGCCTTAGGCGGCCAGTTAGCTGATTTTTGTGCCTAAGGCGGCCAGTTAGCTGATTTTTGTGTCTAAGGCGACTAGTCGGCTGACTTATTTGTGTCTAGGGCGGCCAGTTAGCTGATTTTTGTGTCTAGGGCGACTAATTGGCTGACTTATTTGTGTCTTAGGCGGCCAGTTAGCTGATTTTTGTGTCTAAGGCGACTAATCGGCTGACTTATTTATTTGTCTTCTCAGAGCCACTGCTCCGCAAAGCAAAAATAATTACCAGTCCCCCCAGCACCAAAAACACGGCATAGACTATCATGCTACGCCGAGAATCGCCGCCTTCCAACATGTCCGTGTATTCAGCACGAACCTCTTGAATGATATTGAGATGTTCCTGTAATTCATCCCGTTCCCTGCCCTCTGGCAGTTCATCAATCAGAGCCTGAGCTTTTTCGATGCTTGCCCTGGTGAGATCTTCTTCAGCCTGTTTAACAGCAGCGGCTGCCTCTGATTGAGCGTAAGCAGCATCGTCAAGAGCGGGCTTGGCAGTTCCGCCTGCTGCAGCAGCTGTTTCAACAGATTCTCTATCAGAAAAATGCCGGCATACTACTACGCTTATAAGCGCAGCAACCTCAGAATCATCGTCCCAATCTTCTGCAGCCACTGTCGCAGAACTCGCCTGAACTGTCACAGAAAACGCCTGAACTGTTACAGAAAACGAGAATAGTAAAATAAAGAGAGTAAACGCAAACAATTTGCCGCTGTGTTTCATCAGGACTCCTTAAATACAAATGAAAGTGCCGCACAATGCACCCTAAACGATAGAATACACTGTGCAGCACAATGTCTCAACCACGCCCAAACACATGGTCTTCTTTGAAAATCAAGGATTAATCATCAAACTCGATATCCAGGTAGGCCTGTTCCTCTTCTTTCTCTAGCTTCGGCAACTTAAGATTCAATACACCATCTTTATAATTACCGGTGATCTTCTCTTTGTCAATGCCGGTTAGATCAAAGCGTCTGCTGTAGTTATAAGAGCGCCTTTCCTGCAAGACATAATTCTCGCTTTTTTCAGACCGCTCATCCTTCTTGTCAACAGTAATCATCAATTGCCTGTCATCCATAGACACTTTGATGTCTTCCTTCTTCAATCCGGGCATATCGCTGACCAGTTCGTAATAATCGCCTTTATCGACAATATCTGTGGACATGGAGGTATCAAAGATATCAAACAATCTATCAAAACCCCGATCCCAATTCATCATCTGCCGATCTCTGCCTCTGCCTCTAGACGGTACCATGTTAAACATCAGTCTTCCTCCTTTATTAAATATATTTGGCCGATAAACATAACTGTGAATTCGACCCTTCTTTCTACTCTCGAGAATAACATAAAGATTTGACTTTACTTGACCTTCAATGTGAACAATTGTGATTATTTCCTGCTGTTGCAGTGGAGGCGTTAGGCGTTAAATTGCAGGTGGCGAAGACGTTAATAACCAAGGGGGCGAAGACGCTTAATTACCAAGAGGGCGAAGACGCTCAATAACCAAGGGGGTGAAGACGCTTAATTACCGGGAGAGTGAAGACGCTAATCAGTTATTGCTTAGTATCTTCCCTGGGGAGCCAGAACGACTGGACATCTTTCTTTACATCGATAGTGTAATCAATCATCCTGGCCAGCAAATCATAGTCAACTTCTTCACTCCAAGGAAAACGTACAATCATTTTGCCATGACTAATTTCCCGTTTCCTAAGTTCATCTTGAAATTGCTCCATTATTTTGGATTCAAAACCTGCTGAAAAATGATTCTTCGTCGTGCTAAAGCCGACAATATATGTACCGTGATCTGTGAACATTGGCGTATTCCAGCCCACCCTAAGATCAAATTGAGGATAGTTTTTCTCAATCCAGTCAAAAACCTGGCGCATCTTCTCTTGTTTTTCTGCAGTATCAATTGAATCGAAAAACTCAATAATAGCATGATTCGCCATTTTCCCACCTCCGGATATTAATTTACAGTTCACTGCAACAATATTTTCACACGGAATTAAAAAACCCCGTAACGCATATGTTACAGGGGATAATTATTTGGAGCCTGAGAGGAGACTCGAACTCCTGACCTGCTGATTACAAATCAGCTGCTCTGCCAACTGAGCTACTCAGGCGAAGACCACCTAATAGTATCTAAGCTGCTCATGAATGTCAAACTAATCAGGGTAGATCTGTCCCTAATCAATCATAATTTCATCCTTAAAATTAATCCGGGTAGATCTCTCCTCTGATTTCAAACCAAGCCAAGGTTGAAGGAGGAGACAGGTCAGCCTGATACGATTCTGAATAAACATAGCTGATTATTCCCTCTGCCAAATAGTAAACACGTAAATTAGCTGTGCTGCCAAAGATTACAGGAGTTACGTTCTTATATTCAGTCACACCTTTATTAGGTGCCATCGTAACCGAAAAGGTGCCGTTGCTTGACAAGGGATAACTGTCACTCAGCAATGATAACTTGTCGCCGGAGAGGTTACCGTAAAGATCTTGTGCAGCCGAGGCGCTAAGAGCAATTATGCGATCGACCTTATTTTTCGTCGAGCCACTCAATGAAAGCTTATCTAAATTCTTGTGCCGGTACTCAATTATGCCGGAATATTCGCCCTCATACTGAGAATTGACAGCAGTATCATTAACATACACTTCGTTGTCCGCATCAATATGGCCAAAACCCAGAGGCAAAGTAATTTCATCAATAATGTTCTCAGGAGTTGTAGGTGCAGCGGTCGTTTGAGCAGGTGGAGCTGTGGTTTGTGGCGGCAGAGTGTTTATTGAAGCTCCACCTTCAGTAGTAGCAGTCGGTTTATCGGTTCCTTCTGGTGGATCCGTTACAACAGGGGTTTCGATCGGAGCTGTTCCCGTTACCGTTCCCGGTTCCGTATTAGAAGTATCCAAAGGATCAGTATCACTTATGGTGGGATCCACATCTTCGGTAAAATTTTGACTTTCAGAATTGCTTTCAGTAGGATCCGGTCTATTTTGGTTCACTTTGGTGACCAGGACAATAACCAAAACTACAATCAGGACTAAAGATACGCCGACTACTGTGAAATATATTTTATTTTGAGCACTCATGGAGCGCTTAGGTCGCTTTTTTGCCGTCATTGATAGATCTCCTTAATGTAAATCTTGGATTAAAAGCCCGCTCATAGAATAACATCTTTCCTGCGAAATATCACTCTGACAATAATTCCTGATTATCCCCTTCGGGTAGATCGTCTGAGCAGGCAACCGTCAAATTCTTAACCCAGCCTTCGCACTTTACCAAATAAAGGGCCAGAATCATCTTGAAGACGTCAACAAACTGACCGATCAAAAAGACCCAATAAATACTCCAGTCCGTCCAATAAGCGGCCATAGCCACAATGGGGATATTGACCAGCCAAAAGAACCCCGAATCCATTATCATGCTGCTCTTGGTATCCCCGCCGGATCTCACCGTGTAGAAGCACTGAACATTGGTGGTATAGACAAGATAAAAGACAGAGTAGATGCGCACGAATGTTGCAGCCATACTCTTTACTTCAGGAGCAACCAGATAAAACTCAGGGACAATAAAAGAAGATATAAACATCAGCGAAGCGAAGATTACTGACAAATAACTACTGAATCGAAGCATCTTATAGCCATTCGCACGCGCTTCATCCAGCTTATTTGCCCCCAATGGCTGTGACACTACCACAAAGGTAGCTGCCGCCAAGCCGCTATAGATAATAAAGAACAGGTCAGAATTAGTGCCCAGTATTGTCATCGCGGCCATCACGTCTGTACCCCTGGTGGCATACAGTTTGAAGATCATGGCCATCGCACTGCCGTAAAACAGTTCATTGATGGTTAGTGGAAAGCTTTTAGCGCTGACTTCCTTGACAATATCCCGTGAAATCTTGAACATATCCCTTATACGGGTAGTAAAATAATAATTGCTTTTGTGAGCAACTCCAAGGGTCAGTATGAGTTCCACAATACGTGCGATTAGAGTTCCGGCAGCGGCACCGGCTACTTCCAGGCGGGGAAAACCCATATGACCAAATATCAGAAGATAGTTAAAGACAACATTAGTAAGAACAGTTACGATTGCTATTTTTAGGGGTGTTCTGGTATCGCCCACCGCCCGCATGGCACTTTGAGTGCAAAAACTCAAGCCCTGAGGTATCAAAGCGATGCCAACTATCGGAAGATATGCCCGACCTGCGGGCAACAGCCCCGGGGCCTTATTAAAGAAGCGGATGATCGTGTCCGGAAACAAGATGGCTGCCAGCATCACCGGCAAGAGCAAAACGAGAGTAACAATAACAGAGAGCCTAAATGACTCTTGTACCTTGTTTTGCCGTTTTGCCCCATAGAATTGAGCGATAAAGATTGCAGTGCCGTTGCTTACTCCCATAATCACTGCCAGACCAAGATAGAAGTATCTATTGGCGGACGCAACACCACCAATAGCAAACCCTCCCAATTGACCGACCATAATATTGTCGATCAAATTAACAGAGCTGTTAATCAGCTGTGCCATCATCATGGGAAGCGCAATAGAGGAAATGCTTTTTACAAAGGCCCGATCAAGCTTATAACCCTTGTTAGCGAAAAACATTCAATATCCTCTTAACCTAATGATGCAGCGGAGGCCAGGATTGAATTGAACTTGTCTTCCGCTGACGCTCCCCTCGAGCTCACAACTATAGGCGCTTTTGCACCAACAATAAAGCCTGCCAACTTTGAATTGGCAGAACAATACAAAGCCTTGACCAAAATATTGCCGGCATGGATATCATGAGTTATGAGAATATCCGCATCGCCTTGGACAGGGCCATCATAACCTTTATATCTGGCGGTTTCAGGATCCATGGCGACATCATAAGAGATGGGACCTGCTACTATACAACCTTTGATCTCACCCTGCGCATTCATTTCTGCCAATTTTGCCGCTTCTACTGTCTCGGGCATCTTAGGGTTAACCACCTCAATACTGGTGAGAACACCAACTTTAGGATTATCATTACCAAATGTATGGAAAACCGCAGCTGCATTCTCGATAATAGCCTTTTTCTCCATCAGATCAGGATACGGTACCATGCCGCCATCAGAAACACCAATCAGCCTGCCCAGGCCCGGGATCTCTAATATCGTGCAATGGCTCATCAGTCGCTTGTCACTCAAACCTATTTCATTATCCACCACTGCTCTGAGCAAGTCTCTGGTTGGACAGCTGCCTTTCATGAGAAAATCCGCTTTCCCGTCTCTTACCAGGCTGACTGCCACTCGGGCTGCTTCAATATTGTCCGAGGTATGATAAACGACAAAGTCATTAAGAGAGAAACCGAGATTTGCCAAGGCTGTTTTAATCCTGGCACTGTCACCTACTAAAATGGGAGTGACGATCTCAAGTTTTTGCGCCTTCAACACCGCTTCAAGAGTATGTTCGTCATCGGCGGCTGCTACAGCCAGACGCGACTTGACAATCATTTTTTCACAACATTTTCGCAAGTCATCAAAAGATTGAATTCTCAACATATGTCACCTCCCGATTCAATCGAGGTAATCGTACAGGGGTAATTTCTGCGAAATGGGGATCGGGTATTTCCCCACAAAACACGAAACACAGATGTCATTGCCCAGAATCTTTTGCATCGTTTCCAGAGGGAGGAATTTCAGACTGGTGGCACCTATATATTGACGTATATCTTCCACGCTTCTTTTGGACGCGATCAACTCCTCCTCAGAGTGCAAGTCGATACCGTAATGGCAAGGGAAACGCAGAGGAGGTGAAGCGATGCGAACATGAACTTCCTTCGCGCCTGCGGAAAACAAATGACTGACAATGCGCTTTGACGTAGTGCCTCGAACAATGGAATCGTCAACCAAAACTACTCTCTTCCCTGCGAGGACACTTCTGACCGGCGACAGCTTCATTTTCACGCCGCGTTCTCTGTCTGATTGTCTCGGCTTGATGAAGGAGCGTCCAACATATCTGCTTTTGATCAGCCCCATCTCATTGGGAAGTCCACATGCTTCAGCATATCCTTGCGAA
>DUPE01000171.1 GCA_012838475.1 Clostridiaceae bacterium
ACTTTGATTCTCCTTTGCGGCGGATTTGGCTCGCTGAGGGAGGCAGAGCTCTGGTGATTACGGCAGATGAAGTTATTCCGTATTTGATTAATTAGAACGGTGGGTCCTATGGCGGGTATCTATGATCTTGTTGTTGTTGGCGGAGGCGCTTCAGGCTTGGTTGCGGCAATTTCAGCGGCACAATCCAACGATAAGCTGAAAATTCTAATCCTGGAGGCGCAGGATCAGCCGGGCAGAAAAATCCTCGCCTCGGGCAATGGCAGATGTAATCTGTCCCATCTTAATGTCAGTTCGGATAACTATCAGGGAAATATCTTTACGCGCTCGTTGCTGGCAAAATTTTCTGCGGAAACGCTGCAGTATTTCTTTGACGCTTTGGGATTATATACAATGGTTGACGATGAAGGAAGGATGTATCCTCTCTCAAATCAAGCCTTAACTGTTCTAACCATCCTCAAAGAAGCCATAGAGAAAAATAACATCGCGACTCGAACTGACAGCCCCGTGATCCGTATTTCATTACTAAACAACAGTTGGAACCTGACCCTTCTGTCGGGAGAAGTAATTAGGAGCAGAAGGGTAGTTCTTGCCACCGGAGGTTTAGCTGCTCCTCAGTTGGGCGGGTCGCGTTCCGGTTATTTGTTAGCTTCAGCTCTTGGGTTGGTCGTTGTTCCTGTTGTTCCTGCACTGACTCCCTTGGTTTTGGCAGAAAAGCTAATGTGTCAACAGCTCAAGGGTCTGCGTTTTCGTGCAGTTTCCAGGCTCTTGCACAAAGGTAATTATGATGGATCTGAGGGAAATAACGGAACTGAGGATAGCGTTGCCTCACAAACAGAGATTCTCTCTGAGCCGCCTAACAACTGGCAGACGGTCAGAATTTCAGAAGGAGAATTCTTGTTCGCAGATTATGGCCTATCCGGGATTGCCGCCATGGAGCTATCTGAAGCTGTTGCTTCTCATTGTTTTATAGACGGGAGTGAAGGACCGGCTTTGCCGATCAAGCGAGCTAAGTTGCGTCCAGTCGAAGACTGGTATGCCTTGCCCGAGGAAAAAGAATTCATTCTTAAGCTGGATTTGCTGCCGGATTATTCTGACCGGGAGCTGGAAAGCAGACTTTGGCAGCGACTGTCAAGCTTATCTGTAGACAACCGAGATCGGCTTTTGGTGGGGATGCTGCCTTTGGCTTTGGCCGAGTATCTGGGACAAGAAGCGGTAAGAAAAGTTGTCTCAGTCTTTGAAGACAAGCAAAAGTCGGAATTGTCAGGGCAAAGTCTGATTATGTCTGATTTAGCCGGTAATGTTTTGCAAAGTGATTCTGAACGTCATGTCCGCAAAAAGGTAGATTCCGGTTCGTCTATCAGAGGACAAAACCTTGATGACGCCTGCCTTATCAGCACAACAATAAGCACCCTCAAATCCTGGGATCTTAATGTAGTGGGAGTCAGAGGCTTCGAGCAGGCTCAGGCAAGCCTTGGAGGACTGGAGACATCAGCGGTTAATCCACGCACCATGGAAGTGTATGACCTGCCCGGTCTCCATGTCACAGGAGAGTTATTGGATGTTCTGGGTGATACCGGCGGATATAATCTTCATTTTGCTTTTGCCAGTGGTATTGCAGCAGGAGAAGCGGCAGCTGCAAAATTGACTGCCGGCGAATGATAAGGCAGATAAGAGAAATGCCGGCCAAACTATTCACAATTCAGGGTTTCCAGCCCTGGAATTTTTTAAATACTCTTGCTTAGGGAAGGCGGGATATGTTAGCATACGAGTGTTGCGCATTTGAGATTGCCGATTAGTGTAATGGTAGCACACCTGACTCTGACTCAGTTTGTGAGGGTTCAAATCCTTCATCGGCAGCCAAATAACAAAGGGGTCATCTTGCTTGAGATGACCCCTTCGCTATTAAGTCTAATCTGGGCAGGACAGTTGTCGTTACAAAATAAAGCTCAGAACAATTAGTACGACAAATCCTACCGCCCAACCAATCGTTGTCGTTACCGACCAGACCCTTATTTGTTCTTTAGTTTCTCTAATACCCATTAATCGGGTTGTGACCCAGTAAAAACTATCGTTGAAATATGAGAAAAATAGTGAACCGATACAGGCTGCAAAGGCACCTAGCATCATGCTGCCTCCGGCTTGAGCAATAATCGGGGCGGAGATGCCGGCTGAGGTGAGCATGGCAACGGTTCCTGAGCCTTGTGCGAAACGTACCAGAGTGGCGACCAGAAACGGCAGCAAGAACAAGGGAATGCTCGTTTTTACTAGAGCATTTGCAATTTCGTTACCAATTCCCGAATCTTGCAGGACGCGTCCGAGGGCGCCACCGCCGCCGGTTACAAACACAATGATGCCGGCGCTGCGGATGCCTACTTCCATTTCATCCAGCAGCTCCTGCCGTGGTGTGCGTAGAGCAAGAGTATATATGGCTAAAATTAGACCAAGGGCGACTGCGACGATCGGGTTACCAAGGAAAATGATGACTTCAAAAACTCCGGTTGTCAATTCTAAGGCTTTGAATACCGTGTTCATAAGAATCAGCAAAATAGGTAAGAGAAGCGGAGCGAACGAAACAAAAGCGCTGGGAAGCTCCTTTTCCGGTTCTTCATCCAGCAGACTGTAGTCAGGTTCTTGATAAGGCGGACGATGCCAGCCATCAGTACCTTCCGGCAGTTGATAAATCTGCTTGCCAAGCCATTTTGCGTATATAGTCATTGCTATTACTATCGGGATAGAGACAGCAATACCGATCAAAATAAAAAGACCTATATCTACATCGAATATTCCTGCTACGCCAAGAGGGCCGGGAGTAGGTGGTACGATAGAGTGAGTGACAACTAAGCCACTGGCGAGTGCTACACCAAGACTAACCATTGACTTCTTGCTTGCTCGAGATATTGCCCGGGCAAGAGGAGCTAGGATAACAAAGCCGGAGTCGCAGAAGATCGGGATTGAGACGATGAAGCCGGTCAGGGCCAACGCCCATTCTTCTTTGCCTTTCCCGAATATCTTGAGAAAGGTGCGAGCCATACGTTCGGCTGCTCCGGACATCTGGAATATCTGTCCGAGCATGACGCCGAAGCCAATAATTATTCCGATATTACCTAAAGTGCCGCCAAATCCGGCAGATATGGCGGCCACCGTGCCGTCGGTACCGAGTCCCGCCATTATACCAATAGCAATTGCGCTTATAATCAAGGCCAAAAAGGCGTGGATTTTTGTCTTTAGAATTAAAAAGATCAACAGCGCAAGACCGATCACAAGAGCCAAAATCAATTGTGTGTCCATGATACCTCCTCATAAAGTCATCTTGAATCTAATTGGACATTAGAATATTTTTACGGATCAAGATCCGTTATACCTGCAGTTAATTTTTTGAACTGACAAAATTTGGCGCGTACTCGGCGGCCAGTCGAATAGCTTCAACCATGCTGACTGCGCTGGCGATATTCCTCCCGGCAATGTCAAAGGCTGTACCGTGATCAACTGATGTCCGTAAGATCGGCATCCCGCAGGTTACCGAAATAGTACGCTCAAAATCGTACGTTTTTGAGGCGATGTGCCCCTGATCATGATAGAGGGAGAGAACGCTGGCAAAATTGCCTTGCAGAGCAAGATGAAAGATAGAATCAGCACCTATAGGTCCAACAACATCATATCCCTCTGCCTGCAACTCCTCGACAGCCGGTGTTACATGGTTTACTTCCTCGTCTCCAAAAAGGCCATGCTCGCCACAGTGAGGATTCAAACCTGCGACACCTAATAATCCACTTTTAACTCCCAGCTGTTCCAAAGCATCGAAAATTCGTACAGAATAATCCTTGATCCGGTCTTTGGTTACCAGGTCGCAAGCCTGGCGCAGTGACACGTGGCGTGATAGGAAAAATATGCGCATGTGGTTGACTTCAAACATAGTTAATGGGTCAGCAGTACCGGTAAGGTCGCCGAAAATTTCCGTGTGACCTATATAGGGCACATTGGCAGCATGAAAAGATTCCTTGTTTATCGGGGTTGTCGCAACAGCGTCGACCTCTCGATTCATAGCAAGTTCGATGCTCTTTTCTATGAATTCGTAAGCTGCCCGTCCTGCCCGTGCACCAACCTGACCAATTGTATAATCCGCTGCTGCGATATTCTTGAGGTCAAGCAGCGGGATAGTATCAGGATCATCGGGAACCTCTGCAGCGCTATCAACAAGATATGGTTTTAGAGAGAGTCCAGTGAAATCGAGGGCTTCCTCAACCACGCGCAAGTCACCGATGACGAGCGTAAGAGCCTCGTCACGAAGTTCACGATCAGCTAGAGATTTCACTACAATTTCAGGCCCGATACCTGCCGGATCGCCCAGAGGGATTGCAATCAATGGTTTCTTCATAAATACTCCTTTCAGCATGCACGTTTTCCACGCGCAGGTGTTTTAATCAGATGGTCGGCACAGTCAATAATTGCATCTGTGTCACCTACCATACCTCCTTTTGTAATTACGGCCAGACCTTCATAAGAGCCACCTATTAAATAACCGAAGGAGCCGAGAGGTACTATTTCTGATTTTAATTCAAGCGCCTCAGCATGTAATTTCTCGTAAGCAGCAACTGTGATGTCTCCGCCACTGGTAAACATGCCTTGTATGGAAGTGTCTTGTTCCAGGAGAAGTTTGGCAATCTCGGCAAAACCCTCATTTATCTGTTCCGATGGTGTCATCCCGTTAACATCGCTATATTGAGACAAATCGACCCTTCCTTTAGGATCAAGTCCTTCACTGATAATCAGCAGCAATGAACTATCTGTTTCTAATCCTTCTGAAACTACGCGCATAATTTCTTTATCCCGGCGATCAGGCTCTAATAGATCTCTTGTGCGCACTATGATCTGATAAGGAGAGCGTTTAGCTCGCAGCAAGGCAACCTGTGCTCCGACAACCGGATTGATACTGCCGACGACGCAGAGAACGCGGCGTGCTGCAACGGTTTGTGCAGGCGTGATAATCCGTTCCGCAAGTGTTGCAGTGAAGACGCCGGGATCGACAGCGATAAAGGGAACTTGTGATTTTATCACGGCATCAGCAATTTCCTCTATATCATTGCTTGTAATTGCATCACAAATAACTATTCTGATTCCTTCAGAGTGCATGTCTTTCAGCTTCGCCGCTACAAATTCATCTCCTTCACGCAAATCATTTAGTCCCACCCAGCCGAATTTCCGCTCGGTTTGTCGTTGAAAAATCTTGGCTGCATCTGAGGTATCAACCGGTGTCAGAGGATCCGTTGCCGCCTCTGTCAGATCCAGCGGCACACCGTTGACCAGCAGATGCCCTCCTACGATTATGCGTCCAGCGGAAGGGAAACAGGCAACGACAATTGCCATGCGGTCATCACCGAGTGCGTCAAGAAAAGCATCAGTCTCCGAACCCAGGTTGCCGCGGAGAGTGCTGTCGATACGTTTGCTGTAAAGAGCCAATGCCGGCTCTCTCGCTGCCCTGACAGCATTATAGACCAGCCGATAAGCCTCTTTGGCAGGAGTTGCCCGGCTTGATGTCGGCTTCATCAAAGCGTCGGACTCTGTTTGCCTTACCTGCTCTGGTGTGAGTTCACCAAAGAATGTCTCGGCAGAGAACCCGCGAGTAGTCAATTGTACACCATTCGCATTTGCACCGGTCAGGTCATCTGCTATGACAATCATTTGTACCATAGTTTGCCTCCTCAGTCGTGATGGTTACAATTTCTTGTCGAATTTATTGTGTCCCGGAATGCTTATTATCATAACGAAATCCAACGGATTAAATTGTGCAAACGCACTAATACTTGCCTTCTGGAGATAGTTATTTTGTGGATTTAAGTAAGATTATAGCATAAACGCTCACTCATTGATAAGTGTTGCGCAAATAATTATTAATTTATTAATAAATTCCTAGATTATATTTATTCGTCATGATGGTTTGAAGGCGCTAAAGGCACAGTATCTGCTGTTTTGGTAATTTACGTAGGATGCTCTCTGCTAATTTATGTTAAGGGCACGATGACGGCTGTGTGCAGCAATATGTCTTCAACTCAGCAGATTATTGCTCGAATCTATTCGCTGTAATAATCTTTGGATTACTGTAAACTGTGTACGGACCAAGAGTATTTCCGTCTTAGTAGGTAAGAGCATGAGAGAATATCAGACAATATTTCCATTTATCAGCGCCAACAAGAGGCGTTATTTCTTGGGCATATTTGCCTTGCTTTTTGTCGATGCCGCGAACCTGCTGATTCCTCAGATAATGCGCATTTTTGCTGACTGGGCACAATTTGGTGAATTAACACGAGATCGCATAATCTGGGCTGCCGGCGTCATCCTTCTGCTTGGTCTAATGGTTGCGGTTGGGCGCTATGGCTGGCGCGTATATATTTTTGGCACTGCGCGCAGGCTGGAATATTGGCTGCGGGATAAATTATTCAAAAAGTATCTTAGTCTGGACGATCAGTTCTTTAATCATCATCGCACAGGGGATCTGATGGCCCATGTGACCAATGATGTTCTAATGGTTCGCCACTCCATGGGCGGCGGCATCATTATGATTATTGATGCCGTCTTTATGACTTTGTTTACAGTTATTATGATGATTTATACGGTTGGTCTGAGGACTTCTCTGGTTGCTTTATTAGCGTTGCCCTTTATTACTATTGTGGTGCTAGCTATGTCTAAGCCGTTGCATCAGCGCAGTCGGGAAGTGCAAGATACATTTTCTGAGCTATCTAATGAAGTACAAGAGAATATTTCCGGCATAAACAATATCAAAGCTTTCGGTATTGAAGACAGAAGATCCGCTGATTTCTACGAGGTGAACAACAAATATCAGGAGAAAAATATGGGGATGCTGCGTATTAGTGTCCTCTTTGACCCTTTGATTGAATTGATTTCCGGCATCTCTCTAGTTGTTTTTATTATTTACGGCATTAACCGCATACGTGAGGGCAGCCTCACATTGGGTGATTTCATCGCTGTGCTCAACTATCTGCGCATGATGGTCTGGCCTCTAGTCGCTATTGGTCTGGTGGTTAACAGCTTTCAGCGCGGCATAGCTGCCATGGGTCGAATCAACGAGATTTTAGCTGTTCAGCCTAAAGTCAGTGAAGCAGATTCCCCCACGAGAATTGAGCAGGAAGATACCCAGGACCGGGATTCCAATCCCGGTCTCAATATTGAGTTCCGGGATGTTTGGTTCCGTTACGAAGAGAATTTACCCTGGGTTTTGCAGGGAGTGAGCTTTGAACTGAAGGACGCTCAGAGTTTGGCGATTCTAGGGCGGACAGGCACGGGCAAGAGCACAGTTTTGAACCTGTTGTTGCGACGTTATGATGTCAGCTCTGGGCAGATTCTTATTAATGGCACGGACATAAGAGATATTGCCTTCAAAGAACTATATGAAAAAATTGCTTTCGTCGAGCAGGAAAGTTTCATTTTCTCACGTACGATAGCTGATAATATCGCTTTCAGCAGCGATGGTAATTATGATCCGGAGCGGGTTAGATTAGCGGCAGAGTTTTCACAGGTTGCCGGCGATATAGAGGCTATGCCGGATCAATACGATACCTGGGTTGGTGAGCGGGGGGTGACACTTTCCGGAGGGCAAAAACAGCGGCTGGCAATCGCACGCGCATACTATCAGGACTCAGATCTGCTGGTTTTGGATGACTCTCTTTCCGCAGTGGATACCAATACGGAAAGAGAAATCCTTGATCATCTGGATGAGGTGCAGCGCGGTCTTATAATGGTTAGTCAGAGAGTGTCGACGGTGCAGCGGGCAGATCAGATCCTGGTGCTGGAAAGCGGGGTCATCTCGCAGAGGGGCAACCATAAGAGCCTCTTACAGGACACTGATGGCTTCTATGCCAGATTGTACCAAAGACAGCTTCTGGAGCGAAAGCTTGGTGAGGAAAGCGGGGAGGTGACGCAGCATGGCTCAAAGCAGCTATAAGCATTTGGATGAGACTTGGCAACAGGATCGACGACCTGACCGCAAGACCTTAAAGCGTCTCTATAATTACGGTATACCCTATCTGAAGCAGTTTATTCTGGTTTTTATTCTTATCTTCGCTACAATTGGCATGACGCTGCTGCAACCTCGACTTATTCAGCTTCTGATCGACAATAATATCAGCATTCTTGTTAATCCGGCCACGAGCCAGGCGGAAAACAGTCAGGCCTTGACCGGGGCTCTGCAAATGGGTTTGCTTTATCTTGGGACAGTCGTGATCGCTTTTCTTTCGAGTTATGGACAGGCCTATCTCTTACAAAAAACGGGACAAAAAATTCTTAAAACAATAAGACAGAGCTTATACGATCATATTCTGAAGCTGCCGATGACTTTTTTCGACAGCTATCCACAGGGGAGTCTGATGACCAGAGTTACCAATGATACGGAAACCATCAATGAGATGTTTACATCGGTGCTCTCCAACAGTCTGCGCAGTTTCATCTCTCTGGCAGGGATAATCGTCATTATGTTCATAATGAATGTCAGTCTGGCTTCTTATGTTCTGCTCTTGCTCCCGTTCGTTATTATTATTTCAGTGATTTTTCGCCGTATTATTCGGAAGATTTACTTTGCTCAACGTCGGGCACTCTCCATTATCAACACCAAGCTTTCTGAGAACATCTCCGGTATGCGCACAATCCAGGTCTTTCACCGTCAAAAGCAGGTGGGCGCAGAGTTTGATGAAGTAAATGCGGAGCATCTGCGGCTGAGCCAGAAAGAGGTTACCTACTATGCTACCTATCGCCCCTTTATCGAGACAATTCGCGCTCTAGGCATAGCCGGGCTGATCTGGTTTGGCGGTCGTCAATATTTGGACGGTATCATTACTTTTGGTGTTCTCTATGCATTTATTGATTATATTCAGCGTTTCTTCCAGCCTATTTTGGAACTGGCGGAGACCTACAATATCATTCAGTCTGCCATGACTTCTTCACATAGAATCTTTCAGTTGTTTGATCAGGAGACTGAAGACGAAGGCGGCAATGTTTCAGTTCCTGTAGAAGGCCTGAAGGGCAAAATAGAATTTAAAAATGTCTGGTTTGCTTATATTGAGGAGGAGTGGGTACTGCAAGACGTCTCTTTCACAGTTGAGCCGGGAGAGTTTGTAGCCTTTGTCGGTGCAACGGGTGCGGGAAAATCAACCATCATGCATTTGCTCTGCCGTTTTTACGACATCAATAAGGGGCAGATAATTCTGGACGGGACAGATATCAAAGAATACAATCTCCGAGGGCTGCGAGAAGCAATTGGCGTTGTGCAGCAGGAAGTTTTCTTATACTCGGGCAGCATAATTGAAAACATTAGCCTTAATCGTCCCAGGGTGAGCAAAGCAGATGCTAGAAGGGCCGCAGAAATAGTCAATGCCGATTCCTTTATCAATAATTTGCCGGAGCGGTATGAGGAGCAGGTCAGCGAGCGAGGCAGTACTCTGTCGGCCGGGCAAAGGCAGCTCTTGTCCTTTGCCCGCACCATAGCAGCCAAACCGTCCTTGTTAATATTGGATGAGGCGACTGCCAGCATTGACACCGAAACCGAGCTATTGATTCAGGACGCAATCAACAAGATGTCTTCGAATCGAAGTATGGTTGCCGTGGCACACCGCATTTCTACCATAGCAGATGCCGATAAAATAATTGTTATGCATCGCGGTAGAATAGCAGAGCAAGGAACCAGAGAAGAACTGTTGGATCAAGACGGCCTGTTCAATGTGCTATATAAATTACAGTACGAAGGATACTGACTGGTTTGATCCTACAATACTTTGACTGCGGCAGACGATAATCCACCGATGATGGCCGATGATTCTCCAAGGCAGATGAAAATCCTCTGAGGACAGCCTTTAAACTGTCAAGTTGAATTGTTGCAGGCGCTTACATCGTCCTATTATTTGTATCCAATGAGACAAATCTTTCCGGGGGTCGCTTGTGCAGTCTCATAAGCTCGAGTAAAATATCTGCGATAAGACTCGGGACAATTATCCGAGCCTTGTTTTTTCTTATCAATAAGATTGAGTGAGGATACAGCGCCATATTAAGAAATTCTGACTGGAGATAATAATATGACAGAAGAAGAAAGAACCGGCAAGAAAGATATTGATATGAAAGATTTGCCCCAAAAAGGCGAGAAATTCGTTCCTCAGCTTGAAACTCCGCTGCGCAAAAAAATTATTACAGTACCAGAAGCAATCTACAAGGCCTCCGGTTTAATGATCATGAGACGGAGAATAAAATCCGTACTTTTCACCACAGATATTGCCATCATGCGCAACAATAATGCCAATGCTCTTATGGTTGTATATCCCTTTACGCCGGAACTGATCATCACTCAGGCGGCCATGTCTGTCGCCAATGTTCCGGTCTTTGCCGGAGTTGGCGGGGGGACTACAACGGGGAATCGTGCAATCGGCATAGCTTTTCAGGCAGAGTTGATGGGCGCAGCTGCAGTGGTAGTTAACAGCCCCACTTCTAATCTGGTAATTTCAGGTATGTGTCGCAGTGTGGATATTCCCGTCATAGCGACAGTAGCTTCCTTTTATGACGATATCGAAGGTAAAGTAAATGCAGGAGCCAGAATTCTAAACATTTCCGGCTCCAAGGATACTCCGGAGCTGGTGCGAAAAGCCAGAGAGCTGGTGGGTCCTGAATATCCCATCATAGCAACAGGAGGTCCGACAGAAGACAGTATTCTGGAAACTATAAGGGCAGGCGCCAACGCAATCACCTATACACCACCCAGCGTTGCGGAGATTTTCGCTGATACAATGCAACTTTATCGGGATCAGTCTGCTCAGAAGGCACTGGATCCCAAATTTGAGTAGAAGCAAGAAGTCAAAAGTCCCATAATTTTGCCGGACCGATTTGGCAGTCGATTTTCAGTCCGTTAGTTAGTCCGTCAGTCCGTCCGTCCTTTAAATTTGGCTGTCTATCTTCGGTTCGATAGAGCTCCTACCGTTTGCTTCCGGAGCAAGGTGGAGTAAACAGCCATCTTCAGTTCGCCTGGAACGTTCAGCTGTTTTCAGTCAGACCAAGCTCATGAGCCATAGCATCCCGCAGGCGATGCTTTTGGATTTTTCCGGCGGCATTCATAGGGAAGCTTTCGACGAAGACAATATAGCGCGGGACTTTGCTTTTTGCCAGACGTTCTCTGGTAAACCCGGTGAGATCATCCGGAGTTATAGCAGCTCCCTCTCTAGGGATGACACAGGCACAGACCTCTTCGCCGTATTGCCTGTCAGGGACCCCCACAACTTGCACGTCTCTGACATCGGGATGGGCATAGAGAAAATCCTCGATCTCCTTTGGGTAAACATTTTCACCTCCGCGAATTATCATGTCGCGGATGCGTCCGGTAATGCAGAAGTTCCCCTCGGGAGTCTGCTGGGCCAGGTCGCCGGTATGCAGCCAGCCATCATTATCAATGGCCTGTGCTGTCGCCGAGGGCATCTTGTAGTAACCCTTCATAATATTGTAGCCGCGAGCTACAAATTCTCCGTCTTGTCCCGGCGGCAATTCTGCTCCGGTCTCCGGATCGATGATGCGACATTCGACTTCCGGCAATGGGCGTCCCACGGTAGAAACGCGGACTTCTATGGGGTCGTCAGCTGTACTCATGGTACAGCCTGGAGAGGATTCGGTCTGACCAAAGACGATAGTAATCTCAGTCAAATTCATCTTCTCCTGAACTTGCCTCATTACACTGACCGGGCAAGGACTTCCGGCCATAATACCGGTCCTGAGCGAACTAAAATCAACTTGATCAAATTCCGGATGCTCCAGAATAGCGATAAACATCGTGGGCACTCCGTTTACTGCAGTAATACGTTCCGTAGCGATAGCAGCGAGGGCAGTTCCGGCGTTGAAGTAGGGTACCGGATACATTGTACTGCCATGGGTCATACTGGCGAGCATTGACAGCACCATGCCAAAGCAATGGAACATAGGAACTTGTATCAGTAAACGATCGGCTGTAGACAGATCCATGCGGTCGCCAATGCACTTGCCGTTATTGACAACGTTGTAGTGAGTAAGCATAACTCCCTTAGGAAAGCCGGTCGTCCCCGAGGTGTACTGCATATTGCAGACATCATTAACATTGATGTTATGGGCGCGGCGCAAGACTTCCCGCTGTGGAACTTCTTCGTGCCTCTGTATGGCTTCGTTCCAGTTTTGGCAGCCTTGCATGTCGAAGCCTACCGTAATGATATTGCGCAAGAAAGGCAGGCGCCGGCTGTGCAGAGAAGCAGCAGGGTCTTTTCCCTTTAGCTCAGGACAAAGTTCCTGCATGGTGGCAGCAAAATTTGAGTCGCGATTACGTTCGACCATGACCAGTGTGTGTGTGTCAGACTGGCGCAGGAGATACTCGGCTTCATATATTTTGTAATCAGTATTAACTGTGACCAGGACAGCACCGATCTTAGTTACTGCCCAAAAGGTGAGAAACCACTCCGGAACATTTGTCGCCCAGATGGCTACCTTATCGCCGGGTCTGACTCCCAAAGCGATAAACATGCGTGCTGCGCGGTCCACATCAGCACGAAAGTCGTTGTAACTGCGCGTATAATCTAGTGTCGTGTAGCGGATTACCGTCTGATCCGGGAATATGTCTGCCATAGTGTCCAGCACTTGTGGCAGCGTTTGGTCAATCAGGCGGTCCTTTTTCCAAACATAACTGCCGGTATGACGGTTATTGCTGTAAAGATGGACGGGTGAGCGTACCGGGGCAGTAAACTGCGAAGTCCAGGCAGCAAAATGAACCAATACCACCTCCAGATCTCTAAGACCTGGCAGCCAGTCCGGCGACCATTCACAAGAAATAAAGCCATCGTAATTGATTGAACTCAAGGCGAGAAACACTTCGTCTAGAGGGAGATCACCTTCTCCTACCAACCTTTGCTCGCTGCCGGCCGCATCTCGGAGATGGACATGACGGACATAAGCACCCAGCTCACGAATAGTTGTTTCGGGAGATTCACCGGCCTGACAGCTGTGTGGCACATCCCATAATGCCGCCAAATAGTCATCAGCAAAAGAGTCCAGAATCTGACACAGGGCTTTTGAATCAGCATAAGGACCGATGGTTTCTACTAGCACTGTGATGCCGTATTCTTTAGCTATAGGCAGGATCTTCTCCAGCGCCGTACGAGTCGAAAAACCCTCATCATTATCAGGACGCAGAGTGCGTACCCGCAAAGCAGGGCTCTGAATAGCGGCAGCAAATTCAATCGCATCGCGAAAACCTTGTTCGACTGCGAAATCAGTTGCTACGTCTTGCAGTTCACCGGCGGCGTCAACACAAGGGATTTCCAGCTGCAGATTAGCCAGCTGGCGTACAGCCGCACGTATCCTTTCGCGATCACTCAGTCCGAGCTGCCAGACAGCCTGCTGAGCGGTATCGTAATAGAGTTCAATGCCTTTATAGCCCAGCTGTCGGGCAAGATCTACAAAGTCGGACCAGCTATGTTCCTGCCAGCCTTTGGTAGAAAATGAACGTTTCATAGCAATTCAATCCTCATATCTTATCTGCTCTGTATACTTTCTTCGTTAGCGATTTTATTCAGAGCGTTGACATAAGCACGGATACTCGATCCGATAATATCAGTTGACAAACCCGTTCCTGAAAACAACAGTCCTTTATAGCGCAGGCGTATGAAGGCCTCACCCAGAGCTTCATGTCCTTGAGTTATGGCCCTTATCTGAAAATCATCCAGCTCAAAGCGATGTCCGACGATGCGTTCTATGGCACTGAAAGCGGCATCAATCGGTCCGTTACCGGAACCAAGCCCTTCTAAGATCCCGCCTTCCAACCCCAGTCGGATCTGACAGAAGGCACCGGCGCTGGTCTCAGTTACTGCGTAGTGTTCCAGAGTGTAGGTGGGACTTACCTGCATAGAAGTTTCAGCCACGATTACGTCCAGTTCATGCAAACTGACGGATTTGCCTGCGGCGATTTCTTGAAAGGCTTCATAAACTCTGAGCTGGTCTTCCGCATTGAGTGTATAGCCCAACTGCTGAATCGCCGCATTGATAGTGTCGGCACCATCTTCGCTGGTGAAAACGTGTTCAGATTCCTCAGCTGTAGCTTCGGGCAGACCTTTTCCGCTTACTGCTGCCGGGCTGCGTTCTGAATCCGGTGTTGCCAGTACCAGAATCTGATCTGCCAGATGTTCCGCTAAAGTCGCCTCCAGCCTCGTTTTAATCGGCAAATCACTGCGTAGCCTTTCCAGGCGTGCAAGATTAATAGTATTGCATATGCCTGACGCACCGATAACGCTGGTTTTGAGTACAGAAATGCCTGCATCCAGCGCTGCCAGTGAATTAGCTTCAGCCAAACTTACATTGCTGCCACATTGGACTCCGACAGGCACCTCCTGCAAACGAGGTATATTTGCCAATTGTCTTTCAATGAAGGCGCTGAACTCGTAAGGTAGGTATCCATCCTGGCGATCACAGAAGGTGACACTGGTTGCCCCGGCGTCCAGAGCAGTATTAACCACCTCTTGCAGGAAATCTTCCCTGGCTCGGGTAGCATCTTCAGCTATAAACTCTACATCATTTGTGTGGTTGCGAGCCGCCTCAATCAGGGTTCTCGTCAACTCCAGCAGCTGCGACGGCTTCAAATGCAGCTCATACTCCATCATGACTGTTGACACAGGCAGCATCACCTGCAAACGGGCATCAGGCGTCTTCTCCAGCGCAGCGCAGGTCTGCTCAAGTTGTTCGGCGGTCACACCAACCGGAACGGCCAATCTGCTTTGCTTGAGTACAGCGGCAAGAGACTTAAGCAAAAGACTGTCCTCCTGTAGATTCTCGATTGGAGGGCAATCGATAATGTCAACACCCAGCTGATCAAATAGTCGGGCTATCTTGATTATTTTATTGAAACCCAAACCCGCATCAGCCAAGTGAGAGATTTCACGTAAAGTTACATCAGATATGTTCACAGTTTTCATAATGGACTCCCTTCCTGGAGCTAAAGAATCGCAGACCGGAGAGTGGACTGCGAAGCATGCGTGAAGTCTATCATATATGGCAAAGTCAGAGCAAACAATCTGTTTCTGCCTGCTTGACATAATTTGACAATTTGGTAAAATCACTTCAACGGTAGAGACGAAGACGGTGCTATGCTCAACTGTGCACAGAGAAACGGTGTATGCTGAGAACCGGGGACAGCGCATAGTGACCTATCCCTTCTGAACCGGAGTGCTGAAATTGCAGCGACTGAATTGACGATTGATTGTCCGGTCGTCGTTGCCGAGATTAGGTGCTTCCGCGCAGGCTGCGTTAGTGCCGGAGGTTTGATGGAACCTCGCTGAGTGGTCGGCATTGAGCCGGCAATCTGAGTGGTACCGCGGGTCACGCCCGTCTCAGGCAAAGCTTGAGACGGGCGTTTTTTATTGCCTGCCAGGCTGTCGTGAATATGAGCATAAAGAGGAAAAACAATGAGCCAACAAAACACCACTATCTTGATCAGGGATGTCGCACACCGGCTGCGTGCCATGAGAGAACTCTCAGGCTATACCACCGCCGATATGGCTGCGAAAATCGGCACAACAGTTGAGGCATATGAGGATTATGAACAAGGCATAAAGGATTTCCCCTTTTCCTTCCTGCACAAGGCCGCCAATGCCCTGAATCTGGACTTGACTGAACTGTTGGAAGGTCGTGACGCCACAACTTTGAGTGACTATCAGCTCATTCGTCGTGGCAAAGGTCAGATAACTTCCGGCGGTGAAGGTGTAGAGATTTTTAGTCTGGCACCCTGGTTTCGTGACAAGCTGGCCGAGCCGTATTACTGCGTATACGAATACGAAGAAGCCTTGCAGGACAGGCCTATCGATCTAGTTACTCACAGTGGACAGGAGTTTAACCTGATTCTTAAGGGCAGCCTTAAGGTACAGATTGACGGGCATTTTGAAGTTCTCGATGAAGGCGATTCAATATATTACAACTCCGCCACCCCGCATGGCATGATTGCTGTCGGAGGCTCTGATTGTGTTTTTGTCGCTGTTGTGATTCCCGGGCCGGAGGAAACACCTGTTCCTTCAGTATATAAGGCTACGAAGGAAAGTGTTTTAAAGCCTCCTACCCGTCTTGTCGCCGCACCGAATCCGGCAGCAAGATTCGTTCAGGTCGATGAAGACGAGCAAGGTAATCCAGTTGCCATTAAATACAGCAATGAGGAGAGCTTTAATTTTGCCTATGATGTTGTAGACTTCATTGCAGAGAAGGATCCCAACCGCTTAGCCATGCTGCATGTCGGCGTCGATCATCGGGAGCGTCGCTTTGATTTCAGGGATATAAGTCGCGAGTCGAATCGCGCTGCCAATTATTTCTATTCGCTTGGCATCCGGCGTGGCGATCATGTGATGATTTGCCTGAAGCGCCATTACCAGTTCTGGCCGATCCTCATAGCTCTGCACAAACTGGGTGCAACAGCTATTCCAGCCACCGACCAATTGCATAAACAGGATTTTGTCTATAGGTTTGAAGCGGGTAAGGTTAAAGCCATCATCTGTACGACAGATAATGAAACAGCCGTATTCGCAAAACAAGCCGGAGAAATTTGTCCTACTGTTGAGCATTTTATACTGGTTGACGGCAATGACAGCGGCAAAACCCTGGAAGGTTGGCTGGACTTTAATACTGAGGTTCAGCGATATCGCTCTGTCTATGATAGACCAGACAATTCGCCTTGTGGCAGCGAGCCCGCCCTGGCATTTTTCACCTCGGGTACGACAGGGTATCCCAAGCTGGCTGTCCATGACCATAAGTATGCTCTTGGCCATTACCTTACTGCCAGCCACTGGCATGGCGTAGAGCCGGATGGTTTGCATTTTACGGTTGCCGATACCGGCTGGGGTAAAGCCTTGTGGGGTAAAATTTACGGGCAATGGCTATGTGCCGCACCGGTCTTCACTTATGACTTCGACCGCTTCGACGCAGATGACATGTTAACCATGCTGTCCCGCTATCCCATCACCAGTTTTTGTGCTCCTCCTACGATTTATCGCATGCTGATCAGAGAAGATCTCACTGCCTACGATTTGAGATCGGTCCGTGAGGCCACCAGCGCCGGGGAAGCACTTAATCCTGAGGTTTTTAATCAGTTCTTCCAGGCTACAGGTGTCTCGATTAGAGAAGGCTTTGGACAAACCGAAACGACACTTTCTGTCGCAACTTTCAAAGGCACGGCGGCAAAACCGGGATCCATGGGCAAACCATCTCCATTGTATAAGATGAGTATAATTCGTCCGGACGGCACAAAAGCCAAGACGGGTGAGCCCGGCGAAATTGTTATCGATACCGGTGATGGCGCGCCCTGCGGACTCTTCCAGGGATATTATGATGAACAGTTCAAGACTGATCAGGTTTGGCATGATGGGATCTATCACACAGGCGATCAGGCCTGGGAAGATGAAGACGGTTTCTATTGGTTTGTTGGCCGTAACGACGATATTATCAAGTCTTCCGGCTATCGTATAGGACCCTTTGAAATCGAAAACGTCATCATGGAGTTGCCATATGTCCTCGAGTGCGGTGTCTCAGCAGTCCCCGACGAGCTGCGCGGGCAAGTGGTCAAGGCGAGCATTGTCCTGATTCTCGGCAAGGAAAAGAGTGAAGAGCTGAAAAAGGAGATCCAGAACTATGTGAAGGATAAGACCGCTCCTTACAAATATCCTCGTGTTATTGTCTTCCGTGACAGCCTGCCCAAGACTGTCAATGGTAAGATCCAGCGCAGCCAACTGTAACCCGGGGAGAACAGTCGGGCAAGAATTTTGAATTAGCGCCTTGCTTCCCGGTTCTCATCTGTGCTAGTATATCGAACTATAACGGCTTTGATGGAGAGTTCGTCGAGCCCGGATCTGTTACAGAGAATGCGGGAAATGCACATTGGTGCCAGCTGAGAACCGCGACAGAGAGGCTAGACGGAGGTCGCTCCGGAGCTGGAGAGCAGAAAGCGTCTAAACGAGACGTCAGTAGATCTCTTCCGATTTGACCGCGTTAAGATCCAAGACCGACAGGTCTGAGAGGCGGCTGTTAAGTCGCAACTTGAGTGGTACCGCGGGTTCAGCCCGTCTCAAGAAGTAATTATCTTGAGACGGGCTTTTTTATTGTTTGACAGGCCCTATTACAGACATCGGAAATCAACCTTTGCGGGGGTCTGATTCGACAGGGAGGACACAATGGTAATCAACGCACTTGACTACAAAATTCAGCTTATGGGGCAGCGCATCCGTGAGCTGCGCGAAATAGAGGGGCTTAGTGTTGAGGAAATGGCCGAGCTGACTGACGTTTCTGCAGACCATTATCTGGCCTGTGAAGCAGGCAGGGCCGACCTCACTTTTGCCTTTATTTATCGCTGTGCGCTTGCTTTAAATGTAAACGCGACTGAGATTATAGAAGGCACAACTCCCAGGCTTGACCTCTACACAGTGACGCGCAGAGGAGAAGGACAGGAAATTAATAACGCTCACGGCATGACTTATTTTAGTTTGGCGGGTCCCTTTAAGAATCGTATCGCGGAGCCGTTACTGGTTTGTGCCTCTTACGACCCTGAGGCACAGCATGAGGCGATGCAACTGACTACTCACAAGGGACAAGAATGCGATATCGTTATCAGCGGCCAGCTAAAAGTACAGGTAGGAGAGCACGAGGAGATCCTCGGCCCGGGCGACAGTATCTACTTCAACTCAGAATACCCTCATGGTGAGCGGGCTGTTAATGGCGAGGACTGCTATTTTTATGCTATTGTGCTCAATCCTATGGAGGAGGTTTTCGATGCCAGGCCGCAGGCTAGCCGTATTCCGGCTCCTAGACCGGCGGCTATTCAGACCGTTGAGCCTCTCTGGTCTCCTTATATTGACGTGGAAGAAAATGAGAACGGTACGCCTGTCTCTATTCGCTACAAGAATACCGAAAATTTTAATTTTGTCTACGACATATTAGATGTTATGGCAGAACGGGAGCCCGATCGACTGGCAATGCTGCATCTGGATCGCAATAAGACTGAACGGAGATTCACTTTTGCTGACATCAGCCGCCTCTCTTGCCGCTGTGCTAATTATTTCAAAGCATTGGGTATTGAGGCCGGCGACAAAGTAATGCTTTGTCTTAAACGTCACTATCAGTTTTGGCCTATACTGATGGGTCTAAACAGGATTGGTGCGATCGCCGTTCCTGTCACAAATCTCCTCATGGAAAAAGACTTCGATTATTATTTTTCGAAAGCGGAAATCAGCACTATCATCTCTACTGCTGATGGCGACACTATAACGGAAGCTGAGCAGGCCAGCGTGAGGTATCCTGGATTAAAGCTTAAAATAGCTGTGGAAAGCCAGGGTAATAGCATTCCTGATAATCTGCCCGGGGATTGGCGCGATTTTAACTCGGAGTTCAGCCTGTATCGTTCTTCCTGTCCTCGCAGTAAGGATACGCCCGGCGGAAAAGATAATATGCTGTTTTTCTTTACTTCAGGAACTACCGGTTATCCTAAAGTTGCCATGCACAACTTCACCTATCCACTGGGTCACTTCCATACAGCCCGCTACTGGCACAATATTGATCCGGAAGGACTGCATATTACTGTTGCCGACACCGGTTGGGCTAAAGCTCTGTGGGGCAAGCTATACGGGCAATGGCTTTGTGGAGCTGCTGTTATGGTCTACGATTTTGATCGCTTTGATGCAGTTGACCTTCTCCCCATGATCAGCAAATACCGGGTAACTACCTTTTGTGCGCCTCCTACAATTTGGCGCCTGATGATGAAAGAAAACCTTTCCAATTATGACCTAAGCTCCATCAAACACGCATCTACAGCAGGTGAGGCACTTAATCCTGAGGTCTTCCGTCAGATTGAGTCTCAAACCGGTATCCGCATTATGGAGGGTTTCGGCCAGTCAGAATCTACTGTCATGGTCGGCAATCTTACAGGAGATCAACACAAATTCGGCTCGATGGGCAAACCTGTCACTGTTTATCCTATTGATATTGTCGGTGAAGACGGTAAACCTGTATCAACCGGTGAAACGGGCGAGATCGTCATTCGGACCCGGCCCGGAGATATCTGTGGTCTCTTTACCGGTTATTACCGTGACATTGAACAGACAGAAAAGGTCTGGCATGAAGGTCTCTACCATACAGGTGACACAGCATGGCGCGATGAAGACGGCTACTATTGGTATGTCGGCAGATTGGATGATGTTATTAAGTCTTCAGGTTACCGTATTGGGCCTTTCGAGATTGAATCCGTAATCATGGAGTTGCCCTATGTGCTCGAATGCGGCGTCAGTCCTGAGCCGGATCCTGAACGCGGTCAGCTTGTCAAAGCCAGCATCGTGTTGACTGCCGGCATCGAGGAAACTGAAGAACTTAAAGAAGAGATTCAAGATTATGTCAAACATAAGACGGCGCCGTATAAATACCCTCGCATCGTTGCCTTCCGCGATTCTTTGCCAAAGACAACCAGCGGCAAGATTATGCGTAATCAACTGTAAAGGTAGATCCTACGCAGTCAGATAATTCGCCTCACAGTCTCTTCTTTGCTTGGGTAAGAGTGAATCTTAACAATTACAAAGATAAAGATAATGTATAATCGAAAAGCCGGAAAGTAAAGGTTATGAGAATCAAAGCTGAGAAAGAAGAGATATATTCACGGGAGAGATGAATTGGGTAAGCCTCGATTGTTTAAAAGGAAAATTACCACTGCTGATGTGAAGAAAGTCATCGGGTTTGTTCTTTGGCTGTCTCTTTTCGTCTCCATGGGATATGCGATATACAGAATAATTATCACTCCTCCTGATGCTGTTCCTCCGGATACTCCCCGCTTGCAGTCTGATTACATCTTGATGCTAGTGTCTTGTGTAGCGGGCATTATTGTAATGCGGCTGCCCAACTTTCTGGAGAAGAATCTAAAAATCCAAATAACTGACAGCCTTTCCATAATATATTATATTTTTCTCTATGCAGGAATCTTCCTTGGCGAGGTGAGAGATTACTTTCAGGTTTATGCTCACTGGGATACGATTCTCCACATTTCCAGTGCCGGCATGCTTGCTGCCCTGGGCTTCAAACTAATTTCTACCTTGAATAACTGGGAACGATTGCGACTGAATTTGTCACCGGCTTTTTTGGCCTTTTTCAGTTTTTGCTTCTCAGCCACTGTTGGTGTTCTTTGGGAGATATACGAATTCGCCGCCGATTCTTTGTTTGGCATGAATATGCAGAAGTTTATGCTGCCAAACGGCGCGCTATTGTCAGGTCAGGAAGCGCTGGCCGATACCATGTGGGATTTCATAGTTAATGTTGCCGGTGCCCTGATCGTATCAGTTTATGGTTTTTTCACCATACGAAACAGGCGTAAGAAGGAATTTGAGCAACCGGACAGTAAAAAGGAAAAAGGCTCTGCAGACCAAATCACATAAGCATGTGCTGCTGCGAATTTATTTTCCCCTGCAGGCATGTTTTCTTTTTTGCAGCTGAAGACTTAATCTTGTATTTGCTCCAACGCTAACATTGCACTATGCTTAGCTTTGTCTCAGCAGCAAGAATTCCTATTGGTAACTGAAGTGTAAGGCTAGTCGAATCTGGGAACCGTGGAGACCCAGCCATAAGCGTCTTCAACTCTTTGCTTTTGAATTCCTGTCAAAACATCATAGAACATCTGTGCTACCGGACCAATTTCATTATTGTTAATAACGATGCTTTGATCCTGCCAGGTTAGTTCGCCGACTGGAGAGATAACAGCTGCCGTCCCGGTGCCGAAGGCTTCCTGCAGTCTGCCTTGAGCACTGGCCTCAAAGAGCTCTGTGACAGGGATTTTTCGTTCTTCAACAGACAAGCCTTTGTCGCGTGCCAATTGCAGGATTGAGTCTCGGGTGATTCCGGGCAGGATAGTATCTCCCAGCTCTGCCGTTACCAGCTTGTCATCGATTACGAACATCATGTTCATAGCCCCTACTTCTTCAACGTATTTTTGTTCGCGTCCGTCCAGCCAAAGAACCTGTTGATAACCCGCTTCCATCGCTTCTTTTGTCGCCTTAAAGCTGGCAGCGTAATTGCCACCGGTCTTTGCTCTGCCCATGCCGCCTTTGACTGCGCGGACATAATGGGTCTCAATCAGGATACGGATAGGCTTGATGCCCTCAGGATAGTAGGAGCCGGAGGGGGAACAAATTACATAATAGATGAATCTGGAAGCGGAGTGAGCGCCGAGACTGGCACCATCAGCAATCATGGTCGGTCGTAGATAGAGAGATGTGCCCTCGCTGGTCGGGACCCAATCGCGGTCGAGGTCAACCAGACGGCAGATGGCCTCATATTGCAGCTCTATGTCAAGCTCAGGCATGCAGGTACGGATTGCACTCTGGTTCATCCTGCGTGCATTGTCGCGTATCCTGAAGAGTCCAACTTCGCCGTTGTCAAGCGCATATGCTTTAGCTCCCTCGAAGATCTCCTGCCCGTAGTGCAGGACGGGAGAGGCGGGGTCTAAAGAGAGATTCTGATAAGGTATTATGCGGGGGGCATGCCAGCCGAGATCTTTTTCGAATTCGACTACAAACATATGATCAGTGAAAATTGATCCGAACCCCAGTTTGCTTTCGTCGACGGGTTTTATCTTTGGATTTTCGTTCTTTGTTACGCTGATTTTCATATCAAGCCCTTTCTCGTCTGAAAATTTCCTTTTACGCGGATGGCAAATTAATTTTGTCTACGTATTATATATTTATCCGCGAATTTTCGCTCAACCCTGCCATGATTAATTCGACACAGGTAGAGGCACCCCTGAAATGATTTACCTGATCGTCGGTTTAGACTTAAACATTGACACAGTCGGCTCCCCGTTGAAGTGCGACTTCGTTAATCTCGACAAGATTAGCTTTTTTGCCGGTGAAAATATTGCGGAGCATATCAACGACAGTCTCAAATTTGAGCAGTTTAGTTGCTTCAATGAAGGCTCCCAGCATAACCATATTGGCGACACGCAAGTTGCCAAGTTCCGCTGCGATTTCCTGCGAAGGGACATAGACTGCTCTGACGTCATTGCGCTCTACTTTGCGCTCGATAATAGATTCATTAACCAGAATAAGGCCGCCCGGCTTAACAGCTGATTCAAACTTGTCCAGAGAGGGAAGATTCATGGCAATCAGCTCGCTGGGCTCCAACACGATCGGCGAGATGATTTCTCCGTCGGAGATGACAACATTACAGTTGGCTGTGCCGCCCCTCATTTCAGGTCCGTAAGAGGGCAGCCAGCTGACATTTAGACCTTCAGACATTGCTGCTTCAGCCATCGTTGTTCCTATAGACATTACGCCTTGCCCACCAAAGCCGGCAATTACAATTTCGTTATAAGACATCTTTAGGCCTCCTCTTTTGTCACGTCGCGGTAGACGCCGAGAGGAAATACCGGGAGCATATTCTCTTTGACCCATTCCAGAGACTCGACCGGCGTCAAACCCCAGTTGGTCGGGCAGGTGGAGAGCACTTCAATCATGGTAAACCCTAGTCCCGCAATTTGCAGTTCAAAGGCTTTCTTGATTGATCTTTTTGCCTTCATTACGCTGGCGGGCGTGGTAACCATGACCCGCTCAATATATGCCGCGCCATCGATTGTTGCCAGCATCTCAGACATACGGATCGGAGAGCCATAGTGTCCCGGATCTCTGCCCAGAGGAGCGGTCGTGGCTTTCTGACCTACTAAAGTAGTAGGAGCCATCTGGCCGCCCGTCATTCCGTAGATCGCATTGTTCACGAAGATGACAGTAATTTTTTCACCGCGCATGGCGGAATGCACTGCTTCAGCAATGCCTATGGCAGCCAGATCCCCATCGCCTTGATAAGTAAAGACTACATGCTGGGGCAGAACTCGTTTGATTCCGGTTGCTACTGCAGGTGCGCGACCATGCGCTGCCTCCTGCATATCACAGTTAAAATAATCATAGGCAAATACTGCGCAGCCGACAGGCGCGACTCCCACTGCTTTTCCTAAGACATCAAGTTCTTCTAAAGTCTCTCCCACCAGTTTATGAACAATGCCGTGGGTACATCCGGGGCAATAGTGCAGCTCAGCGTCGGTAAGCCCTTTAGTTTTTTGATATACAATAGCCATTTCTTACCTCCCCAGCGCTTTCTTAGCCGCTTCTGCCACTTCATAAGGAGTGGGTATGATTCCACCTGCGCTGCCAACAAAAGAAACTGGCCTGGCTCCTTTGACGGCGATGCGGACATCATCAATCATCTGTCCTGTGTTCATTTCGACGGTGACAACAGCTTTAACGCTGTCCTGGGCTGCAATTTTATACAGCGCATCATAGGGATAAGGCCAGACAGTAATCGGTCGGAAAACGCCAGCCTTGATTCCATCCTCAGCCAGAAGTCTGACTGCGGCTCGTGCCAGCCGGGCCGGTGTGCCGAAGGCGACAAAGATTACTTCGGCGTCTTCGGTATCATTGGTTTCATAGCGCTGCTCACTCTCTGTGACGCGGGCGTATTTTTCTTCCAGGCGTATATTATGCTGATTACAGGCATCAGGATCGATGAAGAGGGAGTTAATTATATTTGGAAGACGCTTATTTTTGGTTCCGGTTGTAGCCCAGGGCTTCTCGGGCAAGTCTTCCGGTGCAATCGCAGGCCTTTTCCACTCTACCGGTTCCATCATCTGTCCAATCATACCGTCGAGGAGCATCATAACGGGCATGCGGTATTTATCTGCCAGGTCGAAAGCCTCCTGCATAAGGTCTACTACTTCCTGAATATTTGCCGGTGCGAACACAATCAAGCGATAGTCACCGTGACCGCCGCCGCGGGTGGCTTGGAAATAGTCACCCTGCGCAGGCTGAATCGTTCCCAGGCCTGGGCCTCCGCGCATGACATTGACTATCACGCCGGGGAGCTCCGCCCCGCACATATAAGAGATACCCTCTTGTTTTAGGCTGACTCCCGGTGAAGAAGACGACGTCATTACTCTGGCACCCGCTCCTGTGGCTCCATATACCATATTAATGGCAGCAACTTCAGACTCGGACTGCAGGAATACGCCTCCTGCTTTCGGCATATGCAGTGACATATACTCAGGTATTTCGCTTTGCGGGGTGATTGGATAACCAAAATAACAGCGACATCCGGCCCTGATAGCAGCTTCGGCTATTGCTTCATTGCCTTTCCATAATTCTTTGCTCATCTAAAATGTTCTCCTATTCACGTTCCACGGTAATTACGGAATCGGGGCACATACGTGCGCAGTGGGCGCAGCCGGTGCATTTTTCCATTTCGTCTATCCTGACGGGGTGGTATCCCTTCCTATTCGTGTAATCCCTGTCTAAGTAAATAATCCGAGGTGGGCAGACATAGACACAAAGTTCGCAGCCTTTGCACAAATCCTCTCTGAATCTTACATATCCAGCCATGTGAATTGTCCTCCTTCTTCTTCGCTCAGTTCCCAAGGTTTGATCATATATATATCAAGGGGAAAAAATGAGCCCTTAAGTTTTCCTTCTAATTCTTTTTGGAATTTTCGCTCGCCTGTGGTGCAGATGAGCGGGAGTCCCAGTTTTTTAGCTGTCTCAGCAGCAAAAGCATCTCCCTTCACTATATCTTCAATTCCAGTCTCACGTCCAAGATGAGTGTTATTAACAATGCCGGTAATTTTTTGCTGACTCATCATTTGCGTGAGTTCAAAATAGTGTACTACATTTTCAAGCGTAGAAGTCTCCGGACGATTATGATTTATTACAAACCAAAAATCAAAATCCGTCTCCTCCAGTTGTGGCCTGTAATATCCAAGTATCCGGGCCCCGGCGGGATCTCCGCCCAAATCTATTACGCTCTGCTGATCTTTATTCATGAAGACTGACATGATAGAACCCGGCAGTGAGGGAATATCAGCTTGCCCTTCATTGGATGTCACATGTACTGTGATACCTGCCTTCTCCATTTCGCGCCTGCGTTCAAAGGAACGAAAGTAGGGGTTAATAATATCCAAATCGACGAGTGAGACATCTCTGCCATCTCGCGCCATGGCAAAGACCAGATTCACGGCAAACTCCGTTTTGCCTGTCCCATAATGGCCGGAGATGATGGTTACTTGCTTATCAGGTAAGATCAATTATATTCTCCTGTCAATAATATTTTGTAATTGCGGTTATTAAGGAGCTTTCTCTTAATTTTAACGCTCAGTTGCAGTCAATAATGTTTCACAAGTATCCGGGCCTGCATAAGAGCCTCCCGTTGCAGTCGATCTCTTTGATAGTATTCCATAAGTATCTGCAGTCCGCGGCGGCCTCTCTATCTCAATTCAAGTAAATCGCCGATACCACGATAAAAGCGAGACTTTCGGGACGGGGCTTTTTAACGCATCAAGCCTCCTTGCTATATTTCAGGATCGGTTTTTTCTCGCCCAGAGCTTCGTCAACAGCTTGAGCCAAAGCCTTTAGTTCGTCCTCACCGGGGAAAACTCTGACAGGAGCGATGAATAATACACGCTCAATAATCCACTCTACCAGATAGGTGTCATAAGCCAGTCCCCCTGTCAGCAAGATGGCATCCACCTCTCCCTTGAGTACGGTTGCGGCACTGCCGATTTCTTTGGCAATTTGATAAGCCATAGCATCAAGTATGAAACGAGCTTCTTCATCACCTGACTCAATACGCCGATCTACTTCTCTTGCATCATTTGTGCCTAGATAAGCCAGCAGTCCACCTTTGCCTACAAAGGAAGTCTTTACATCAATGGCGTCAGCAAAGTTACCTGAGAAACAAGCTTCGATCACTGAGATGACCGGCAGTCCGCCGGTGCGCTCAGGCGAGAAGGGTCCCTCTCCGTTAAAGGCATTGTTTACATCTATGACCTCGCCTTTCTCATGGACCCCTATAGATATGCCTCCGCCCATATGCACAATTATCAGATTGTATTCTTCATATTTTCCGCCTTGCCCATAGGCGAATTTGCGGCCCACAGCTTTGTGGTTTAGGGCATGGAAGATCGATCTGCGCTCAAATTCCGGCCAGCCGCTGATGCGCGCCAGGGGTTGCAGTTCATCGACAATAACAGGGTCAGCAATATAGGATTTGAGACCGTAAGGCTTGGCAATAGAGTCCGCCAGCAAGGCTCCCAGATTACAGGAGTGCCAGCCATACCTGCTGGTATTAAGGTCATCGATCATATCTTGATTAACTTCATAAACACCTCCTTTAAGGGGGTGAAGAAGCCCGCCACGTGCAACAATAGCATCCATCGATCCAAGATCAATGCTCTCGTTTCTTAGGAGATCAAGAATCATTTTTTCCCGGGCAGCCAGTTGGTCGGGGCCAAAGATCGGCCCTCCCATTTCAGTTGCATGTTCGATTTTGCGAGTCATGGTGAACTCGCCGGATATATACACTCCGATTTTTGTTGAAGTAGAACCCGGATTAATAATCAAAAACCTGGACATAATTGACCTTCTTTCATCATTGATTCTGCTGTTGCCTCTATGAAGAATACATCATCCAGGGCAAAAATTCTTCCGATCGGTTCAGCAAATTATTCTGCCTTCTCTGATCAGATTTGCTGTCACTCTGTTAGCGTTATTATCGTCGCCTTCATCAATCAAAAAAGGATATGCCGTCAATACCTTAAGCGGTTAACATCCCCGACTTCTTAGGCTCGCTTCAGTAGTCGGAAAACCCGCTGTCTGTCTGACTATATATGAAGTCTACACCAAGAACAGCTGATCTTGCATCTATTGATACTGTTCTTTCACGCTCTGATGGTATTTCTTTGTCCGCAGCTGTTAGAATGTTTAGCGATGAGCATCCTTACGTTGGAAAACATTCATAAGACATATTTCGGCAAGAGGGTTCTGGACGGCCTGTCCCTGAGCCTGGATTTTGGTGACCGACTGGTCTTGACAGGAGCGAATGGCACGGGCAAAAGTACACTGCTCAAGATCATAAGCGGGCAGGAGGAACCGGATACTGATATTGGACTCTTGAATCTGGCTTCAGGCACAGTTATCGGGTATTTGCCCCAGCAGCTTTCCAGTGAGCCTGACCCCGCTAAGACCTGCCTCTCTCATCAGAGATATGATGATTTGATGCTGCAGATGCGAAGTCTCGAAGAAGATATGGCGGAGCACCCTGAGCAGTTTGCTGAGCTTTCCACGGCATACGATCAGACGATTCGCAGCTTCGAGGCTCTGGGCGGGTACGGATTTCAAGCGGATCTTTTGGCAGCGTTATATGGACTGGGCCTATCCGATCAGATTCTTCGCCGTCCGCTGAACACTCTGTCCGGAGGTGAGCGCATGCGCTCAGCATTGGCCCATATCATTGTCAGCAGACCTGATTTGCTGCTCCTGGATGAGCCGACTAATCATTTGGATATCGACGGCATAGAGTGGCTGGAAGAATGGCTGAGCTCTTTTTCCGGCACAGTCATCGTAATTTCTCATGACAGAAGCTTCATGGATAATATTGCTACGCATACTGCTCTGTTGTCACAGGGTAAAATGACAGTTCGCGCAGGCAATTATTCAGAATTTAAAGAAACTGAAGCAATGATACACTTCTCCCGCGAACGAGAGCTGAAGAAACTGCAGGAAACACTGAAGCACGAACAGAAGGTAACCCAGACCATGTTTTCGCATCGCAAAATGAACCAGTATCACAGCAGGGAAAAAAGAGTGGCCAAACTGTCACGACAGATAAATGAAGTTGAGAAAAATCTGGTATCAGAACAGACACGGGTCAAGTTCTCTTTCCAGTCTGATCCGGAACGCAAAACGCGTTCCGGCTGCCTGATTCAGGCTGAAGATATTAGCCTTTCCTATGATGACAATACTCTATTCAGTGGTTTTAGTTCCAGCATATTTCCTCAGGATAGAATCATGATCACCGGACCTAACGGCTGTGGCAAAACTTCGCTGCTGAATATTATGGTGGGCAGCCTTAGACCTTCATCCGGTCGAGTAGAGATTAATTCAAGGGCGAAAATCGGTTATATGGGACAGCTCTTACAGTTTAATTCAGAGGTCAACACCTTACTGACGGAAGTAAGGCAAGCAGATCCCGGCTTAACTGAAGGGCAGGGCCGAGATCTGCTTGCCGGTTATGGGTTCCGAGAAATAGACGTCTTCAAAAGAATACAAGTTTTAAGCGGCGGTGAGAGAGCCAGACTATACCTATGCAAGCTGCTTTTGCAGAAACCGGATCTTCTCTTGCTGGATGAGCCAACCAATCATCTGGATATTGCCTCCAGAGAAATCCTGGAGCAGGCATTATTGGACTATGACGGCGCGCTCTTGTCAGTAAGTCATGATCGCTATTTCATCGACAAGACAGCCAGGAAGATCTGGGGATTTATCGGCGTGCAGGTACAAGAATACAATTCTTACCAGAGCTGGCGCGGAATGGTGAGAGCCGGCAAAGCCAATATCTCCGTACCTACCCAGTCTGAGCAGAGTGAAATTGCTGAAAAGGAAAATAATTCAGGCAGGAAGAATACTGATACCAAACAAATCGCAGCGGAAAAGAGAAAAAAAGCCGCAGAACAAAGGCAAATAATTCAGACACTGGAGGCGATAATCCACGAACAGGAGGCGGAAATCAAATCCATGGAAGCGTCTTTTGCAGAAGATACGCCTGCTGTAGTTTATGAGCAGTATGCGGATCTTATACAAGAACTGGAAGAAAACACCACCTCTTATCTCGAACTGCTGGAGAAAAAAGACAGTTAATCCCCGAACTAATTGAGCTGATAATCCTGGGGTACCACTAATGGGAAAACTGCAGGAACAACCTCTATGGTAACGGGCAAAGCACCCTTTTGTTCGCCGTCCATGTCAAGCAATGTTTCTTTGTTATCCAGCTCAATGACTGTAGCCTTTGTAGACTGTTTATAATAGAAGTTTCTGTGCTCAACATGACTGCAATTTATAGTCTTAACTAGAAGGGAAGCCATCGAACTGATCGGGGCAGGACCTTCGGCTCGAATGGCGATTATGTCCAATAAGCCGTCGTTGGGTACTGAGGCGGGGGCTATTTTGCGAAAACCGCCAACGCTGCGGGTGTTTGCTGCCATAAACAGATACATTGGTCCAGTGATTTTATCGTTATCGGTTTCGATGCTTAGATTTAATGGTCTAAAGAGACGTGCGGGCAGATCAGTAGCTGCATTCAAGATATAAGCCAGCCGGCCGAGGACTGTTTTGCTGGTTCTGGTAGTGCGGTAAGCAACATCAGTGAGCATGCCTCCTGCACAGACATTAAAGAAGTAGTTACCGCCTGAAAAACCAAGGTCAATCATAAAAGTACGTGGCGTTAACAGCATTTGACGGATGTCCTCAGTATTAACAGGCAGATTTATTGCTGAGGCGAAGTCATTAACTGTTCCTGCCGCCACGATAGAGACAGGGGTATTATGGCCGGCCTGCATTAAGCCGTTAACAACTTCGTGGACTGTGCCGTCTCCCCCCACCGCCACGATAATGTCATAATTGCCGCCTTCCTCTTGTGTCAAGGTACTGGCGTGGCCGAGTCCTTGAGTGTAACGGAAGTCTATCTCGCTATAAGCCGCTGTATCTTTAAGGCTGCTTAGCATTGTATAGATTTCTCTCTGGAAGTTTTCTCTGCCGGCGGCAGGATTTATGATAGCTAGCAAGCGCATACATATACCTCGTAAGTGGTCTATCAGTATCAGATTATAACATGTCTATATATTTTCACATCAAAAATGCAGTTGATCATATAGCGGGCACGGTGTAGATATTCCTGAAGTTGTTCATTTTGCCGTCGGCATGGTTCGCAACATTGCTGTATAATAGTACGGCATAAAAATACAGGCGGCGAATAAAGTCGCCATTAATATATAGAGGTGCATGAAGTATGGCGGAATTGAATCCGGGCTGGATACGTAGTTGTCGCACTGCTGAAGTAACTAATGAAATGATCGGCAAACGACTTACTCTTATGGGCTGGTGTCACAAACAAAGAGATCTGGGCGGCTTGATCTTCATTACACTGCGTGATCGCAGCGGCGAAGTTCAACTTGTACTGGACGAAGACAGCCCTGCAGCAATGAGAGATAAGGCGGCTTCGGTTAGAAGCGAATTTGTGTTGGCGGTACAAGGCATTCTCAGGAAACGCAGTTCCGTTAATCCCGATATGAAAACAGGCGAAGTTGAGCTTTGGGTCGAAGACTTGAGAATTCTTTCAACTGCCAAGACTCCGCCTTTCTATATCGAGGATGATGCAGGCGCTAACGAAGCGCTACGGCTAAAGTATCGCTACCTCGATTTGAGACGTCCTGTCATGCAGGAGAATCTGATTTTACGACATCGGGTTACCAAGCTGACACGTGATTTCTTTGATGTTGAGGGTTTTTTGGAGATTGAGACTCCCTTATTGATTAAAAGCACACCGGAGGGGGCCCGCGACTATCTGGTACCTTCGCGTGTGTTCCCCGGGCATTTCTTTGCTCTGCCGCAATCACCACAGCTCTTCAAGCAATTATTAATGGTGGCTGGCTACGATCGCTATTTTCAGATTGCTCGTTGCTTCCGTGATGAAGATCTTCGGGCGGACCGTCAGCCTGAATTTACCCAGATCGACTTGGAACTGGCCTTTGCCGGTCAATCTGAGATTATGGACATCAACGAGAGATTTATCTCTATGCTCTTTAAGGAGGTGCTGGGAAGAGAGCTGGCTTTGCCATTTCCCAGGCTTACCTGGCAGCAGGCTATGAGCAGGTTTGGCTCTGACAAACCTGACTTGCGCTTCGGGATGGAATTGCATGATATCTCAGATTTGGCTGCAGACAGCGATTTTAGAGTTTTTCAGGCGGCTTTAAGTGCAGGAGGATCTGTCCGGGCAATTACGGTGCCTCATGGAGCAGATATATCGCGCAAAGAGATAGATAGTCTGGCAGAGTACGTCAAAACCTACCGTGCCCAGGGTTTGGCCTGGCTCGTGCCTTCAGATCTGCCACGGGGTTCAATACTCAAATTTGTCGATGCCGACTTGATAAAGAAGCTTGCCGAGCGCTGCGACGCCAGCACTGAAGACCTGATTCTCATCATAGCTGACAGTTCTGATGACATTGTTCTTACTTCTCTGGGTGAGCTGCGCCTGGAGACTGCCAGAAGATTTGGGCTAATACCTGAGGGCAAATGGGAGGCTCTTTGGGTGACTGAGTTCCCTCTCTTTGAATATGATGAAGAAGAGAAAAGACTGGTGGCCAAGCATCATCCCTTCACCGCGCCAATGCTGGAAGATATGGGCCTTTTAGACACTGCGCCGGAGCAGGTTAGAGCTCAGGCTTATGATATCGTTGTCAACGGTGTGGAGCTTGGCGGCGGCAGCATTCGTATCCACGATCAGGATATGCAAAATAAGATGTTCTCGCTCTTGGGGCTTGGTCCGGAGCTGGTTGAGGAGAGATTCGGCTTCTTGCTCGAAGCCTTCCAATACGGCGTTCCGCCTCATGGAGGAATTGCCTATGGTCTGGATCGTCTGATGATGCTGTTGGCGGGAGAGTCCAGCATCAGGGAAGTGATCGCCTTCCCGAAAGTGCAAAATTCTTCTTGTCTGATGACAGGAGCTCCGGGGATAGTGGATAACGATCAATTGATGGAGCTCAGCTTATTTGTACAGCACAAAAAGGACGAAACGACAACGCCTGATGATATTGATGAAGATCGGGAGTAGGGTATAGCATTGAATAGCGAGCATAAAGAATACAGTTCAGATCTTGAACTTGAAATGAATTCGGGTGAGCAGATCAGGGCTGATAGTGATCTTGCAAACGCTGCGGGTGTGAAAGCCAAAGAACAGCGGAAGCAGTTCTTCTATTGGCTTCGTTTTGTTCTGTTCTGGTTGATAATCGGTATTCTCTTTTCCCAGTTTGTTTTGCAGCGTAACACCGTATATGGAGAATCGATGGTACCGACTCTATATAGTCTTGATGAGCTCTTAGTCGAAAAGGTGACCCGCTTCTTTGGCGGCATATCCAGAGGGGATATTGTTACTTGCAGGTCACATCTGGGTAATAGCGAGCAAAACACTAATATTGTTAAGAGAGTAATAGGCCTGCCGGGGGAA
>DUPE01000095.1 GCA_012838475.1 Clostridiaceae bacterium
ATGTTTTAGCATTGTTTAGGGGGAGTTAATTTGCGGGTGTAGTTCAACGGTAGAACATCAGCCTTCCAAGCTGATCGTGAGAGTTCGATTCTCTTCACCCGCTCCAAAGGGCCGGATTTCCATGTGGGCGTATAGCTCAGCAGGATAGAGCAACAGCCTTCTAAGCTGTGGGTCGCAGGTTCGAATCCTGCTACGCTCGCCAAGCAAAACCCCTGATGTTACTGTGGATCAGGGGTTTTGCTTTTTTTAATACCCTAAATTTTAGCCTGGATTTGAACTCTCGCACATAGGAAGGCTAGTGGCACTTGTGTGAAATTACCAACGATAATATTTTACTATTTTGATAGACCTCATCCTCGAAAGAACTAAAAGAATACCAAATTAAATGAATACTTGAAGTACTGGTGAGATAGAATTGAATTTGAATAAATGTTAAGAATATACAGGTCATTATGGCACAGTTGAGTTTCCTGCTAAAGACAATGTCCTCTTTGGCAAAGTAATCAGTGTGAAGAATTTGATTTCGTATGAAGGTGAAAGTGTAGAAAGTCTACAGAGGCACTTTGAAGGTGCAGTAAGTAATTATTCTGCCCCACACGTAGGTCCATAATTCAATTATTGAAGAAGCATTAGACTAATATATGGATAAGACGCGATAACTGTAACTGTCCAATGATATAATTATTGCAAATAGGGGGTACCAAATGTCTGTTTATAAAAGCCTTTTTGATATTATTGGTCCCGTAATGATTGGACCTTCAAGCTCGCACACAGCCGGAGCTGTGCGTATTGGTTTAGTGGCACGCTCGATTTTCGGTATGACGCCTGCGGAAGTTCGCATTGTTCTTTTCGGCTCATTTGCACATACCTATCAGGGACATGGCACCGATTTGGCCTTGATTTCTGGTTTGTTGGGTTTGACCACCAGCAGTGAAAAGATTCGTCAAGCATATGATCTGGCTGCCAAAGCTAATATGAAGGTGACTATTGAAACCGGAGATGATCCCACTGAGCACGCTAACACCGTTGATCTTTACCTTAAATCAGCAGATCATACACTATCACTGCGTGGAGTTTCATTGGGCGGTGGAACTATTGATATCACCAGAATAAATGGTTTTGATATCCATCTGTCGGGTGAGAACCCTGCGATTATGTTTTTCTATAAAGATCAACCCGGTATTGTCACTCAAGTCACCGGAGTGCTGGCTGAGGCTAACATTAATATCAGTACTATGGAAGTTTCACGCAAAGGGAAGGGAGAGCTTGCGCTGATGTTGATCGCTACAGATGGTAAGATTCCGGCATCTGTAATGGAGGAGATCGGCAGGATCGGTCACATTGATCAAGTGATAGCTCTGGGCGTTCTTAATGTTGAGCCTAATTTGATAAGCGATTCTGCAGAGAAAGAGGAATATAGCTATGATCCACAAATTACAGAAAATAATCAGTTTATGTGAGCAGGAAGGGATAGCTCTTCATGAGTATTTTCTTCGTACCGAAGTGGAAGAAATTGGTGATACTGAGGAAGATATACTCCAGCATATGGAACAAAACCTGACTGTAATGGAACAAGCTGCACAGCAAGGAATAGAAGGAGTTAAGTCACGATCAGGCATGACAGGGGGCGATGCCAAATTACTCGCAGAGTATCTGCAAAGCGGAAACGCTTTGAGCGGATCTATTTATACTCGTGCAATGGTCTATGCTACCGCGGTTAACGAAGTCAACGCCGCAATGGGTGTCATCTGTGCCACTCCGACAGCAGGATCCTCCGGAACTTTGCCAGGCGTTCTCTTTGCTATTCGTAACCATCTAAATTTGTCACGACGTGAGCAGATTAACTTCCTTATTACTGCAGCAGGATGCGGTATTGTAATAGGTAATCAGGCTTCTATATCCGGAGCTGAAGGTGGTTGTCAAGCTGAGGTTGGCTCTGCTGCAGCTATGTCGGCAGCAGCTGCCGTTGAGGCCTGCGGAGGTTCTCCTTCGCAATCCGGCCACGCACTTGCTATCGCACTGAAGAATCTACTTGGTCTTAGCTGCGACCCGGTCGCAGGTTTAGTTGAAGTGCCTTGCATTAAGCGAAATACAGCCGGTGTTGTTATTGCGATATCTTCAGCAGAAATGTCTCTGGCCGGAGTTAAAAGTCGCATTCCGGTAGATGAAGTAATCGATACTATGGGAAAGATTGGCCGCATGCTGCCGCCCGCCCTTAGAGAAACTGCTTTGGGAGGTTTGGCGCAAACAGAGACCGGTTTGAAAATGGCAAAACAATTAGAGGAATCAGGCCATATTGATATGGAATCAATATTTGGAGGCGGGGATCACGTATAATACGTTCCTTGGCCAAACATAAGCGCCTTCATCACGAACATTGCATGGGGGGACCTGTGTAAGGCAGCGTCTACCAAGCTGAAGGGGAGGACTCTGTCAAGCGTAGTTCACCAAGCTGTAAAGAGTCTTGTATCAGGAAACATTCACCAGCTCGTAAGGGAAATCTATGTCACGCAGTATTTACTTAGCTGCAAAGGAGGTCTCTGTCAAGCGTAGTTCACCAAGCTACAGCCGGTGTTTTATCGGAACGTGAAAAAACCAAGAGAGGCGAATGTGTTTGGCATTCATCTCTCCTGGTTTAGATTTGTGATATGTTTTAGCCTTATTACAGGTTGCTTAAACCTATTGTGTTGGTAAACAATACCCTACTCGTAGCATCGATCTAGTTACTTAAGACTAAGTCTTCCATTAAGACGGATAGTACTTAACTCGTAGCATCGGTCTTGTTGCTTGGACTAAGTCTTCCGTTCAGCCGGGCAGTCTCTGCTCGAAACGTTAGCCGAGTTGCCTTGAGACTAAGTCTTGCGTTCAGACGGACAGTACTCAGGATTAAGTCTATGCCCTTGAGGGAGAGAGCAATTGTTACTAAGTCTTCCGTTAAGACGGGCAGTACTCTCTACCTTATCTATGCCGGTATATCTCAGAATCTGCGGCCAGATCAGCTTTTCTGTTTATTGAATTGTAAATCCACCATCGCAGGTGAATTCAGCACCTGTACAATAGCTGGACTCGTCTGAAGCCAGGAAAAGAATAAGGTTAGCGATTTCAACCGGACGTCCTATACGACCCATCGGAATAGCAGCTTCTAAAGCCGGCATATAGTCATCCGGGACGGCAGCCAGTATCGGTGTTTCTATTAGACCGGGATGGACAGAGTTAACTCGAATATTGTCCTTAACATAGTCCAGAGCCGCAACTTTTGTCATGCCGCGGACAGCAAATTTTGAGGCGTTATAGCCTGCACCATTCGCACTTCCCACCAATCCGGCGATGGAAGACAAATTAACTATAGAGCCGCCGCCGGCGCGATCCATCAATGGCTTAACTCGTTTCGTCGCATAGAAGACGGAATGCTGGTTAACATTGATGTTTTTCATATAGTCTTCATCTGAGATTTCATCAAATTTTACAGTTATGGCGATTCCCGCATTGTTTACCAGAACATCAACTTTCCCATATTTTTTATCAACTTCCGCAAAAACACGATCCCACTCTTCAGCTTTTGATACATCCTGTTGGATGAACATAGTTTCGCCACCCAGTTCGTCGGCTAATGCCTGCCCTTTTTCGGCGTTAAGATCAGTAATTACGATCTTGGCTCCCTCTTCGTGCAAACGGCGAACCGTTGCTTCACCTATACCTTGTGATCCACCTGTGACAATAATGACTTTGTCTTGTACTCTACCCATATATTCCTCCTTGTGTCATATAGACATTCTAATCAGCGTTGATTATATCCTAATGCTTAAGCGGGTCAAATCTACTTTGCTGTTTTCTCCCAAATGTTACGAAAATTTTATTTTTAAATTTTCTACGCAATTGGAAAGTATATTAATATTTAAAATCATTCAACTTCTGATCAATTTACAGGGGGCTGAAAACGTTGAAATTTGACAAGGTTAAAGGAGAAAAACCAATCCGATATGCGCTGGTATCAGAGATTTGTCATGGGCTCTGTCACATATATCATTTTAGATCCAGATGTAACACTTGTTAATTTTGTCCACGGATCTTGACCTAAATTTTCTGAGGCATATATCTGCTGTACGGATAAACGGAGAATATATTTTGTACAGCATTGCCGGTTACAATAGGTATGTCCTAACCGATAGAATTGTCCAGAACCATGCCCACATACATAACTGGGTCTTTAGCTATTGAATGAAGAGGTGAATATGCCAGATCAAGGTGGAACAGATCGCTGACTCTGGCTCCGAGGGTCATAGCGGTAACAAGCACATCAATACGTTTATCAACGCCTTCATATCCTACTATTTGTACTCCTAAAAGTTTTTCGGTCTTGTGGTCGGCGATAGCCTTGATTGTCATATCTTTACCGCCGACTCCGGGGGCTTTGTCAGGCCTTATTATGTGTGCCACCTCAATGTCATAGCCGGCTTCTCGGGCCTGCCGTTCGCTTAAACCGGTTCGCGCAACATTGAGATCAAAGATCTTGAAGATACCTGTTCCTAAAACTCCACGAAAGCTAAGGTTGCCACCGGTGATTGCGTCTCCGGCAATGCGGCCGGTTTTGTTGGCTGTTGATCCCAGCGGGAAATAGGCAGGCTTTTGTGTGATTATATTAAAGGTCTCTATACAATCTCCGCAGGCGTATACATTCGGATCACTGGTCTGCAGATATTCGTCAACAGCGATGGCGCCGGTTTTGCCCAGCCGAATGCCTGCCTCTTTGGCCAGGGCGACTTCCGGCCTGACACCTGTGGCCAAAACAACCATATCGCAGGGTATTATCTCATTAGTAGAAGTAATAACATGATCAGCTTCAATTTTCTCAGCACTGGTGTTTTTGAAAATTCTGACATTATTAGATAATAGTTGTTTTTCGATGTGAACAGATATGTCCGCATCCAAAGCAGGGTAAATGTGTTGCGCCTTCTCTAGTATGATGACGTCCGGTCCACGCAGTTTCAGGTTCTCACACAGCTCCATTCCGATGCTGCCACTACCGATAATCACGGCATTATGAGGTTTTTTATCAGTGAGGAATGAATCGATTGCTAGCGCATCTTTGATGCTCCTGAGACTGAACACATGATTCTGCTCGACGCCCGGGATTGGCGGAATAACAGATTTTGCTCCGGTGGCGATGATAAGTTTGTCGTAGTGATCGACAAAAGTCTCATCTTCGTCCAGATCCTTAACGGTGAGCGTCTTCGCCGCCAAATCAATTTGAGTGACTTCGTGTCGAATTTTGACATCGACATTGTAGCTTCTCTTGAAGAAAGCTGCGCTGCGTGGAATCAGTGACTTTAAATCTTTAATAACTCCGCCTATGAAATAAGGGGTGTCGCAACCGGCATAAGAAATATGCGAACCTTTCTCATAAAGTACGATCTCGGCTTTCTCATTGTTGCGACGAGCCTTGGTGGCTGCTGACGTTCCTGCTGCTACTGCTCCGATTATTAAAAGTCTCATCTTAAACCTCTCCACTTTTTTGTTATAGCGTACATAAATGCAAGATTAGTAATGATCTTATCAATTTTGGTTAAATTCGGTGATTTCAAAAAGCTTTCGCGTCTCCAGTTGACTAGTTAAGGGAATCAATTTTGATGAACCAAAAAACGGTATCTACTCCAGCGATATCTTAACTTTATTTAGTCTATCATGTCAGATTTCTTAACAGTCGCAAGAAAGTAACAAAAATCACTTATATGTTGATAGGTCAATTTCACTGTACATAGTAAAGGACTGACTAAACAGTTCCGGCCGACGAGACGTCTGCAGGTCAATGACAGGAAGTTTTACTCCATGCGGCTTAAGAAGATTAACTCGTGGATATAATGCCTTAACGATATTAACGGCTTTATGGTTACGGATCCCCTAAGCACTATACATTATAGTGTAAACATGAAAACATACGACATGATAGTGATCGGATTTGGCAAAGCCGGTAAGACTCTGGCTTCGCACTTTGCTCGACAAGGCAAACACATCGCTATGATCGAAAAAGATGAAAACATGTACGGTGGCGCCTGCATAAATACTGCCTGTATCCCGACCAAGACATTAATCCATGCGGTTGAATCCGGCTCCACCTTTGCTGAGGCCTACACCTACAGAGATGAAGTCACAGCCAAATTGCGTACGAAGAATTATCAGAAACTGGCTGGGGAAGACACCATTGATATATACGACGGTGAAGCAAAATTCACTGACAACAAAGTGGTAAAAGTCACCACAGCGAATAATGAAATAGATTTGGCGGCGAAGACGATTATTATAAATACCGGAACCTTACCCTTCATGCCTCCAATTGAAGGCATCGAGACCACAGACAATGTCCATGACAGCACCAGCCTTCAAAGTCAGAGAGAACAGCCTGAGATCTTAGGTATCATCGGTGCTGGAAATATCGGTTTAGAGTTCGCCAGTCTCTACACACAAATGGGTTCTAGAGTTTATCTCTTCAATCGGGATTCTGGGATTTTAAGCTCAGAAGAACCCGAGTTAGCAGTGTTGGCAGTAAAATACCTGGAAGAAGATGGTGTAGAAATTGTATCAGATTTCGACATCACAAAATTGTTCAATAATGAAGATTCCCAGGTCGTTGTAGAGTCAAACGATATTAACTATATCGTCGATGATGTGCTTGTGGCTACCGGCAGAAGGCCAAACTTAGTTAACCTTGGAATTGAGAACACGGACATTCAAATGTCAGACAATGGTTATATTAAAGTCAATGAATATCTGGAGACCTCGGTTAGTGGAGTATATGCAGTAGGGGACATCAATGGCGGTCCACAGTTCACCTATATTTCCTTAGATGATTTCAGGATCGTCAGAGCCCATTTGGAAGGCAATAACAAATACAATCTTAGCAATCGCAAGAATATTCCTTTCACCTATTTTCTAAACCCTCCCTTTGCCAGGATTGGTCTGACCGAATCTAAGGCCAGTGAAAAAGGCTACAAGATTAAGATTAATAATTTGGATGTAGCCAATATGCCCAAAGCTCATGTGAATAATGACTTAAGAGGAAGATTCAAACTAATCATAAACAAAGAAAACAATCTTATTCTGGGAGCAAGCTTATTTGGGCAGGCTTCAGATGAATTAATAAACTACATCAAGATGGCAATGGATAACGATATTCCCTATACCTACATCAGAGACCAGATATACATTCATCCCTCAATGGCAGAAAATTTTAATAATTTGTTTGATATCTGACCACTTAGATGCATAAATAAATAGAATCCATATTTCACTAGAGATTCTATTCACTTATACCTATAATTAAGCGACTCCAAAAAATAAATAATTATTCATTTCAGGAGGGTATATTCGTTGCAGTATTTGATTATCGGTTTTATTCTGGTGCTGGCATTGCTTGCTATCAGTGTTTCAAACAGGCATGGCATACCTTCACTTTTATTGTTCATTATTCTGGGTATGGGTTTTGGCGCTCTCGGTTTAGAGTTCAATGACTATGTATTTGCAGATGGCTTTGCTACAGTTGCCTTGATGGTTATTATGTTCTACGGTGGCTTCGGTACGAACTGGCGTATGGTTAAGCCGGTAGCTAAGGAAGCGATTGTCTTGAGCTCACTGGGTGTCATTGCCACTGCCTTGCTAACGGGGCTGTTCTGCCATTATGTCCTTGGCTTCGGTATGGTAGAAGGAATGCTTATCGGTTCCATAGTCGGCTCAACTGACTACGCCAGCGTGTCGAATGTATTGCGCTCTAAAAATCTCAATCTCAAGTACAATACTGCACCTTTGCTAGAGTTGGAGAGTGGCTCCAACGACCCGACGGCTTTCACCATGACTATGGTTTTCCTCTCCGTCATAATTGGCACGGAGATTTCTGTACCGATTCTGATTATCTTACAGATTGTCATTGGCCTGGCAGTGGGTTTTCTCATAGCCTTCCTTATTGGCAATCTACTGATAAGATTAAACTTGCAGGCTGATGGACTCTATTCAGTGTTCATGGCTGCGGTCATGCTCATCACCTTTGCAATATGTGACATTTTGGGCGGTAATGGTTATCTGGCACTATATATTCTGGGGATTTATCTGGGCAACAAAGAATTCCAAGGCAAGCGAGATGTTGTTTTTTTCTTTGATGGGCTTACAGAGATTATGCAGATCGGTCTCTTCTTCTTGCTCGGTCTCCTGTCAAATTTGCCGGACTTCTTGCGCGCGCTTCCATACGCTGCGGCAACCATGGTCTTCATGACCTTACTGGCACGCCCTATTACCGTCTATGGCTTAATGCTGCCGTTCAGATTAAAGGCGAATCAGCTTAAAATGATTTCCTTAGCGGGGATTAGGGGAGCTGCTGCTATAGCCTTCGCCATCATGGCGGTTAACAGTGAGGCAGACTTCGCTGTGGATGTCTACCACATTGTCTTTGGTATTTGCGTACTATCCTCTTTGATCCAGGGCTCGCTCATGCCGGTTGGTGCCAGACGCTGGGATATGCTGGACCCGAGCGATACGGTCCTCAAGACCTTCAATTATTATTTAGATAAGGCAAATCTGGGCTTCCTGGAGACGAAGATTAGAGCAGGTACCAAGCATGTCGGTACCAAGGTTAAGGATCTTAATCTTGAGTTTGATTTCATCGTTGCCAAAATTGAGCGCGGTGACAAAACTATCGTTCCTCGTGGTGAAATTGTCTTTCAAGAAGGTGATACTATCGTGCTCGGTGGTGAGACACACTTTGACAAGAGTGGGCAGGAGCTGATCGAGTTCACGATTCCGGAGCGTCATAATTGGGCGGGAGCATTTATTAAGGACTTGGATATCCCAGCTGATAGACTTATTATCACGGTCCAGCGTAAAGACCATGATCTTATCGTACCGGATGGGGAGACACAATTGCTGGCCGACGACAAGGTTGTACTGATTCATTTACAAGATGATGTAGAACTGGTAGATATTGGTCACCCGGATCGTGGCTAGTCGCTTCGGCTAATATTGGTTACCCGGATCGTGGATAGTCATCCCAGTTGATATTGCTTGTCTAGACGCCTCTTGCCATTCGTGACTGCAGTAATAATTTATTAGCTAGACATCAAATTCTATCTATTACATAATAAAGGTCGGAAATTATTCCGAAAAATTCAAGTGCTTAGGAGGACAATTATGGATTCTCATCCAGAACCTGACAGTAGGTGGAACAAAATAAAAAATATTGGATGTAGAGCCATAGTTACCGTCACCGTCTAGGTTTCATACTTGGCTCTATCCTGAGGGAGGCCATTTATGAAAGAAAAAATTCTCAACCTTATTGAACAAGGTAAATATTTCGAGGCAAGAAATGAAATTTGCAACTTGAACGTTGTTGATGCTGCCCATTTATTTGAGGAGATCGAGCAAAAATATATTTTGCTGGTGTTTCGAACCCTGCCGAAAGACTTTTCTTCTGAAGTCTTCTCATATATGTCTTTTGAGCTGCAAAAACACGTTATCGACTCTATGACGGATGAAGAGGCAATTAAGATTCTTGATGATCTGTATTTTGACGATGCCGTCGATTTTATAGAAGAAATGCCAGCCAATATCGTTAAGAAAATTCTCAGAAATTCTGACGAAGACATGCGAGCCCTTATCAATCAATTTCTAGATTATCCGGAAGACTCTGCCGGAAGCATTATGACGATCGAGTATGTTGACCTAAAGAAGGAGATGACAGTTAAGCAGGCAATCCAGTATATCAAAGAAATCGGCATCGACAAAAGAACAATCAATACCTGTTATGTCATGGACAGCAGCAGAGTACTGGAGGGTGTTATCTCACTGAGAAAGCTAATCTTGAGTGATGAGTCTACGCTTGTTAAGGACATAATGGAGACAGGCGTAATGTCGATCAACACTCATGATGATCAGGAAGATGTAGCCGCCTTATTCAGGAAGTACAACTTTTATGTCATGCCGGTCGTTGACATGGAGAACAGGCTTGTCGGTATTATTACAGTAGATGACGTTCTGGATGTAATTGACCAGGAGGCCACCGAAGATCTGCAAAAGATGGCCGCTGTGCAGCCATTCGAAACTGAGTATCTGAAGACTAGCAATTGGAGATTAGCGTTCAACCGAATCCCCTGGCTCTTGATTTTGATGATCTCAGCTACTCTTACGAGCGGAATCATTCAGCGTTACGAGAACGCCCTCCAGTCAGTAATTATTCTGGCGGCGTTTATTCCCATGCTAATGGATACAGGCGGTAATGCCGGCTCACAATCGTCAGCTTTGATTATCCGTGGTTTGGCGCTGGGAGAGATAAAAACATCCGATGTTCCAAGGGTTCTGGGTAAAGAGTTTTGTGTGAGTAATATTGCGGGGCTGGTGCTTGCAATAGTCAACTTCCTCAAAATATATTTTCTTGAGGGGACCGGTTTCATTATAGCCCTAACCGTATCCTTTACCCTATATTTTACAGTTGTGCTGGCAAAAATCGTCGGAGGCATCTTGCCCATGGTAGCAAAAAAGCTCAAATTAGATCCCGCTATTATGGCAGGTCCACTGATTACAACGATTGTCGACGCAGTTGCTTTAGTAATCTACTTTAATATGGCTACTTGGTTATTGGGAATTTAATTAGTTAATAATCCTGCATTACACAGAGTTTGATTTCGCATATGCGGCACCGTTCAGAAACACTCCCAGGCAATTCGCAGCTATCGCTGACGTTATGCAAGACGGTGTAATTGTTGCTGCGCATCTAAGCAGACAATCACAATGGGATTCTGTCGAGCAATGTTTAACAAGCAAAAACATCTACCTCGACACTTCTATGGGTTTTGAGTTCTTCCCGATCGACCGGTTCTTAAGAATTGTCGCAGCTCACGGGGCGGAAAGAATATTATTCGATTCTGATTCGCCCTGGAGCAACGCTAAGGCCGAAATAGAGCATCTGCAAGCACCGCCTCTTTACGACGGCGAAAAAGAGAGCATTTTATATAAAATGCTAAGAGGATATTAAAGGTTTAAGCAATATCTGAAGCTTTGTTATTAGCTACATCCTTGCGTGCCAGCAAATAATTAAGCCCGGCAATAATAATGCCGCCGCCAATAAAATTTCCAATTGCGGCTATTGCCAGATTGTATAAAATGCCTGTGGCCGGCAGTGCTCCACCAAGGAACAGCGCGGCAAACAAGTAATACATATTTGCCACAACGTGCTCTGTCCCGCTGAGGACAAAGACAGCAATCGAAAGCCACAACACAGCGATTCTGGCAATTTCTTCTTTACATGAATAACCCAGGCAGATACCGGTGCAAACGATCACATTACACAAAACAGCACTGCTCAGCAGCGTGCCAAACGGCAGATTCACTTTGTGTAGAGCCTTGTTAATCACCAATTGAGCTGTCGCTTCATTAAAGATCCCTGATGTGCGTGTCAGAAAGGCCATGAAGATTGCCCCCACCAAATTGGCAACCAGGATTAGGACCAAAAACTTAAAAACATTTCTAATCTTAGTCTGGCGCGCAAAAGCGGAAGTCATAACCATGCAGTCACTGGTAAACAACTCAGCCTGCATTATCAGCACGGCAATAACTCCAATAGGGAACACCGTTGCGCCCAGAAAATCTCCCAAGCCCGGACTGGCAACACCGGCAGAGAGCTTCAAGCTGGCTATTGCACCAATGGCAATATAAATACCTGCCAATATCCCTTTCACAAATAAAACGATTAATCGTTTAGCGGCCTTACTCTTGCATGAATCCAAGATGTAATCAGTCAAAGCCTTTGAGCCCGAACTCGCACTCATAAACAACACCCTCACTTCATTCTTTATATTTAGTTTTTGTAGAATTAATACCTGTCTTAGTTAGCAATATTATCCATATCAATTTTGTTAGTTACATTATCCAAATAAATCAGACTCAGAGCCTGCCGAATTAGATTCAGAATCCATCCAATTTATATTCCTTCTTAACTCCAACGTCTATTCTATCCACATTTATATTATAAGCAACTATTTTAAAGATTTTATGGCGAAGACGCTTATCAATAATCCCAGAAACCACACTGTCGAGACCCCTACTTTGCTTACATTGCAGAAGAAGTTAATTCCCTCGCGTATGCGGGGGTGATCCCGGATATGTTTAGCATGAAATCTTTTAAGCTGGTTGGAGAGAGATGCACTGTTGGTATTAATCCAGATAGTGATAAAATAATTACAATATACAAGACAAGTTCAAAGACAATTAATGAATTGAAGGGAGGGTGATAAAGATGAAAATAGAATTATCTAAAAACGACATTTCTTTTTTAAGAGAAAAGGATGTTTATATTGATCCTTCATTCGATATTAGTAAAGACGAGGCTCTCTCTTTGTTGGACAGGGTTCATGATATTGAGATTGAATGCGCTAGTAGTGAGAAAAAGTCTGATTTACGTTTTGCGTCTATTTATGCCAATATTGCAGATCGAATTGAAAATCAAATTGTATGAGTTTGGCTTAAAATAATGTTTTCAAAACCACCTTCTGGGTAGTTTTTAATGTCCAGAAAAGGGGAAAATTAGGCAGAGTGTTCCCGCGTATACAGGGGTGATCCTTCTACGCTATGGCTGTCCTGCAGGAAGTGATTAGTGTTCCTCCATATGAGGGGGAATCTTTTCTATCCACGGATGCGGTGAATTTATTTAGTCTAGATTCCGGGCGGGGGGTTCAGTTCAACCTAGTCTAGCCGGTAATCTTATTTGTGTGGACTGCTGACCTTCGTCGGAGGAGACTAGAACTTACAAAAGAAGATGTCATTTAGAGGAAATACAGCATGAATAAACCAGAGACCCGTGTTCATCAATTACTTGGAATGTTTATTGTCATAGGAGCCTTGTTCGGCTCATGGCGGACGATTTCTCAAAATGGTGAAATTAACGGCAATGATCTTCTGTATTTCACCATTCAAAGTAATCTCTGGATAGCTGCCATTCATCTGTATTTTCTTATGGTAGAAGTATATGAAAGAAGACACGAAAATTTCACCACTCCAAACGGGGTTAGGATTTTGAAGTACGTTCTCACTGTTTCAATTACTCTTACGTTTTTGGTTTTCTTTTTCGTTTTAGTACCGCAGCTTGGTCTCTTTGTGGTGCAACTGCCGGGGAGTATGTTAACTCACTTCTGGGTGCCACTGGCAGCTATTCTGGATTATCTGTTATTTGAAAGAAAACAGATCTCCTCTGGAAGAACGATATCTCTTTGTGTTTTGCCCCCGTTCATATATTTCGTTGTCACTATATTGCTTTCCGTTTCCGGAGTAACCTACGCTGACAATCAGCCGGTACCATATTTCTTTCTGAACTATAAAGAGCTTGGTTGGTTCAAGATTGCTGGTGGCAGGATCGGTGTCTTTTACTGGTTACTCATAATGCTGGTTGTTATTCTTTTTTTAGCGATGCTGCTCTTGCGCTTCAATCAAGGCATACGTAAAAGAAGAGCGAAATAATAAATTGAAAAGTTATCTGCCTAATAGTATTGATACATGCCAATTTATAATGATAGTGTCAAGCAATATGAAGTGACGGACAAAGAGATGAAAGAATTGAAGGCATAAGCCAGCGTGTCAGCTTAATAAGAAAACTTTCCGTAGGCATCAATAGGATTGCATTAATCCCTTTATCAGCCCCAAATTCTTTCCAATTTTTGACTGTTTTATCGCTAACACCACAAAACAAGCGGCCTAAGAGGATCTTGTTCTGATGGACATTTGCTTTTCGTATGTATAGACTTGATCTTTGAAATTACAACTAGACATAGATACGAAGGAGATGCTAAAACCAATTGTATGAGCATCATAAAGAGAAAAAAAATAATTAACATTGCAGTAATCGCCCACGTAGATGCCGGGAAATCCACCCTGGTTGACGCCTTCTTGTCGCAGAGCGGAATTTTCCGCGAGAATGAAGAAATAACCGATCGTATTATGGATTCAAATGACTTAGAGCAAGAACGAGGAATTACTATTTATTCCAAGAACTGCTCGGTCATGCATGATAACTATAAGATCAATATCGTAGATACGCCGGGACACGCAGATTTTTCATCAGAGGTTGAGCGCATTATCAAGACCGTCGATACGGTTATTCTTCTGGTAGATTCTTCAGAAGGCCCGATGCCGCAAACTCGCTTCGTCTTGCAAAAATCTTTAGAACAAGGTCTGATTCCAATCCTTCTCATTAATAAGATTGACAAAAAGGATGCCCGGATAGAAGAGGTTGTCGACGAGGTTTATGAGCTCTTCATGGATCTCGAGGCCACTGACGAGCAGCTGGATTTCCGAATCTTGTATGGCATCGCCAGGCAAGGAATTGTTGTACGCGATCCTGCGGAGGTAGCAGATATTCATATCGAAACAGCAGGAAAAAAGATTCATAAAAGACCTTCCGGTCAGGATGGTCTAAGTCTTGTGCCGCTGTTTGACACGATCATAGAACAAGTCAAAGGATACCCTGACTATTCGGATGAGCCTCTGCGCTTTCAGATATCTTCCTTAGCATATGATGACTACATTGGACGCCTGGGGATCGGTCGCATAGACAGAGGAACAATCCGTACCGGTGAGACAGTTGCAATCGTCGACGCCCAGGGCAAAAGCAGATTAGATAAGATCAATCAGATCTTTAGTTATCAGGGATTGAAAAGGGTAGAAGAGCCTGAGGTGTCCTGCGGAGATATCTGTGTCGTATCAGGCATAAAAGACATCACGATCGGCGATACAATCTGCGATCAAAATCATCCCGTGCAAATGTCCTCTATCAAAATAGAAGAACCAACCATGAGCATGAACTTCATGGTCAATACCTCGCCCTTTGCCGGCAGAGAAGGCAAGTATGTTACAACCCGGCATATAAGGGAGCGTCTGGAGAAGGAACTTGAAGTCAACGTTGGCCTGCTTGTTGAAGAGACGGATTCCACGGACGCCTTCAAGGTGTCCGGCAGGGGTGAGCTTCATCTTTCAATCCTGATCGAACAGATGAGGCGGGAAGGATATGAGCTTGCGGTCTCTAAGCCGGAGGTAATTTTAAAAGAAGACGCTCAGGGTAATATGACAGAGCCTGTGGAGGAAGTAGTCATCGAGGTCCCGGAGGAATATTCAGGCACCATCATCTCTGAGCTCAACATGCGCAAAGGCATGATGGTGAGCATGAGCGTGAAGAATGAACGCGCCAAGCTCGTCTACACGGTGCCCACTAGAGGGCTCCTAGGTCTAAGAACCGTCTTCATGAATCAGACACACGGCGAGGGCACTATGGTGCGTCGCTTTTTTGCTTACGAGGGATATAAAGGTGAGATCTCCGAGAGAGTAAACGGTACCGTCATTGCCCTTGAGGAAGGAACAACAACGGCCTATGCCTTAGCAAACATTGCTGAGCGGGCAGAGATCTTTGTTACGCCGGGAACTCATGTCTATGAAGGCATGATCGTAGGTCTAAACAGCCGTAGCGAAGATATGGTAGTCAACCCTTCCAAAGCCAAAAAAGCCACCAATATCCGCGCCGCCGGCAGCGATGAAGCGATTAAGCTTCCTCCCCACCGAATTTTCAAACTCGAAGAGGCGCTGGAATTCATCAACGACGATGAACTCGTAGAAATAACCCCCATAAACATCAGACTTCGTAAAAGACTTCTGACAGAGCATGAACGCAAAAGATCCAATAAATGAATACTGTGGCAGAATATATTCGGCAAACAAAATCCGTGGCCAAAAAGATCCTGCAAACAACAACGGTAAGCTCCGTAATTATCAAATTCATTTTGCGATGAAGACGCCTATCAACAACCATGCACTTTGCTCTCAATATCTTCAATCTTAGGCAACGTTAAAACAGATTATAACTATAACTGTTAGGAGTATACGTGTGTGGTCCAAGTAAGGGGGATTAAATGAATCGAGGACGTGAAATCATCTGATAGCCCCATTTGTTCTAGCCGACAGCTAACTTGTTGCTCTTTGCCAGGAACTTTGCAGGTATTGGTTCGTGCATTCTTAGGACAATGCTCATGGGTCTGGATCCTTCATGACTAACATAGTCTGCAAAGCCCAAGCAGGTATAGGGACTGACCATGCCATATTCTGACTTGTACTCACGCGCAAAGAGCAATATTCGATTTCCTGTTTGCCTATGGTTGATGTACCGCTGACCAACCTTTGAATCTGGAGAAGTACTGTTCTGGCTTTGCCAATGGAACAGACTTTCGCTGATAGAATAATCGTCGTACATCGTATCGGGTGAATAATCCTTGTCCGATTTGTTGAGAGTAATGAAGAACACATCGGTCTTTTTATCTGCAAAGTACTTTACACCTGCTTGTTGTGTCTGTGGTTTCTCGTATCCAAGTCCCATCTGTAGTTGTTTCATTGTGTACTGACAATGTAGGGAAAGTGGCGAGTCTGGGCTTATGTTAAGCGGTTTATCTACGAAGTCAATCTTGTTGAAGGTGTAGTCAATCAATTCAATAAACTCAGGGAAGAGAGGTGATTCTTTTAAGTACATGAGAGAGTTGAAACGGCTAATGTGCCCATATTCTTCAAACCCATTTGGCCAAAAAGTGTATTCTAACATACCGACCATACGCTTCTCAGCTGTAGTCAAATCATCAAATACGACATTTTTTAAATCGATAAATATCGATTTAATGAAGTTTAGCCAATCGCGGGAATCAATATCGCATACTCGTAAGAAGCCGTTAGTGATTTCTTTTTCTAATGGTTCCTTAAAGTCCCTACCGTAGTGGGTTTCGTACGCAAGTCTAGTAAGGTTTCCACGTTGATACAATCTCTTAGGATTTAAATGATAATGATTCAAGAAATTTGCCAAGGTTAAGTCTAGACCACTGTCTTCCTTGAGAAACTTAATCTTGCGTATTAATCCTGTGCGTGTATCATAATTTTCTCGAATGTTCCTCAAAATGTGTTCTTGCGCGACTTTTTCAAGCTTGACATAACTGCCACGAGGTAGGGAAGTAAAGCCTTCGCGGATTTCTCGTTCGACACCACGCCGAGTATTCGACAATAGTGCAGCGAATTTTTCCTCGAAATTATATTTTTGATTGGAGCGGCCGATGAAATCTAGTACTGTTAATCCTTCTTTACCTGTTGTAATTCGCAGTCCTCGACCTAATTGCTGTAGAAAAATCGTTAAGCTCTCTGTTGGCCGAAGGAAAAGTATTGTGTTTACTTCGGGTATGTCTATGCCCTCGTTATAGAGGTCAACAACAAAAATGAACTTAATTTGCTTACTCGTTAAAAGCCCTTGAGCCGTATTACGCTCTTCTCTAGATGATTCGCCTGTCAACGCTATGGACGGAATGTTGTGATCGTTAAAGTGTTTAGCCATGAACTTTGCATGCGCGACTGAAACACAAAAACCCAGACCTATAACGTCATTAAGATCAGCCACGTATTTATTGATTGATGAGATTATCATGTTGGCACGTTTGTTCGCGGCCACTTGATCCAGAGTATATATTTTTTCTAATTCTTTGATGTCGTATCCACCACGAGTCCATTTAAGAGTCGTAAGGTCTACAGCATCACTCACACCAAAATACTGGAACGGACACAATAGTCTGCGATCGATTGCCTCAGGTAAGCGTATTTCTGCGGCTATGCGATTATCGAAATAATCCGTGACATCTTTGCCGTCCATACGTTCTGGAGTTGCTGTTAAGCCTAGCAGTATAGTTGGGGTGTAGTAAGTTAACATTTTTTGATAAGATGGTGCTGCCGCGTGATGGAACTCATCTACAACAATGAAATCATAATATTCAGTGGTAGTACTATTTGTCCAATCACGAGCATTAAACGTCTGTATAGACATGAATAGATGGTCGATTTTTTCTGGCTCAAATCCGCCGACAAAGAGTTCGCCAAAGTTCGGATCGCGTAAAACTCCACGAAAACAATCTATGCTTTGCTTCAGAATTTCCTCACGATGAGCGACGAATAACAACCGATTAATTTTTCCAGGATTCTGATCTCTAAAGTGTTTATAGTCAAAAGCTGCAATGACTGTCTTTCCTGTGCCCGTAGCTGCAACCACTAAATTCCGGTAGTGATTATGTACTTCTCGTTCAGCAGCAAGTCTTTCTAGGATTGCCTTTTGGAATTCATATGGTTTAATGTCGAAGAAGTATGAGGTATCATCGACAGTTGTTGGCTGTTCAACTTGGAGTGCCTCCTTCAGTCTCGGCAGTTGTTCTTCTGTGAATAGTTCAAAATCAGGAGAATTCCAATAGCTTTCGAATGTGCCTTCAATTTTCTTCATGACTGACAGCAGATCTTGTGCTGTGACTTTAACGTTCCACTCTAACCCATCTGACATTGCAGCCTTAGACAAATTTGAGGAGCCAACATAGGCGACACTGAATCCACTATTACGGTGGAAAATGTACGATTTTGCATGAAGCCTAGTGGCTTGTGTGTTGTACGAGATCCGTATTTCAGTATTCGTCAATTCGCTAAGCGCTATAACTGTTCGGTAATCAGTTGCTCCCATATAAGTCGTCGTAATGACACGTAATTGTCCACCATTTTGGGTGTATTCTCGAAGTTCATCGATGATTAATCGCAAGCCACTCCATTTGATGAACGATACTAACAGGTCAATTCGATCGCTGGTCTTAATCTCCTTGGCAAGTTCTTGGTATAAATTCGGTTCATGTTCTGCGCTAGTTAGTATTGTACTTCGGGAAATAGAAGTTTCTGGCCGTGGGATATCAATTTTACCCTTTACAGCGTATGAACAATCTTGTTTTGGTACAAGGGCTAGGAGCTGTTTACCAGATTCATCTATATGGTTTTCTGCATAAAAGGTTTGGCCGGTCTCTTCTTGCACCAGACTAATGATGAGATTAGCTAATGCAACTTGTTGGTCTAGATTGGTATTATCCTCAGCAATGTCAGCGAGACCATGTTCTACGACTTGTCCGACATATTTTGCGAGGATTTTGCTAGCTTCTGCCTGATCAATCGGTCCAATATCAGCAGCAAAATCAGTTTGTCCGGCAAGCTCCTGATTAATCTTTCGATTTATTACTTGTTCATAGAGTCCCGGTTTAAGCATAGGTTTCCTCCAACCGAATGTGTACTATCCTTATTAAAGAAGTGAATTAACAAGTTGTCAAACGGACCATAAGCGCAGCCGGTCTTTGAAAGCATAGTGGGAAGTATTTGTAACTGTGCCATCACCCAATTGCCTGTCGTAATAACTCTCATAGCGGAAGATGGTAGTAAGAGGAATGTTTTCGGGCAAATCAGCCCCGCCGGAGCAAGAATCCGGTCAAGATCGTCCATGGTTGCTATATCAGTGCTTAAGATGAATATATATAAGCACACCGGTTTGCTGAGGATTATTCTGAAAACACTGCCGGTTGTCTATTCAATCTATTTCCACGCTCCGGTCTAAAAAGAATCTATTTCCACGGCATGTGTACTTCTGTAACATCTCCATTTTGTCATCTCTCTTTATAATGGTACTTTATACGACGGAGGTAATATCCATGTATAAAGTAGGGCTCGTATACAATGAGCCAAAAGAACAAAGTGACGCTGAAAAAGCGTTGGATCCCCGCAGTTATCGCCAGCCGGCGATCATTGCCGACTATGTTGAAGAAGCATTTGTTTTACGAGGACATCAAGTGAAGAGAATTCCCGTGACCCTCAATTTGCTTCAGGATGTCAAGGCAGCGGGTAAGCTGGATGTAATTTTTAACGTATGTACCGGCATTAACACTAAACAGGAACAAGCGAACGTTTTCGCCTTGCTGGAACTCACAGGTGTTCCCTTTGTTGGTTCCGGTCTGACAACACAGGTTACTGCCTTGAATAAGGCCAGTGCCAATGCAGTATTTGCAGCAGCCGGTGTTCCGATCACAGAATTTCAGACCTTTTTCACGGCTGAAGACGCCATCAATTCTGACCTGCGCTTTCCAATGTTTGTAAAGCCGATCCACGAAGGTTCTGCTTTGGGAATCACAGAGAAAAGCCGTGTCAATAATGAAACTGAACTGCGCGAACAGGTCAGCTATGTAGTAGATAATTTCAAACAGCCGGCTTTGGTTGAGGGCTATCTGCCAGGAAGAGAATTCTCGGTCGCTATTCTGGGAACAATAGACCCGGAAGTCCTGCCAATAACTGAGTTGGAGATTCCGGACAAATACGGCACTAATGTTCAAACAGTAGACGTAAAAGCCGAAAACGGGGTTAAACGCATCTGTCCGGCTAATCTCACAGCTGAGCAGAGCGATGAGATCGCTGAAACTGCTTTACGGGCATATAACGCCTTGCAGTGCTCTGAACTGGCTCGGGTCGATGTCAGGCTCGACGAAAATGAAAAGCCGAACATCATTGAGATCAATACCATGCCTGCCCTTGAGCCGGGCTATGCTCACTATCCGCTCATGGCGGAAAAAGGTGGCTACAGCATGAGCGACTTAGTCGAAAAATTGGTCGAAGAAGCATTGGATGCCTGGCAGCTAAAAAAAGTATCTTAAGCCAAATACGAAATCTATAAATAGAGGGGCATCAATTAAATCTTGTGAACTCAATGAATATGCAACAGATAAAGATACCGGTATCAACCATCTAATGCTAGCAAATATTACTGACGGAATTATAGATGATGTCTATCACAGATGATCAATTAATTGACTTAATAGTCGAGGCATCTAACCGATTTTTCAAACAAATAAAAGCTGCCCATAAACAAGGCTCTCTAGAAACATTATTACAAAACTATGGCATGGCGGATCTTCTACCTGCTGTTATCGCTGATGATTATTACCGACTATACAAGGGTGGAACGATACTTATTGTTGGTGCCACTAACTTGCGTGTCCATGAAATATCGACTGTGTAAAAGTGCTTGGTATTAGCAAAGCAGGTGGTGGCTCTACGCAAGCGTGGTTTCCATATAGAAAACGAATGGCAAAATAGGGGAATTTCAGTCGCCCATGTATATACGCAGGCGACCATTGAATATAAGAAGAGC
>DUPE01000082.1 GCA_012838475.1 Clostridiaceae bacterium
CAGGCATAGAATCCCGAAAAAATTCCTGTAGGCCATCCGAACTTTCCGCCCCCGCTACCACGGAGTTCCCAGAAGGAAATGGGGAAGGAAAAGAGCAAGCTTGGGGAAATATGTAGTGATGAGCAGCGTTGGAGTCCACGCAAGCGCTATGATCCACAGTGTCGGCGACATCATTTCATTGATCGGTGCGTTGCCCAGCCTCCCTCCTAGGTATAAAACAGGTGCGGCCGGCGGTGTTATGCACCCAAGCCCCGTGTTGACCCCCACTATCGCCGCATAATGGATGGGGTTGAATCCCAGCTCTATGATGATCGGCATAAGGATCGGGGTCGTCAGGGTAACGCTGCTGATATCGTCCATCAGCATGCCCATCACCACGAGGAAAATGTTGATCATGAACAGTATGATCCACCGGTTGTCAGAGACCGCCCTGAAGAGACCAAGCATCTTGCCGGGGAGATCTTCGAGTATGTACAGGCGGCTGAGCATCATGACCGAGTAGAGCATGACCATGACAACTCCTGTTGTTACCGCTGATTCAACGAGGGAATCCCAAAGACCGCGCAGCGTAAGTCCCTTGTAGATGAACATGCCTGTGGGTATGGCATAGACGACTGCTACAGCTGCAGCTTCTGTGGGGGTCATTATGCCGCCATAGATCCCTCCGAGTACGATTATCGGGAGCATGAGGGCACGAAGGGCGGCAATTCCCCGTGATTTGAAGAGCTGAATTTTCTCTTTGCCGTGAACAGGTTCGGTTACCTTTACGTTGGGGTTGTCCTTCACCAGCCAGCAGTTCACAAAACAGATGAGAGTTGTCATTATAATACCCGGTATCACTGTCGCGAGGAAACAGGCCAGAATAGATTGGCCTCCGATCCATGCGAATATGATAAGCGTTGAGTTCGGCGGTATAAGCATTCCGAGAAGGGATGCGTTGGACATTACGGCCGCTGCAATTCCTCTCGGGTAGCCAGATTCTTCAAGCCGCGGAAACATGATTGAGCCGATGCAGGAAAGGGTAGCGCACGCGGAACCGGTGATGGAACCGAATACAGCACAGGAAATGGTTCCCACCACTCCAAGTCCGCCCTTGATCCTGCCCACGAGAAGGTCGACGAGATTGATGAGTTTTTCACCTATCCTGCCCCGCTCCATGATGCCTCCGGCCATGATGAAAAGAGCGATAGAAATGAGAGCGATGCTGTTCATGGAACTGAATCCGTAGGGAAGAACCATGCTGGTCTGGTAACCGGCTCCCTGCGGGCCGCCAAAAAAGAGGAGCCACGCCGTGGAAGCCATGAAGCTCATGGGGACGGGCACGCCGATAATGAGGCAGAATAGAAGGATCAGAACGGCGATGTAGATCATGAGTTTCCTCCTCTAATTAAGTCCCGGAGACTCTGCAGCATTCTCATCGTGAAGTAGTAGGTCATGAAAATAAGACCGAGAAAGACTGCCAGGTAAGAGGTCCACAGGGGAATTTGCCACACGGTGGTTTTGGGAAGCGCAATTCCTGTGCCAAGGGGTCCCATGAAGCCGAACATAAAAAAATCATAGCCGTACCATGTAAACAGGATGCTGATTCCCGATGTGATGAGATTGCGGAGAAAAACAGTCGCTCTTTTGAGAAAACCGTCTTGCATGTAAGAATCCACAACGTCCGCTGAAACATGGGTGTTGTTGTAGGCCCCGTAGGCTCCTCCCATAAAATAAAGCCAGAAGGCGAAAAGCTTCACCCATTCTTCGAAGCCGTAGAGGTCACCGCCGATTATGTACCTGGTGAACGCCGCAGCTGCAATAATCAGGGATAAAAGAAGCGAGCAAACAACTGTGGTTATCGAAAAGAAAAAGAGCAGTGCTAGATCCAGTGGATTTTTTTTGTCAGGCCTGTTTTCAGGAAAACAGCCTATGGCTTCTCGATCAGGCATTCGTTTCTCCTTTCCGCCGTAATGGATGTGAAGGCGGAGAAGTTTTCACTCCCCCGCCCTCTTCCAGAGGCCTGGTGGAAACTATTTGGGAGCGTACTGCGCCTTGAATTCCTCTATAAGCTCCTTGGAGAATTTGTCAGCGAGATCGTCCCATGTCCCTACTACCTTGACAAAAATAGGTTCCAGTTCTTCGGC
>DUPE01000116.1 GCA_012838475.1 Clostridiaceae bacterium
ATGATTACGACGGTAAAATTCTTTGGAACGATGAAACAAAGCAGCTGGATATTGCTGAGGGTCTAGCGCCTGGTAAGTATCCTGTAGTTCTAACCGCTTCCAACGGCGTAGAGCCTGACGCGGCACTCAGCTTCGTTTTGACTGTTAACGCAGCCCCGACAATCAACGGCGATGAAGCTTTGACTCTGACTGGTGGCTATGACGCGACAGCGACATCTGCGTACGCGGTATTGGGCTATCCTGCACCGTCGGTGAGACAGGATAAGGATTACGACGGTAAAATTCTTTGGAACGATGAAACAAAGCAGCTGGATATTGCTGAGGGTCTGCACCCGGGAAGTATCCTGTAATTCTGACCGCCTCCAACGGTATAGAGCCTGGCGCGACACTCAGCTTCACACTGACGGTAGCAGCTAATCTCCCCAAAACTGGAGAAAACATCTCTTCGTTGCCCTGGCTTATGTTTCTAATAGCGACCTTCAGCATGGGGATTGTTCTGCACAGACGAAAGACTCAGAGGGGAAAGAGCTAAGCTTATACTATCGCACGTTAGCTTAATTAGTTTGAACTCCAGCTTGCAAAATTACGACAAGGAATCTCATGGAGTTGATTAGAGGGCGTCTCTCCGATTGATGAGAAGCCGCCACACGAAACTGACGGGAAGGAATCTGAAAATAATGATGAGAATGCTTCCCACGATATCGTCGAGAAGACGCCACACGAAATTGAGAGGAAGACTGCTATAAAAGGAGCGGGTGTTAAACAATTCATTTATCTAAGCACGATGAGTGTATACGGTATTGAAGCAGGAATTATTACAAAAGATAGCCCGCTTAATCCCCAAAGAGCATCAGAAGCTGATTGGGGCAGGCATGAAAAGAGGTTGCAATGAACATTCTAGTAACCGGAGGAACAGGTTATATTGGATCTCATACTTGTGTTGCACTCATTGCAGCGAATCATGATGTGATAATTGCTGACAATCTCTCAAATAGTAAAATTGAAACTGTCGATCGAATTGAGAGAATAACCGGAAAGAGAGCCCTTTTTTATAAAATTGATGTGACGGATGCTGCTTCAGTTAGATCCTTGTTTTCATCTCATTCGATAGATGGTGTGATCCACTTTGCCGGGCTTAAGGCGATAAGCGAATCGACCAGAATACCTTTAGAGTATTATTTCAACAATGTTGTCAGCACTATTGTCGTAGCCGGAGCCTGCCTGGAATATGGTGTAGATCGCTTTGTTTTCAGCTCTTCTGCGACAGTATATGGTGACAACGAGGTTCCCTTCGTTGAAACAATGGAGCTGCTTTCCGTTACAAATCCTTATGGTGAAACAAAAGTAATGAGTGAGAAGATTCTTACTGATATTGCAGTAACTAACTCTGCCTGGTCAGTAGCTTTGCTGAGATACTTTAATCCGATAGGAGCCCATGAGAGTGGTCTGATAGGCGAGCTTCCCGGTGGAGTGCCTGATAATCTGATGCCCTACATTACTCAAGTAGCTAAAGGAAAGCTCGACAAACTACGAGTGTTTGGAGGCGATTATCCGACCGTTGATGGGACCGGCGTCCGTGATTATATTCACGTAATGGACCTGGCAAAAGGACATATTGCGGCACTGGAGAAGCTTCCAGAGGGTGTACATGTTTTTAATCTCGGCACAGGTCAAGGTACTTCCGTTCTTGAGCTGGTACAAGCGTTTGAAAAGGCTAATAATCTTAAGATACCTTATGAAATAGTTGAGAGGCGCCCCGGGGATATTGCTAAATCCTATGCAGATACAAAGAAAGCGGGAATTGAATTAGGTTGGAAGGCGGAGCGAAGCATCTTGGATATGTGCCGCGATGCCTGGAGATTCGAGAAAAGCTACTGAGCCTATAATGCCTATAAATTCTTTGTTGTTGAGTGACAAGAGTGAATAGAGTATTGCACATTGTTCATCAAATGAATCTCGGTGGCATTGAAACATTCTTAATGAATGTTTATAGAGCTATTGATAGATCAATTATTCAGTTTATTTTCTTGTGCACGTTGAGGACAAGGGAGATTACGATGACAAGATAATCCGGATGGGTGGCCGGATTTTTCGGGTGCTTTCTCGGCGAAAAGGGATATTGAGAAACCGACGTTACTTGAAAGAGTTTTTCAAAGAGCACCCTGAATATAATAAGGTGGATCTACCTGTTTTCGAGGCTTCTTACAGAGGGTTGCTGACACAGAGACAATGGGAAGCTATCTGTCTTCGAGCGGAGTGTGCAGGGTGATCCGTCCATCACAAGGACTGTAGGGGATCTTCTGCGTCTTCATATACTCAATGATATTATCCTGTGAAGAAGTGCTCACCACTCGGACTCTGCCGTTATCTGCCAGATCGTCATGCGTCAGCCCGAAATTTTCGTCTATAATGCCATAGTGATATTCCTGCAGAGCTACGCGGTATTGGGCCTTGGGGTCGAGAGGCTCGCCTTGCATCTCAATACTGCCGATTTCTCCGTCCGCCAGAACTTCGACACGCAAGTCTTTATTCCACTGATAAAACTCACGCCCACCCTCATGATAGAGCGTCTGCATCAGATGTGAGAGCATATCGCGTAGCATTAGACCGCTGACACTGAAGCTAATCATGGATTCGACATAGGGATAAATTTCCATCAGAACTGAACGGGTAACCAGACGGGGCAGCGATTTCTTCCTGATCGAGCCTGAGGCCAGCATCACTATATCTACGCCGAGCTGATAGTGGAGAATATCTGCAAAGAGATTGCCCAGTTCAGTTTCGCGGAAGCGTCTGTCATGCTCAAGTTTTCGCGGCAGGCGGCAGATAACGGTATTGTACTTGCCGTCAATTTCCGCCTGATAGCCGCCCAGCAATTCATCCATTACCGGATCGCGCGGGCAATGCTGATCATTTATAGGGACAGTCTGCCAGCTGTATTCATGAACAGAATTGGTATCCATATTGATCAGCAGATCGAAACGGCCGATTTGCTCGGAACCGGCGCCAACCTGGGCAATCAGGATGTCATTTACCTCTGCGGGCTGCTCCAGTATTGTGTGGCTGTGGCCCCCTATGATCAGATCTACACCGATTTCCTTGGGCAAAAGCTTGGCAAGCTTTAGATCCTGCTCATAACCGATATGTGTCAGCAGGACGGTGAGATCTATGTCAATGTCCTTGTAGCTGTTGCAGATATATTCTATTTCGCGGGCTGCGTCCTCGATGCAGATGAAGGAGCCGATCAGCGGCTCGCTCTTGCTTACAGCGATAACTTCTTCCGTGATAATACCGATGAATAAAATGCGAATGCCCTCGATCTCCAGGATATGGTAGGGCTTGAATAAATTGGTTTCGGTGGGTCTGATGTAGAGATTGGCGTTGACGATGGGGAAG